>NZ_JACRVS010000003.1:0-192128 GCF_018811985.1 Acetobacter sp. P5B1 | reverse complement strand
GGGCGGTGGTGGTGGCGGTGGTGGCAGAATTCTGGTCTTGATCGGCGGATGCGTAACCGGAACGCTCGCAGACGTTCCCATGCCGTACATAAGTCCCATAACCGCCAAGAGATGCAGCAGAATCACAACCAGCAGAGCAACAACACCGACAACAGCTCCTGTTCCGATGACAAAGCGCACCGGACTCTGTTGCTGTTGCGCGTGGTCCTTCATATTTCTACATCCTCCTTCTTCCACGCCAGCCAAAGAAACACTGGCCAGCGCCATCACCTGATCTATGGCATCAAAAACTGATGGCCCTGCACCAACATTTCGTGCCTCAGCACTGGAATAGACTGACAGAGCTGCATGGCTGCCATCTTCCTGACCCTGATTGGGCAATTTGACAGCAAATATGTCAAGAATGTTCTTGATCGAAAATGAACGCTGCCTTGTTTGGGAGCAGAAGGCTCATAAAACAGGCACCGTGCACAAATCGGCAGAAAAAAGCCACTTTCTGTAAGGATGCCTCGAAAACAGACGCCTCTCTGCCTGTTTTGAGCCCAGTCTTATTTAAAAAAAAATTCTTTGTAACGTTCATGAATCTGTCGTGGTTCCCCATATCCACGCAATATAAAAAAACGGGCCCCGAAGAGGCCCGTTTTTTAACACTTCATAAACGTGCAGTTTATTGCGCGTTAGCACTCGCCTCAGAGCGGGTTGCGCCAACCCGGGCCGCAAGGGCCGCCGCCATGAACGCATCCAGATCCCCATCCAGCACAGCGCTGGGGTTCCCTGTTTCCACGTTGGTGCGCAGATCCTTCACCATCTGGTACGGAGCCAGAACGTAAGAACGTATCTGGTGCCCCCAGCCGATGTCTGTCTTGGCCGCTTCCGTAGCAGCCGCAGCGGCCTCACGCTTTTGCAGTTCCGCCTCATACAAACGGGCCCGCAGCATCTGCATAGCCGTTGCACGGTTGCGATGCTGGGAACGGTCGGTCTGACACGCCACCACAATGCCCGTGGGCATATGGGTAATACGAATGGCCGAATCGGTCTTGTTAACGTGCTGACCACCCGCGCCAGAAGCGCGGAACGTATCGACCTTAAGGTCGGAATCGTTCACTTCGATCTCAATCGAATCGTCAATCACCGGATAGACCCAGACGGATGCAAAGGACGTCTGGCGGCGTGCCGCGGCATCAAACGGGGAGATACGCACCAGACGATGCACCCCGGCCTCGGTTTTCAGCCAGCCGTAGGCATTCGGGCCGGAAACCAGAATGGTGGCGGACTTCAACCCGGCCTGTTCACCTTCCGAGCTTTCCATCAGCGTAACTTTGTACCCATGAGCTTCCGCCCAGCGGGTGTACATGCGCAGCATCATTTCTGCCCAGTCCTGCGCTTCCGTCCCGCCGGCACCGGCGTTGACTTCCAGATAGCAGTCATTGCTATCCGCTTCGCCAGACAACAGGCTTTCGGTCTCACGGCGTTTGGCTTCTTCCGCCAGAGCCTTCAGGGCTGCTGTAGCTTCCGCCACAATCTCCGCATCCCCTTCGGCTTCCGCCATTTCCACCAGCTCACAGGCGTCCTGCACGCTGGTTTCCAGCTTCTGCACGCCTTCCACCTGCCCGGCCAGCAGGGTGCGTTCACGCATCAGCTTCTGGGCGGCGTCGGAATCATTCCACAAATCCGGGTCTTCGGCCCGGTTGTTCAGTTCGGCAAGTCGGGCCTGGGCGACATCCCAGTTAAAGATGCCTCCTCAGCAGTGCCACCGACTGCTTGATCTGGTCATTAAGGGCTTCTGTCTCAGCCGACATCGGGCCGTCTCTCCATCAGGTCTTTATAAAATTCTCACGTGTGAACGGCCTCAATAAAGGCCGCCCATGCCAATGTCACCCCCGGACGCGGCAGGGGGCGCTTTTGCTGCACCCGGTGTTGCAGTCTGACCGGGGCTGGCGGCGCCTGTGCCAGACTGACCGGCACCGGCCGCCATATCACTTTCCGAATCCGGCATGTTTTCCGCACCCGTATCCGCCGCCGTCAACTCGTGAGAGGCCCCATTATCCGCCAGACTGACGCTCACACCCGGAATCTGGCCCGGTTTAAAGGCATCAATCGCCACACCACGACCCGTATCATACCGCACCAGCGTGACACCCTCCGGCGCGGCAAAATCCAGCTTCGACCGACCTTCGAGTGCTGTTTTCATCACCTTGTTCCAGATCGGCCCGGCAATAGCCCCGCCGGTTTCGTTCTTACCCAGTGACTCCGGCGTATCAAATCCGATCCACACCACCGTCACCAGATCAGGCGAATAACCTGCAAACCATGCGTCATTAAAGTTCTGGCTGGTGCCGGTTTTGCCAGCCACGGGGTTATCAATCCCCTTCCCGGCCTGCACGCCGGTTCCACGCCGGATGACGTCCTGCAGCATGGTCGTAATCTGGAATGCGCTCTGCTCCGAGGCCACACGCGGGCGATTATCCTGCACTTCCGGAATCTCATCCTGCCCCGGCATGATGATCTTGACGGCATTATCCTGCACAGGCGCTGCGGCCGGTGCGGGAACCTTGCCTGCGTCCTGCCCCTTGGGCGCATCAGGGAAGATGGCATCGGCATCCGAAGGCTGGCCGGGTACGGGCGGCGTGGCCGCAGCATCCCCTGTCTGCGCAGACGCGGACACCAGAGAAATGCCCTCCGGCCGCCAGATCACATGGCCTTCACGGTCCTGCACATCATCAATCAGGGTAGGAGTGACTTTCCGGCCACCTGCCGCAAGGGAAGCGTAGGCTCCTGCTTCCTTCAGCACTGTGGTTTCCACGGCCCCCAGCGCTGCGGGCAGCACGTGCGGCATGGAATCCACCAGCCCGATTCGGGTCGCCAGATCCGCCACGTTCTTGATGCCGATATGGGCTGCCAGACGGATGGTCACCAGATTGCGGGATTCCCGCAGGGCGTCATGCAGAGAGGTCGGCCCCCAGAAATCTTTCTCGTAGTTGTTCGGGTGCCAGGTGCCATAAGACACCGGCGAATCATCAAACGACTGCGAGGGCGAAATGCCCTGCTCCATGGCCTGCAAATACACAAACGGTTTGAAGGACGAACCGGGCTGACGCAGCGCCTGCGTGGCACGATCAAACTGCGAGGTCTGGAACGACCAGCCGCCCACCAGCGCCATAACACGCCCGGTGCGTGCATTCAGCGTCACCACGGCGCCTTCTACATGCGGCACCTGCATCAAGGCCACGCGGCTGCTTCCGGCCTGCGGTTCGATCATCACCAGATCGCCCGCTTTCAGCAGCCTGAAACGCCGGGTCCACGCCAAATCACGATCCTGAATCGCACCCGTCTGCGGTGTGCCACCCTGCATGGCGGCTCCACGGCGCACAACAGCACCTTCCAGCCAGCCAACACGACCATGCGCCGGGTCCAGCACGACGGCCAGACGCCACTGGTCCAGCATGCCCAGCGGCACAGCTTCCGCATTCAGGGCAGCAACCCATTCTTCCTGAGACGAAGAGGCATTGACGGTTTGCAGGTGCTTCACCGGCCCACGCCAGCCACCATGCGCACGGTCATACGCCATCAGCCCCTGACGCAGCACAGTCTGCGCTGTCAGCTGAAGGGCGGGGTCCAGACTGGTATGCACATCCAGCCCGCCCTGCATGGTCATGTCCTGACCGTATTTTTCCAGCAGCTGGCGGCGCACTTCCTCAGCAAACCATTCGGAGCCGGGGGCCGGACCGGGGCGCACAAACGTATGCGGGATCAGCGGTTCAGCCTCGGCAGCGCGTGCTGCTTCATGCGTCAGCGAGCCGGTTTCCGCCATACGCTCCAGCACCCAGTTCCGCCGGCCACGGGCGGCCTCAGGGAAACGAACCGGATTGTAATTGGTGGGCGATTTGGGCAGCGCACCCAGGAAGGCCGCTTCCGCATCATCCAGCTGATCCAGCGGTTTATTGAAGTAGGTCTGCGCCGCAGCGCCAATCCCGTAAGCACCGCTGCCCAGATAGATTTCATTCAGATAGATTTCGAGAATCTTTTCCTTGGGCAGAACCTGCTCAATCCGCATGGCGAGGAAGGCTTCCTTGGCCTTTCGCTTCATGGAGACTGCATTACTGCCCAGCAGCATGACACGCGCCACCTGCTGCGTGATGGTGGACGCACCAATCGGCCTGCGTCCCTTGCCGCGCGTCAGATCCGTCAGACCAGCACGGGCAATGGCCATGGGGTCCACGCCCTTGTGGGTCCAGAACTTCTGGTCTTCCGCAGCAATAAAGGCGTTCTTCACCCGGTCCGGGATGGCGCTGGAGGGCACAAACACGCGGCGCTCATCCGCCAGTTCGGCAATCAGCCGGTCATCCGACGCATAAAGGCGGCTCATCACCGGCGGCTGATAGGTGCGCAGCCCTTCAACCGTTGGCAGATCGGCCACAATCCCTTCGTACTGGGTCCAGATGAGGACGACCGCCCCCGTGGTACCCACCAGCGCCAGAGCCGCGACGGTACCAAGCAGCCCCCGCCACTGGCGGAAACGCGGCCTGCGCCATGCGGGACCATGTCGGGAAGATGCGTCTCTTCCCTCATTATTATTGGAAGAAGACCCGGGTTCACCAGAAGACGGAGTTCTTGTCATGCAGGTCCCTTTACCATTCTCATGCGCTGTCGTCTCCAGTCTCGTCGCTCTTCCTGACCAGATGATGGCGAATTTTGCCCTTAACCGAGCATTTCACCCAAAAAACGCGCCGTATAATCCACAACCGGGACAATCCGACCGTAATTGATGCGTGTGGGGCCAATGACACCAATCGCGCCGACAATCCTGTTGGCCTCATTCCGGGCCGGGGCCACGACCATGGACATGCCGGTGCCGCCAAACAGCCCGCTTTCCGCACCAATAAAGATACGCACACCTTCTGAATGTTCCGCTAATTCCAGCAGACGCAGCATGGTTTCCTGCCGCTCCAGCCGGTCAAACAAGGCCTGAATGGCCAGCAGTCGCTCCTGCCCATCCACATCCGACAGTAATTTGCCCTGCCCGCGAATAATCAGGGTGCCGCCGCGTTCGTCTCCGCCGCCCCCCCAGATCGCCAGACCGCTTTCCACCACGTCGGCTGTCAGCTGATCCAAAGCGCTGCGATTTTCGGCAATATCCGCCCCGACCCGCTCCCGCAGGTCCGGGAGGGTCGCCCCAATCGTGTGAGCATTCAGATAGTTTGCGGCCTCCACCAGTGCAGAGGGCGGCATGCCAACGGGCGTTTCAATCACCCGATTTTCCACATGCCCATCCGTGCCCACCAGCACAACCAGCGCCCGGTTTCCGCCCAACGCCACAAATTCAATATGTTTGACGCCACCCTCCCCTTTTGGCGCAATCACCAGCCCGGCCGCATCAGACATGCCGGACAACAGGGAGGATGCTTCCGTTAGCGTATCCTGCAAGGACCGCCCCCGCGCTTCCAGCGACTGCCCGATGGCACGGCATTCCTCTTCCGAGAGGCTGCCAAACTGCAACAAACCATCCACAAACAGGCGCAAACCGGCTTCCGTCGGCAGGCGTCCGGCGGACGTATGAGGAGAAAACAGCAAGCCTGCTTCGGTCAGAGACGCCATGACATTGCGAATGGTGGCCGGAGACAACGGCAACCCGAGCCGACGGGACAGCGTGCGGGAGCCCACAGGCTCCCCACTGGCCACATATTCCTCCACAATTTCACGCAGAATGGTGGCGGACCGGGAATCCAGCCCCGGCGGCAGAACGGGTTTTGCAGGTCGCAGACCACGTTTCATGAGGGTCAGGCTCCTCCTTCACAACAGGACTCTTCTGCTTCTGCGCATCTCCGCCCTGCATGACAAGAAAAACAATGAAACAGCTCCATGGTTTCGCTCCCGCCAAAAGCACTTTATGTGCAGAGAATAATCTTTCTTAAGGAGCTTCCCATGCGTCCCTCCGGCCGCCAGCCCAACCAGATGCGCCCCGTCACCATTGAAACCGGCTTTGCCCGCCACGCGGAAGGCTCGGCGCTGATCCGCGTCGGGGGGACGGAAGTTCTCTGCGTCGCCAGTGTTGAAAGTCGGGTTCCGCCCTTCCTGCGCGGCAAAGGCACCGGCTGGGTCACGGCAGAATACGGCATGCTGCCCCGCGCCACCCACACCCGTGGCAACCGTGAAGCCGCCAAGGGCAAGCAGTCTGGCCGCACGCAGGAAATCCAGCGCCTTATTGGCCGCTCCCTGCGCTCCGTCGTGGATCTGGCTGCTCTGGGTGAAATGAGCATCACGCTGGATTGTGACGTGCTGAACGCTGATGGCGGCACGCGCTGCGCCTCCATTACCGGCGCGTGGGTCGCCCTGCGTCTGGCCCTTGGCCAGCTGGTGGCCAAAAACGTACTGAGCCACATGCCGCTGCGCGGGCAGGTTGCTGCCGTGTCCTGCGGTCTGACCAAAGCCGGCCCGGTGCTGGATCTGGATTACGAAGAAGACAGCGCCGCCGCAGCCGACACCAATTTCGTGCTGACCGCTGACCGCCGCATTGTGGAAATTCAGGGCACCGCGGAAGAGGCACCTTTCACGGAAGATGCCTTCAACGAGCTGTTTGCTCTGGCCCGCACCGGCGTGTCCGTTCTGTTTGACGCCCAGACACTGGCCGTTGAAACGGCGGAGAACCGCTAACATGACGCACGGCAAACTGGAGGCTGGCAGCAAACTGGTTCTGGCCAGCCATAATGCCGGCAAGCTGGCAGAGTTTTCCACGCTGCTGGCGGATTTTGGAGTCACCGTGCTGTCTGCCGGGGACCTCAATCTGCCAGAACCGGAAGAAACCGCCACCACGTTTGCCGGCAATGCGGCGCTTAAGGCTCTGGCTGCGGCCAAAGCCACCGGCCTGCCCGCTCTGGCGGATGATTCCGGCCTGTGCGTCAGCGCACTCGGCGGTGCTCCGGGCATTTACTCCGCCCGCTGGGCTGGCCCGAACAAGGACTTCCCTGCCGCCATGGCGCGCATTGAAGAAGGCATTGGCTCGGACGAGCGCGATGCGTGGTTTATCTGCGTACTGTGCCTTGCCTGGCCAGACGGCACCACCCGCAGCTTTGAAGGCCGTGTGGATGGCAGCATCACCTGGCCACCGCGCGGTGAAAAAGGCCATGGCTATGACCCGATTTTTACCCCCACGGGGGAAAGCCGGACCTTTGCCGAAATGGAAGAAGCCGAGAAAAACGCCATCAGCCACCGCGCGCACGCGTTTAAGGCTTTCAAACAGGCCTGTCTGGATTAAGGTGTTTTGCGGACGGGGTGACACGCCCTGTCCGTGCGTTTCCTTTGCTGTGTGGGCAGCCTTCACCCACACGGCATGACTAAGCCCGGAAAAACAGAGTCATCATGACGACGCCAGAATTGCAGCAGGCTTCTCCCTACACCACTCTGGACCTTGAAGGCGTCCGGACGGTTATTGCCTCCCTCCCCCCTATTGCAGCGCGCCTTGGCGGCACACCAGCCGAATGGCGCGTGTGGGAAGTCAGTGATGGCAACCTCAACATGGTGTTTGTGGCAGAAGGTCCAGATGGCGGTGTTTGTCTCAAACAGGCGTTGCCGCATGTGCGGGTTGACCCGGCCTGGAAAATGCCGCTGGACCGTACGTTTTTTGAAGCCGCCTATCTGCGCGCCGTCTTTCCACATGTGCCAGACCTGACCACAGAGTGTCTGCATTTTGACCCTGAGCAGTTCATTCTGATTGTCCCCAGCCTGTCCGGACATACGGTGATGCGAACCGCCATGATGGCCGGACATTATCACCCTGCTGTTGCGGCGCAGGTTGGCGATTTTGTCGCCCGCAGCACGTTCGCGACATCCCTGCTGGCGGAACCGTTTGAACGAATTATGGACCGGCAGATCTGTTTTGCCCGCAACCAGACCCTGACCCGCATTACGGTCGATCTGGTTCTGACGGACCCGTACCACGACCACCCACGCAATCACTGGGCAGACCCGCAACTCACCCCGATTGTTGCCGCCCTGCGCACCAGTCCGGCAGTGCAAGCCCGTATTGATAGTCTCCGTCTGCGCTTTTTATGCACTCCGCAGGCTCTGCTGCATGGGGACCTGCATACAGGCTCCATCATGACGACGGGCACTGATACCCGGATTATTGACGGGGAATTTGCCACCTACGGGCCGATCGGGTTTGATGCGGGACTGTTTGTCGGCAATCTTATTCTCAGTCTTTTCGCCACATCCGATCGTGCCGGGCAGGCTCTGCATCTGGATATGATCCAGACCTTCTGGACAAGTTTCAAAAAACGCTTCCTTGCCTTGTGGCAAGAGAGAGAATGGGCAGAGGATCGTTCAACCCTCTATTACGCGACCACAGACAAATCGACACAGAATTTTGAAAAGTCTCTTTTTATCCAAAATGTTTTTCAGGATATGGCAGGATTCTGTGCTGCTGAAATCATCCGCCGCAGCATTGGCTACGCGCATGTTGCAGATTTCTCTGTCCTGACCGACCAGCCAACCCGCACAACACGCCAGAAGGCAGCGCTCCTTTTTGCAAAAGACTGCCTTGAACAGAAAAAACCCCTGAAATCTCTGGCAGATTTTCTTGAGCTTCTCTACCTGCACATGTCCGCGCTGTAAGCCGCACAACAAAGCGGCACGGGAATGAATTTCTGAAAGCCGGCATAGTCAAAACTGCAAACAGATGAACTGATCGGAAGAAATCAGATTTTCTGTTCTGTATTATACGACGGGATGGGCTCAATCGGGAAACGGATCAGGTGGTAGGGCGGCTTTCTTTTGTCCTGCCCACCGTTAAAGCTGGCCAGACGGTTCCATTGCCCTAGGGTGCAATAAACATGCGTTTTGGTGCAGAAAATCCCATCAGGCGAGAGAATACGCGGGTCATGCACCATCAGGTCAAATGAACCATCCGTATTGCGCCGCAAGATACAATCCTGCTCAAAATTGGTCGTGTAAATCCGCCCCTGCGCATCGGTCGCCAGCCCGTCGGCTGTGCCCTTCTCCCCTTCATCTTTGACGGCTGCCGCCAGCGCGGCCTCACTCACAGTCGGATCGGCCAGCAAAGCGGTGGGCAGGCTATACAGCCGACGGCTGGTAAGAGGTGCGTAAAACAGGCGGTCACTGTTCGGGCTGAGCGTGACGCCATCCGCCCCGCCAACCACAAAGCGCAGCGGCTTGCCCGGGGTATAGACCAGCGGCACTCCTTCCACGACCGCCATGAACCCCGGCTCCGCCTGCGTGGAGGGATGCGTCGCCAACACACGGCGCTGACGCCCTGAGGCAATATCCACCACCACCAGCGCAGGACTGTGCCCAAAGGAGCTATCGGTCACATAGGCTGTGCCTGCCTGCCCGTGCGTCAGGTCCACGCGCAAATCATTCATGTGGCTGTCTGGCAGCAGAGCCGGAGAAGTCAGCACAATTTTATGCACGAGCCGGTTGGTTTGCGGGTCAAAGCAAACCAGTTTCGCCGCCCCCGGCTGCAAGGGCTGGCCAGCCAGTTTGCCATCATCAATCGCCCAGACCCGGCCTTGCGTGTCCATCGTCATGCCATGGATCGACATCAGCCGGTCTGCCGGGGCCGCCGCTGAGGGCAGGCTGAGGTCAGCGCCTGGCCAGGGCACAACACGCCCCTGCACCAGTTCGCCCAGCGTTGCCCCTTTATGGTTCACCGCATGGCGCGGAAAGCCCACAAAAATGCGCCCGGAATCCGTCACCACCACGCCGGAGGGACCCGGACCGTAAAAATCCGCGACAATTTCAAAGGACCCGGCAGGTTCATAACCCTGATCACCATTCACGCCGGTTGTTGGCGTACCGCCACCGCTCTCTGCCTCCTGCGCAGCCCGCGCCGCAGACGGGCGGAGCAGACCTGCCGCAACAGGAAGAGCGCAGCCACCCAGCATCATAGACTGTAAAAGCCGCCTGCGTCTGAGAGGCCGCCCCTCACCCTGCACTGCCATTTCAGAGCCTCCTGACCGCTCCAACCCAGAGTTCTTTCCGCCATCCAACTCTCTTCCCACAGCGCTTTGTGCGTCCCGCGTCGGACTCCGGGCCGAAAGCGCCAGGGAAGAAGAGGGAAGCGAAGAGCCAGAAAACGGGCGAGACGTCATGGAAGCATCACTCCTGCCTGAAGGGTGGTCCACGCTCTCATGCACGCCCCAACCAGACAACCCCGTCTTCTGTGCCCGCTAGTCACAAATCCGAGGATGAGCACTCCCCGGCAGCAGAACACAAAAAAGGCGGTGTCGTTTCCGACACCGCCTTTTTCGAGGCTTGCTTTAACACTCTTCCATCAGGCGAAGCGGGCCAGAAGGCCGCCCCGTCCTCAGGTCCAGAAGTCTTAGCTATCCGTGTTACGACGACGAATTGCCGCACCCAGAATATCACCGAGAGACGCACCGCTGTCGGATGAGCCGTATTCGTTGATAGCCTGCTTGTCTTCTTCAACTTCGCGACCTTTGATGGTCAGCGCGAGCTTGCGAGCGGCACGGTCAACAGAGACCACCTTCGCATCAACGCGTTCACCAACCGCAAAGCGTTCCGGACGCTGCTCAGCCTTGTCACGGGCCAGTTCAGCACGACGGATGAAGCCGGTCAGAACGTCGTCAACCTTCACTTCAATCCCGTTGGACTGAACTGCGGTGACGGTGCAGGTCACGATGGCACCTTTCTGAACGCTCGTCAGAACGTCAGCTGCCGGATCTTCCTGAAGCTGCTTGATACCGAGAGAGATACGTTCTTTCTCGACATCCACGTCCAGAACCTTGGCTTTGACAACCTGGCCCTTTTCGTAGTGCTTCATGGCTTCTTCGCCGGTTTCGTCCCAGGACAGGTCGGACATGTGAACCATGCCGTCGATGTCTGCAGACAGACCAACAAACAGACCGAACTCGGTGATGTTGCGGATTTCGCCTTCTACGGTGGAGCCGATTTTGTGCTCTTCCGCGAACTGCTCCCACGGGTTGCGCTGAACCTGCTTGAGGCCCAGAGAGATGCGGCGCTTCGCGCTGTCCACATCCAGAACCATCACGTCGACTTCCTGAGAAGTAGCAACGATCTTGCCCGGATGGACGTTCTTCTTCGTCCAGGACATTTCGGAAACGTGCACCAGACCTTCAACGCCCGGCTCCAGCTCAACAAATGCGCCGTAATCGGTGATGTTGGTCACGCGGCCCGTGTAACGCGCACCCGGCGGGTACTTCAGGGCAACATTTTCCCACGGATCAGCTTCAAGCTGCTTCATGCCCAGGGAGATGCGCTGCGTATCCGGGTTGAAGCGGATAACCTGCACACGTACCGGCTGGCCGATCTGCAGAGCTTCAGACGGGTGGTTGATGCGCTTCCATGCGATGTCGGTCACATGCAGCAGGCCGTCAACGCCGCCGAGGTCAACGAACGCACCGTAATCGGTGATGTTCTTCACAACGCCGTCCAGGATCATGCCTTCAGTCAGGCCCTGGATCAGTTCGCTGCGCTGTTCTGCGCGGGTTTCTTCCAGAACGGCACGACGGGAGACAACGATGTTGCCACGTGCACGATCCATTTTCAGGATCTGGAACGGCTGCGGAACACCCATCAGCGGGCTGACGTCACGCACGGGGCGGATATCAACCTGGCTGCCGGGCAGGAACGCCATGGCGCCACCCAGATCAACCGTGAAGCCACCTTTAACGCGGCCATAGATGGTGCCGTTGACGCGCTGGTTTGCTTCGAACGCTTTTTCAAGGTTCGTCCAGGCTTCTTCACGGCGGGCTTTTTCACGAGAGAGCACGATGCTGCCGTCACGGTCTTCGTAACGCTCAACATACAGCTCAACAACGTCACCCGGTTTGACATCGGGTGTGACACCCTGAGGAGCAAATTCGCGCAGGGAAACGCGGCCTTCGCTCTTCAGACCAACATCGACAATCGCGAATTCGTCGGTCAGGCGGACAATGCGCCCACGCACAACGGACCCGTCAAAGCCGGTATCGCGGCCGAGGGTCTCGTCAAGAAGGGAAGCAAAATCTTCGCCACGGAAATGATCCGTGGCCGGGGTTGCGGCTGAAGCCATGTGTAACTGTAAATCCTGCATCGGCCCGAAAAATACAGCCGACACTTCCTGCGCACCGCCTGCCGGCAGCACGACTTGCCGCGGAAAAGGGAACGGACCCTCTGGCCCGTCTGGTTCCCGCGACCCTGACTGAAAAGGAAACCCGCTGCAAACAACAGGCATCTGAGGGCAGAGACACCCACCACCGGCGGCTTGTCAACACAATCCGGCGGATTTTGATGGGGGATAGCGGTAAAATTATTGATTTCGTGAGAACTTCTTTTTGCAGCCCTCGCAAGACCTCAGCCTGCGTGGGTGTCGAGTCGCTCCCGCACAACCCGCAGCGCTTCAGCCAGAACGGCATCCGCGCTGAGTGTGTCTGTCTCAATCACAACCGCATCTGCTGCCACCTGCATGGGGGCCGCTTCGCGCCCGGCGTCTGCGGCATCCCTTGCTTTTAAAGCCGCTGCCATCTCGGCCAGACGTGCCTCCGCACCCTCCGTCTTCGGGTCTTCCCCCAACTGCAAAAAGCGGCGGAGCGCCCGCGTAGCCGGAGAGGCCGTGATGAACAGTTTGACATCCGCATCCGGGAAAATGGCCGTGCCAATATCCCGCCCATCCAGCACCCCGCCACGCGCCTGCGCAAACCGACGCTGCGTTTCCACCAGTGCACTACGCACTGCGGGCTGGGATGCAACCTGACTGGCGGCACGAGCTACTTCCTGCGTGCGCAGGTCTTTACGCTGGGTATCTTCCGCCTTCAGCGTGCGGGCAAACTCTTCAGCCGGAGCTGCCGGGTCCTGCCCGGCATCCAGCACCAGACGCCCCACAGCCCGATAGAGCAGGCCTGTATCCAGATAAGGCAGGTTCAGTTCTGCGGCCAGACGCTTGGCCAGCGTGCCTTTACCTGCCGCTGCCGGGCCATCAACCGCAAGAACCGGACCGCCGCGCATCATGCTGAAAACCCTGCACCAAGGCTGTTCATCAGTGTGAAATAACCGGGGAAGCTGGTGTCAATAAACGCGGTATCATCAATATCCACCGGCTTTTCCGTCACCAGTCCCAACACAGAGGCACTCATGGCCAGACGATGGTCCATATGGGTTTCCACCAGACCGCCGCCGGGAATATGGCCGCCAGTGCCATGGATAATCAGGTCATCGCCATCAATGCGGGTGCGCACGCCATTATTTTCCAGCAGCGCTACGGTGGAGGCCAGACGGTCGCTTTCCTTCACTCGCAGTTCAGCAAGCCCACGCAGGCGGGAAATGCCCGAGGCATACGCCGCAGCCACGGCGAGAATGGGGTATTCATCAATCATGGACGGTGCACGATCTGCCGGGACATCCACGGCCTGAAGCGAGGAGGCCCGCACATGCAGGTCACCCACCGGCTCGCCACCCTCCGTGCGCTCATCCAGAATATCCAGACGCCCGCCCATTTCCCGCAAGGTGGTGAACAGGCCGGTGCGGAGCAGGTTCAGCCCCACATTGGAAATCAACACATCAGACCCCGGCACCAGCAGGGCCGCCACCAGCACAAAAGCGGCAGAAGACGGGTCACCCGGCACAGTTACATCCCGCGCCACCAGACGCGGCTTGCCTTCCAGCCGGATAATGCGCCCACCGTCCGGCGTTTCGTCCACCGTGACGTGCGCGCCAAAGTGGCGCAGCATGTTTTCCGTATGGTCACGGGTCGGCACAGGCTCTTCCACCTGCGTCACACCTTCCGCATTCAGGCCCGCCAGCAGAACTGCGGATTTCACCTGCGCGGACGCCACCGGCAGACGGTAGGACAGTGGTGCCGGCTGCGCGTTACCCTGAATGGCCAGCGGCAGACGCCCGCCTTCCCGCGCAAGGAACGTCGCCCCTGTGCCTGCCAGCGGGTCCATCACGCGCTTCATCGGGCGGCGGCGGAGACTGGCATCCCCGGTCATGACGGACATAATGCCGTGGCTGGCCAGCAGGCCGGACAGCAGACGCGCCGCCGTGCCGGAATTGCCCATGTCCAGCACATCTGCGGGTTCCTGCAATTCCCCCAGACCGCAGCCATGCACATGCCAGCGGCCATCGTCTTCCCGGGAGATTTTTGCGCCAAGCGCCCGCATGGCGGCAGCAGTGCGCAGCACATCCTCGCCTTCCAGCAGGCCCACAATGCGCGTCTCGCCTTTGGCAAGCGCTGCAAACATCAGGGCGCGGTGGCTGATGGATTTGTCACCCGGCACGGCAATTTTGCCGCTGAGGGACGAAGCTGGGCGGGAAACACGCAGAGCGCTGGAGGGGGAAGCAGAAGGCTGTGTCATGGTCATTTCATTCCGGCTTGTCCTGCCGTAAGTCAATCCGGCACGCGGGAAAACGGCGTCTTTTTTGCGTAAAAATATGCGTAACCGGTGCTTCAGGGTTTGACAGGACACCTGTGCAATGGCATGTGGCCTCGCCTTAATACGTCTGGATCGTTTTCCTTCCGCGCCGCGGTTTGAAGGGAATCGTCCTTTTCCGGGACACGCTTTGTCCCAATGTCTGACCAGGATCGACAGGTAGCAAGATGTCCCAGCCCGATCTCGGCACCAAACGCGTCTGCGTGTCCTGCGGTGCCCGCTTCTATGACCTGCACAGGTCTCCCGCCGTTTGCCCGAAATGTGGCACGGAACAGCCGGAACTCGTCTCCCGCCTGCGTCGCAGCACGGACAGTCTGACACCGCATGCAGACACACCGGCTCCGGCCAAGAAAGAAGATGAAGATATCGATATCGACACAGATGCCGATACCGATGGCGATGATGTGATGGAAGACACGTCCGATCTGGACGATGATGATGATGACATCAGCTCTGACATCGACGTCAGCACGGATTCGGACGAACACGATTCCTGATTGGCCTCAGGGCGTCGGGCATTCCCCGGCCCCTGCTCAGCCAGACATCACGCTATCGTGATGTACCTTTAAAAGCCCGCTTCTGCCGGGCTTTTTTTGTGCCCGGCTTTTACGCGCGGCGTTCTATTTCCACGCCCACGGCTTCAATTTCTTCAAACACATCCAGCTTTTCAATCAGCACACGCACAACGCGCACGCGGGTATCCGCCAGCACACCTGCGGCAATGCGCTCAGCCAGCGTTTCCACCAACTGCACATGACCCTCCTGCACAATACGACGCACCAGCAGCACGACGTCCTCGTAAGAAACCGTGCGACTCAGGTCGTCTGCGCCGACTTCCAGATCATTCCTGTCCACCACACCGAAGGAGACGGACACGCGAATACGCTGCGTGACCCCCTGCTCGTGCGGGAACACGCCGATATGGGCATCCAGCACCATGTTTTTCAAAAACAGATGGCGCAACGGCGGCTGGTCCGCCCAGGGAGCAAAAATTGTCATGTGTCCTATTCTTCCAGCACCGCACCGGGCGGGAGAGCCGGTGACCATTGCAGATGCTGCCCGCCGTCCAGCGCCAGCATCTGACCGGTGACAGACGGCAGGGCCAGCAGGGCCAGCGCCGCCCGCGCCACTTCCTCCGGTGAGGTCCCATGCCCCAGCGGCACCGAGGCGCATTGCTTTGCAAACTGCTCTTCGGTCTGGCGCGGGCTGGGCAACGCCGGGCCGGGGCCGACGGCATTCACCCGGATTTTTTTAGGCGCCAGCGCCAGCGCCATGGTTTGCGTCAACGTCCACAAGGCGCTTTTGGAAACAGTATAGCTGATGAAATGCGGCGTGAGAGACCACACGCGCTCATCCAGCATGTTCAGAATCATCCCCTCCGCCTGAGCCGGAAGGGCTTTGGCAAAGGCCTGCATCAGCACAAACGGGGCGCGCAGGTTGGGCTTCATATGCCCCACCCAGCTCTCCCGCGTGGTGTTGTCCCACTCATCACGCTCAAAAGTGGAGGCGTTATTCACCAGCACACCCAGCGGGCCGCCCAGAGCCTCCATGGCACCGGGGATCAGCGGGGTCACCTCTTCCTCCCGCGCCAGATCGCCTTGCAGCAGGCAGCCTTTGCGCCCACGGGCCTCGACAGCTTTCAGCGTTTCTTCTGCCCCATCCCGGTCTCCCCGGTAATGGATAGCGACATCAAACCCGGCCTCAGCCAGAGCCAGCACAATAGCCCGCCCCAGACGCGCTTTGCCGCCCGTCACCAGAGCACGGCGCGGCATAGCGGGGGAAATGGGGAAAACGCTCAGCGGCACAAAAGCATTGGACTCAGGCGCGTTCATGCTGGCCTCCGTGCGCCAAGGGCTGCGGCCAGCGTGCCATCATCCAGCACATCCAGCGCACCACCCACTGGCATACCCTGCGCCACGCGACTTACGGTCACACCCTCGTAAAAAGCCAGTTTATCCATCAGCCAGTGCATGGTTGTCGCTCCCTCTACTGTCGCGCCAAGGGCGAGAATGACTTCCCGCACGCTGCCCAGCTCCAGCCGCTCCAGCAGCGGGCTGATATTCAGATCTTCCGGGCCGATCCCGGCCAGAGGGGAAAGCGTGCCCCCCAGCACCTGATACACGCCACGGTGCACTCCCGCGCGCTCCAGCGCCCAGAGGTCTCCCACCGTTTCCACCACACACACCACGCTCGGGTCCCGCAAGGGGTCCGTGCAGATATGGCAGGGGTCAACCGTGTCCAGATTGCCGCAGGTGGAACAGGTTTTTACGGCCTCTCCCGCACGCTCAAGCGCACGGGCCAGCGGCACAAGGCGCGCCTGCGGGTCACGCAGCAAAAACAGGGCAATGCGGCGTGCAGAGCGCGGGCCAAAGCCCGGCAACCGCCCCAAAAGCCTGATCAGCTGCTCTATTTCATGCCCGCCCATGCCGCGCTCCGTCTGGTCAGAACGGCAGTTTCATACCAGCCGGCAGGTTCAGGCCGCCGGTGACTTTCTGCATTTCTTCCGCTGCTGTTGCATCCAGCTTGGTGCGGGCATCGGCACAGGCCGCCATAATCAGGTCCTGCAGCATTTCCATTTCTGCCGGGTCAGCCAGCTTGGGATCGATCTGGATGGAGCGCATGTCGCCCTTGCCGCTCAGCACAACTTTCACCATGCCCGCACCTGCGGAGCCTTCAATGTTCATGGCTTCCAGCGAGCTCTGCATGGCTTCCATTTTGGCCTGCATCTGAGTGGCCTGCTTCATCAGTCCGGCAAGATTTTTCACAGCATCTCTCCTATCTGGCTGCACCAGTGCAGCCTGTTTGTTCGGTCTAGTCTATCGACAGCCCCGGGTCGGAAGGTCGTTCATCCTCGTCCAGCAGCTCAGCGTCAAGCGGAGCAAAGACAAGTTCCGGGGGCTCTTCCGGCGGCAGACCATACTCATCCAGAGCATGATCCTGCACGTCTCCCAGTTCAGCATCCGGGAAGACGGCCAGAATAGCCTTTACCAGCGGATGCGCCTGTGCGGTGCGCCGCTGGAACTGGATAATTTCCGCGCCCTGCTCATCCAGCGTCGGCTCGCCTTCCTCCTGAGAGAGGCGAATACGCCAGGGCATCTCAGAAGCGCTTTCCAGCACCTTCTGAAACTGGCGCGGCAAATCTGCAGGCAGGCCGGGCTGCATCCGCATGGTAATGGCACCGGGCGCGAAGGAGACCACATGCACGCCGTTGCGCAAATTCCCGTGGAGCAGAGCCTCACGCCGGTCTTTGACCAAAGCAACTGCCTCACGCCATGTGCGCGGCACCACCGGCCCTTGCGGTTCCGGCGCGGCCACAACTTCCGGCTCGGGGGATGGCGTTGCGTCAGCCTCTGGCTCCTGCACGGCAACGGCAGACGCAACAGCGGGCGCGCTGGTCGTAACCGACGTTCCTGCGACCATCCGCAGGGGTGGCGGGCCTTCCTGTCCGCCCGATCTGCCGCCGTCAGACCGGGCCTCACTCAGAGCGGAGGGCGCATTCCCGTCCGGCCCGGCAGCCCCGCCCTGGGCACCAGAGGGAGCCGGAGCGCCCCCCTGCCCGGACAGCCGCCGCACCAGATCTTCCGGCGAGGGCAGATCCGCCACGTAACACAACCGGATCAGCACCATATCCGCCGCAGCGCGGCGGTCTGGTGCCATTTCCACTTCCTTCAGGCCCTTCACCAACATCTGCCAGGCGCGCATCAGCACCGGCACGGGAAAAGCTTCGGCCATCTCGGTGCCGCGCACCCGCTCGGCTTCCGGCATTTCTGCCGAATCCCGCAGGGACGGCACGGCTCGCAGGCGGGAGATGGTGTGGATCAGATCCAGCATATCGCCCAGAACCAGCCCCAGATCCGCCCCACGAGCATGCGCCGCATCGGCCAGCGCCAGAGCCTGATCGGGCTTGCCGGTCATGGCGGCGTCCAGCAGGTCAAACACCACCTGCCGGTCAGCCAGCCCCAGCATGTCACTGACGACGGAGGCATCGATCTCGGCTTCATCCTCACCCTGTGCAATGGCCTGATCCAGCAGAGACAGACCATCACGCACGGAGCCATCCGCCGCACGCGCAATCAGCGCCAGCGCATCTTCGGACAGCCGGACATGTTCTTTTTCAGCAATACGGGCAAAGAGCGCGGCCAGATCCGCCTGCGGCACGCGGCGCAGGTCAAACCGCTGGCAGCGGGACAGCACCGTAACCGGCACTTTGCGCAGTTCCGTGGTGGCAAAAATGAAGGTGACCTGTGCCGGCGGCTCTTCCAGCGTCTTGAGCAACGCATTGAAGGCGTTGCGCGAGAGCATGTGCACTTCATCAATGATGAAGACTTTCATGCGGCCCTGCATGGGGCGGAACCGCGTGGCCTCAATAATCTCGCGCACGTCATCTACGCCGGTGCGGGAGGCGGCATCCATTTCCAGCACGTCGGGGTGCCGGTCATTCAGAATAGCCACACAGTTGGCGCACACGCCGCACGGGTCTGCCGTGGGGCCACCGTTGCCATCCGGGCCAATACAGTTGAGCGCACGGGCAATAATACGCGCCGTGGTGGTTTTGCCGACCCCGCGCACGCCTGTCAGCATGAAGGCATGCGCCACGCGCCCAAGCGCGAAAGCGTTCCGCAAGGTGCGGACCATGGCTTCCTGACCAATCAGGTCATCAAACGTCGTGGGGCGATATTTGCGCGCCAGAACGCGGTAGGGGGATGTGTTTTGAGGCGGAGAGGCCGGGGCGGGGACGCCTGGAGCGGCGTCGCCAAACAGACCGGGGCCTTCCATCACAGGATCGGGCAGCCCGTCATCCCGGGAGTGGTGCGCATCGGTCTTATCGGTCATGACAGTTCCGAGGAAAAAAACTCACGCTCCTGTGGCCTGAGGCTCTGAGCGGAAAAAGGTGGAAAGCCGAACAATGACCCGCTCGAAACTCACTAGGGCTGCTTCCTTCCGGACCTGACCAGGTTAGCAAGGCGCTCGTCCACTGCCGACTTTCCGAGGAGAGAGATAGCACCAAACCGCCACGCCTGCCAACCCTGCCCTTTTCCCTCTTTGCCTTGCGGGAAGGGCCGGGCTAGGAGGTATAAGGTCTGAGCCATCCCTTGCCCCTTCAGAGAGTCTGAGCGTGTCCAAATTCAGCCTGTTCCCCCATGCCGCCATGGTCCTGCTGGCTTCCGCCCTGACCGTCGCCCCCCTGTATGCTCATGCTGACGAGGAAGAGGACAAATCCTCCGTGCGCAGCACGGTGCCGAACGCGCAACTCCAGAAGGAACTGGCCGTTCTGCAATACAAGCCCGAGGCTGCCAGCCCCGCCTGTATCGACTCCCTGAAGGAACTGCATAAAACACAGGCCCAGCTGCAGGAAGAACAGACCCGCACGAATGATCAGGATCTGGCGATCGCGCAGGACGTGCTGGAATCCGATTTTGAAAATTCCATCGAACTCTGCTCGCCCGACGTCCGGCAGCTTTGTGAAACACCCAACCCGGAAAAAACGCTGGCACTGGCCTGTGAACGGCTGGGCAGCATTCCGGATGGCCCTCAGTCCACCTCTGCGGCCGAGTGACACACTATAGAGTTTTGCCCATAGCGCACGTTTTGAAAACGATATAATCTTGACGCTCTGCAACCAGCTTCCTTTTGCAAAGAGCGTCCTTTTGACCAAAGCCCGTGACCATGCCTGAGCCTTTTGTGCCCCCTCACCTGCCGCAGGGCCCGGCTATTCTGGCAGTGGATGGTGGCGGCACAAAAACGCTGGCCGTGCGTGTTGGCCTGGATGCCACCGTTCAGGCAATGCAGATCACCAAAGGCTGCAATCCGTTTGATCAGCCCGACTGGCAAAATAGTCTTACAAACCTCGTCACACCTCTTGCGACTGGCTTACAGGCCGCAGCCTTTGGGATTGCAGGCTATGGTGAAAACCGGGAGACAGGCCGCCTGCTCCGCACCCATGTGCACCAGCTCTGCCCCGTCTCCCCGCTCAGCCTGACCAATGATGTTGATATGGCTTGCATCGGTGCCTTTGCGGGCGAGGCTGGTGTTCTCCTGCTCTCCGGCACGGGGTCCATGGCCTGGGCGTCAGACGGAGCAGACCAGACCGTCCGTGTCGGGGGATGGGGACCGGTTTTTGGTGATGAGGGCAGCGCCTACTGGATTGGCCGCAAAGCCCTGCAACGTGTGTGTCAGGCCATGGACGGTCGTGCCCCGCAAGCAAAAGACTTTGCCCGGAAAATCTGCGCCACCATGAACTGGCCTGATGAAAACCCGGCAGCCCTCGACGCCCTGCTTGGCTGGTACAACCAGCAGGAACGCCCCCGCCCCGCCGTGGCCCACTGCGCCCGCCTGATTGATCAGATGGCGGAAGCCGGCTGCCCGGAGGCTCAGGCCCTCATCACACAGGCTGCGCAGCATCTTGCCACCCTTGTCCAGACAGCGCGTGCGCGCTTTTCTGAACACACTCTGCCCTGGAGTTATGCGGGGAGCGTTTTCAAAAGTCGCTTGCTGCGCGAGACTTTAACAGAATTATGCAGTGCCCCTCAGCCTCCGCGCCTGCCGCCTGTTGGTGGCGGGATTATACAAGCCGCCAGACTGGCCGGCTGGCCAATTGACGCCGCATGGATTGCACGCCTTGCACATGCGCTGGATACTTAACAAATCCAGAAAAAATCACTGATTTTTCATAAAACACTATGGACACCATCCCTTTGGAAACAGGAGCACCGACACAACACGCTTTCTTCAAAGAATTTCCATAACATCCTGCCACCGTATAAAGCCTTTGCAAACAGGAGCCTCACCCATGTCAGACCTTGACGGACATCTTGTTCTTCCTGACCGGATCATGCCCGGACGCCTCTCTTTTTCCGGAAAGATTGAAAGCACCGAAGCCCGGAGCGCGGTGCCAGACCGTTATATTCTGCCGGGCTTTATTGATGGCCATGTGCATGGCGGCAACGGGGCAGACACTATGGATGGTGTAGAGGCCATCCACACCCTTTCCCGCTTTCACGCGCAGCATGGCACCACCACCATTTTGCCCACCACCATTACACGCCCCTGGGCAGATGTGATGGAGGCCCTGCATGCCGTCGCAGAAGTCGTACGCACACAAATCCCCGGCGGACCGGTTGTGCATGGCGCGCATCTGGAAGGCCCGTTTGTCAGCCCGCACAAGCTGGGTGCTCAACCGCCTTACGCCATTCCCCCTACAGCAGACCGCGTGGCTGAAGCACTTGCCACTGAGTGCGTGCGTGTTGTGACGCTTGCTCCCGAACTCCCCCACGCGCAAACGGCCATTCAGCAATTTGCAGATGCAGGCGTTCGCGTCAGCCTTGGTCATACCGTTGCGGACTATGAAGAGGCCAATGCCGCCATTTGCCATATCTGCGCAGCGGGCGGTGTGGCCGGGGGCACGCATCTGTTCAACGCCATGGCGCCCATTACCAGTCGTAAGCCCGGTCCCGTCACGGCCCTGATGTGCAGTGATGCTTACGCCGAAATGATTTTTGACACCCATCATGTTCACCCCGCCACCTTCCGGCTGGCGCATCGCGTGATGGGAGGCAGGCTGGTTTTTGTCACAGACGCCATGCGGGCCACCGGCCTGCCCGAAGGCCCCAGCCAGTTGGGCGGGCAGGAAGTTATGGTGAAAGACGGCACCGCCCGCCTGCCCGATGGCAGTCTGGCAGGCAGCGTGCTGACGCTGGATCAGGCCCTGCGCAACGCTCTTCAGGCTGGCACACCCTTGCAGGAAGCTTCTGCTCTGCTCAGCACCAATCCGGCCCGCTATTTAGGCCTGACAGACCGGGGCGCACTGGAAGCAGGCAAGCGCGCTGATTTTGTCGTGCTGGATTCCACCTTTATGGTTGAGGAAGTCTGGGTGGGCGGGGAACGCATTCACTAAAGCCACGCAGACCTGCGCCCCGGGAACAGGCAGCGTGCGCGTTACGTTATGCAGATACCCAGACACCTGACACAAACAAAGAGAGATGAACTATGGATTTTCGCCCCCTCGGCACCACCGGCTTCCAGATTGCCCCCATTGTTTTTGGTGGCAATGTATTCGGCTGGACCCTTGATGAAAAAACCAGCTTCAGCATTCTGGATGCATTTGTTGACCACGGCTTTAACGCCATCGACACAGCTGATGTCTATTCCGTCTGGGCACCGGGAAACGAGGGCGGCGAGTCTGAAACCATTATTGGCAACTGGCTCAAGGCTAATCCGGGTAAGCGGGATCAGGTTTTCATTTTCACAAAGGTCGGCTGGGATTTGGAAAAGCCGGGCGAGAAGGGGCTTTCCGAGCGCTGGATTATGGAAGCGGCCGAACGCTCACTCAAACGTCTGGGCGTTGAACGGATTGATCTCTATTTCTCCCACAGGGCTGACCCGGAAACGCCCTATGAAGAAACGCTCGGCGCTTTTGACAAACTTTTGAAAGCCGGAAAAATCCGCGCCATTGGCGCATCCAATCTGGATGCCAGCCAGCTCAGTTCAGCACTGGATGTGGCCAAAACCCACAGCCTGCCGCGCTATGAAGTCATTCAGCCCGAATATAACCTGTATGACCGCAGTTCCTATGATGGCGCTTTGCGGGATCTGTGCATCAAAGAGAAGCTCGGCGTGGTGCCCTATTACAGCCTTGCATCGGGCTTCCTGTCCGGAAAATACCGCACGCAGGATGATCTTTCCCAAAGCGCGCGCGGGTCTGGCATTGGCAAATATCTCAACCCACGTGGCCTGAAAATTCTGACAGCCCTTGATGCCGTTGCTGCCCGGCATGATGCCAAACAGGCTGAAGTTGCTCTGGCCTGGCTGATTGGGCGGGAAGGGGTCACAGCCCCCATCGCCAGCGCAACCCGGCGTGAACATATCGAGAGTTTTGCAAAAGCCGTTCAGCTGAACCTCTCTGCAGAAGACCGTGCAGAGCTGGATGTCGCCAGCGCCTGACGCAACGGCATCAGCCCCAACAAAAAAGGGAAGAAGATCGGAGTATCCGGCCTTCTTCCCTTTTTTATAAACAGTCTCTTTTTTAAGGGTATTTGAAAACCCCTGAAAAAACTCAGGCTGGCAGGCGGCTTATGGCAGCAATACCTTCCGCACAACCCAGAACGGCGGCTTTTTCCTTGGTTGTGAGCTGTTCTTCCAGAACTGAAAGACTCGGCGCTTCCGAGACTTTCAGCAACCCGACCAACTGATCGGGGTTAATCGGATCGCCCGCTTTGCGAGGCGCCGGAAGCATGGCGGCATGGGCCTGCAACAGACCGGCATCGGCGCGCAAAGCACGCAAGGCGTCATGAGGCAGGGAGGGACCGTGATCCTCTTCCACAGCCTGCTCAGTCTTCAGCAGAACATCTGGCGGATGCGTTTCTTCCGGCACCAGAAGCAGACCGGCTTTTTTAAAGCTTTGGCCGACATCCCGGCTGCTGGTCATGACAACCAGCGGGATGGAAAAGACCAGCCCGAGCAGCACAGGCGTCATCCAGAAGAACAGGGACGGGGAGACAACCCACGCTCCGGCTCCCAGCAACAAACCAAAAATTGTAAATTTTGCGTACTGCCGAACAACAATCATAAACGGCACGCCGCCATCATCACGCTTTTGCGTGTTCCAGCCGGAATCATGCCCGGACAGAATGGACAGCACACCAGACGTCTGGATCAGCATGGCGATGGGGGCAATCAGGCCACCAATCAGCGTTTCCACCACCACAGACGCCGCGGCCCGGATCGCACCGCCGCAGCCCTTGCAGGTCGCGCGGTCAAATATCAGGGCAATATAGGCCAGCAGCTTGGGCGCCAGCAGAATGGCCATGGTACCAATAAACACATACTTCGCCTGCACCGGGTCGACATGCGGCCAGTGCGGGTAAAGGAGTTTTGTATCCCCAAAATATTCGGGATGTTCAAAATGCGCCTGCAGGGAAATCAAAATCCCGGTCAGCAGGAACACCAGCCAGAGCGGAGAGGTGACGTAAGCGCCAATCCCCACCACCATATGCATCCGGCTGATCCAGTGCAGCTTTCTGGTAGGCAGCACCTTCACATGCTGCAAGTTGCCCTGGCACCAGCGCCGGTCACGAATAGCCACATCCGTCAGAGACGGCGGGCTTTCTTCATACGATCCATCAAGCCCCGGCACCATGTGAATAGCCCAGCCACCGCGACGCATGAGGGCCGCTTCCACAAAGTCATGGCTGAGAATATGGCCGCCAAACGGTTTGCGACCCGGCACATGCGGCAGACCGGCCTGCCCGGCAAAAGCCTTGGTGCGGATAATGGCGTTATGGCCCCAGTAATTGCCTTCAGAGCCGTGCCACCAGGCAATGCCATGCGCAATCACCGGCCCATAGACACGGCCCGCAAACTGCTGGAGGCGGGCAAACAGCGTGGTGCCGCCAACAATCACCGGAAGAGTCTGGATCAGCCCCACACCGGGGTTGCGCTCCATGGCCCCGGCCATGCGCACCAGTGTCTCACCAGACATGACGGAGTCCGCATCCAGCGTAACCATCTGGTCATAGGCCCCGCCAAAACGACGCACCCATTCCCCGACATTCCCAGCCTTGCGTTCCACATTGTTGTGGCGGCGGCGATAGAAGATCCGGTTTTCTCCACCCGTCTGCGCACGCAGAGCGAGAAAAGCCGCTTCCTCTTCTACCCACACATCCGGGTTGGTTGTGTCGGAGAGGATGAACACATCAAACGCATCCACCTGACCCGTTTCACACAGGCTGGTATAAATGGCTTTCAGCCCCGCCATCACGCGGTGCGGGGGTTCATTATACGTGGGCAGCAACAAGGCGGTGCGCGAGTGCAGGGTAGGGAGCGGGCCTGACCGCGTAATCCCCAGCCCCAGACCGCCACGTGTGATCAGCGAGACAAACCCTGCCAGTGACGACGTAAAGGCCAGTGCAATCCACAGGAACAGGGCGACAAACAACACCAGCATCACCACCCCGAGGATGGAGGTACCGTTGGCATCCAGCACCTTATGCGTGCGCCATGCACCAAAGGCTGTCAGGGCCAGTGCGGACCCGACAACCAGAAACCGCCGCAACCCGATGGTTGCCGGAGAGGTTGAAGGCGTTCTGGCTCGTCCCTCCATATCCGGCATGGCGTGCAGATCCTGCACCGGCATCGCCAGCGGAGCTTCTGTCGGAAGAGCCTGAAACGGCACGGTCTGTTGTACAGGCTGCGTCATTACGGCGTCCAACGGTACACCCATTCTTCTGAAACCGGACCACTATCCGCTGCCAGAACACAGCGAAGCTCCACAACCTTTTCATCACCGGGGACGAATTCAAAGGTTGTGCGCCAGCCATTGATATTCGGGTTCGGCTCGACCACCACGTTCCGGATCTTGCCACCAGAAGACTGCGGTTCCAGATGGAACTTCGTGTCCTTTGGCAGCCGTTCAAACGGCACACCCATGAAATCGATCGCAAAGAAGCGGGCGTTTTTATCATCCACCACCGCGCCAACGCGGGTGGCTCCTACGCGGGCCAGCGGTGTGGGGAAGGGGGCATCCCATCCCCAGTACATCCGGTAGGTAAAGCTGTATTCCTTCCCGGCTTCGAGCGGGGTCTTGGGCCGCCAGAAGGAAACAATGTTGTCATTCACTTCATTAGGGGTCGGGATTTCCACCAGATCCACCCAGCCCTGACCCCAGTCCCCAATGGGTTCAATCCACAGGGACGGACGTTTTTCATAATTCAGGGCCAGATCTTCAAAATCATGGAAGTTCCGGCGGCGCTGCATCAGGCCGAAACCGCGCGGGGAATCATCTGAAAACGCCGAGAACTGCAAATCGAGCGGGTTACGCAGCGGGCGGAACAGTTCCTGCCCGGCCCCCGTCCACATCTGCAGGGCTTCACTATCATGCGCAGCCGGACGCCAGTCATCCACATGGGTGCGGTCATTGGCGTCGAAGTAGAACATGCCTGTCAGCGGCGCGATGCCGGACTGGTCAATTTTGGTGCGCGGGTAAAGAGTGGACTGCACGTCAAACACCGTCGCATCACCCGGGCGGATGGTAAAGCGGAAGGCCCCGGCAACGGAGGGGCTGTCCAGCAGGGCATGCACCACTACAGCTTTTACTCCCGGCTGGGGTTTTTCCAGCCAGAAAGCGCGGAAGAGTGCAAACTCCTCCCCTTTGGGGTCACCCGTCCCGTCCGCAAAGCCGCGTGCGGAGAGGCCGTAGCTCTGCCCCTTGGCAACGGCACGGAAATAGGATGCACCCAGAAAGACGCAGAATTCTTCCATCACGCCCGGCGTGTTGATGGGGGTGCGCAACCGCAGCCCCGCAAAGCCGAGATTATCGTCCACCCTCAGAGACGGATCACCATAGGTGAAGAGGTCCGGGGAATAAGGAACGGCCTCAGACTTGCCGTCCGTAATTTCAAAAATATCAATCCGCGGGCGGTAGAGGAAACCACGTGGAAAAAACGCGACATCAAAAGCCAGATTGTCGTCATGCCACAGGGTTTTATCTTCCCGATAGGCAATGCTGCGGAACTGGTCGAAATTGAGATTATCCAGCGCTTTGGGCAGAGTCTGAGATGGACCATGATACGGTGCACTGGCCAGACGCCGGGCAATCTGCCGGACCGTCATATCGTCAAATGTACCCGTTGCCCCTTCAAGCCCTTCTGCTCTGGCCTTACGGGCAACGCCGCCGGCCAGAGTAGCGAGTGTCGCCCCCGCGCCAATCCGAATTAAGTCTCGTCGCTGTACAGATGAAGACACTCCAGACTCCCGAATTCCCTATAGAGTTAAGGGCTAAAAATTTCTTTAATGACAAAATTGCCGTGCGATACGGCTTTTTAAGGGCATTACCCCACTTGTGGTGTTAAGAGTTTTTCAAGTTTTGCAAGATTGGCTTCCGCAGCCTGTGCAGCCTCTTTTTCGATATCCCGATAGCAGCGGACCACGGCCTCGCCTTCGGCCGTCAGAAAAGCGCCCCCACCGCCGCCGGGGCGCGTAACCACCAGAGGCTCCCGGAACAGTTGGTTCAGGCTATCCACCAATAACCATGTCCGACGGTAGGACATGCCCATGGCGCGTCCTGCCGCAGAAATGGACCCTGTTTCTGCCAGTTGCTCAAGCAGGCGGATTTTCCCATGCCCAAGGGCGGGCTTTTTGTCCGCATCCACCCGCAAGGTCAGTCTTAGCCGCTCTGTCATTCGCCTGCCCGCGTTCGCGTTGTCATTTTATGCGTGATATCATGAAGCATCATGTCTCTTCTTACCAAGGGCCACGCCCCGGCGATGTTCTCATGACATACTCCAACGCAGATACCATCTGGCGATCCATGAGGCCAGACGATCTTGCCGCCACCATTACACTGGCGGCGCGCATTCATCCCGATTACCCGGAAGATGACGATATTTTCAGAGAACGGCTGGCTTTAGCGCCGGAGGGCTGCTTTGTGCTGGCCAATGCGCTTGGGGTTCATGGCTATCTGATCAGCCACCCATGGGCGGGGCACCTCTCCCCACGCCTGAACTGCCTTCTGAGCAGTCTGCCAGCCCGGCCAGACAGCTGGTATCTGCATGATCTTGCGCTGGATGAAACGGTAAGGGGGCAGGGCAGGGCCAAAGACGCCATTGCACTGGCCGAAAAGGCCGCCCGCGCAGCACATCTGCCCGTGCTCAGCCTGACGGCAACCGGCCCGGCCCGCACCTTCTGGCTGCGGCAGGGCTTTACGCCGGAAGAGATTTCAGAGGCTGAAAAAGCGGTGCTGGCTTCGTACGATCCCGAAGCCAGCTTTTTGTCCCGGCCCGTATCAGGCCGGAGGTAGGTCTTAGTCTTCTGTGTGGTGTTCGGGAGCCAGCATCATGGCTTCCGCCACAATCCCGGAATGCTCGCGCACCTTACGCTCAATCTCGGCAGCCATTTCCGGGTGGTCACGCAGGAACTGCTTGGAGTTTTCACGCCCCTGACCAATCCGCTGGCTGTCGTAAGAGAACCATGCGCCGGATTTCTCCACCACACCGGCCTTCACGCCCAGATCGATCAGTTCGCCGACCTTACTGATGCCTTCGCCATACATGATGTCGAACTCAACCTGACGGAACGGCGGGGCCATCTTGTTCTTGACCACCTTCACGCGCGTCTGGTTGCCCACCACTTCATCCTTGTCCTTGATGGACCCGATGCGGCGGATATCAAGACGAACAGAGGCATAGAACTTCAGCGCATTACCGCCGGTGGTCGTTTCGGGGTTCCCGAACATCACGCCGATCTTCAGACGGATCTGGTTGAGGAAGATCATCATGGTGTTGGAACGCGCAACCGAGCCGGTCAGCTTACGCAGCGCCTGGCTCATCAGACGGGCATGCAGGCCGACATGGCTATCGCCCATATCGCCTTCCAGTTCCGCACGCGGCACCAGAGCGGCCACACTATCCACCACCAGCACATCAATCGCGCCGGAGCGCACCAGGGTGTCAGCAATTTCCAGAGCCTGCTCACCCGCATCGGGCTGGCTGATCAGCAGGTTATCAATGTCCACGCCCAGCTTCTTGGCGTAGCCGGGGTCCAGAGCATGCTCGGCGTCAATAAACGCGCAGGTGCCGCCCCGCTTCTGGGCTTCTGCAATGGCATGCAGGGCCAGCGTGGTTTTACCGGAGCTTTCAGGCCCGTAAATTTCAACCACACGGCCGCGCGGAAGGCCGCCAATCCCCAGAGCAATATCCAGCCCCAGAGACCCGCTGGGAACCACATCCGCCTGTTCCTTCGGGCGCTGCCCCAGCCGCATGACAGAACCTTTCCCAAAAGCCCGTTCAATCTGCCCGAGCGCGCCTTCAAGAGCTTTTGCCTTATCCATCATTCACCTTTCCTGTGGCCCTCGACTGAGGCCGGGAGTGCTACACTGTTCTAAGACGTGCCATAAAAGCCGCGCGCCGGGCAATGACCGGCATCAAGCCCCAGAGTCCGCTCAGGCACCTTAAGAATTTGATTTCTGTTTGTTCTTATAGAAACAAAACAAGAACACTTCAAGCCGGAAACAGGCGGCCCAAAGCCGCCTTGCCTCCTGCCGCCAACGCGACAGACCTTATTTGGTATGGCCGGACGAGACCGCAAGGCCCGACCCGCGAGGATCGGTCCAGCCGAAGCATTTTCCGGAATCTCCCGGCAGCCCCGCCGGGCAGGAGACGAAGTTGGCACGCCCCACACCCTGTGTGACTGTCGGGCGCTGGCCAGCCACAGCAGCCCGCAGCGCGACCGCAGCTGTGTCCGCCGCCACGTTCTGGCCGGAAGCCGTAGCTGCCGCCCGGAACTGCGTAGTACCCTGATGCGCAATAGCCGCCGTCAGCAACGGCAAAGGACGCCGAACCGGAGATGCCGCCAGCACAATGCCAGTGGAACCCGCTACGCGGCCGGTGCCGAAAAGATTGTTCATGGTCAGACCACAACTCACCGTCTCACCCGTGCGATCCGTCACCACAAAGGAGGTGGAGGCGGGCAGGGGCGGCAGAGCAGACCCGGACGGCAGATGCCCGCTCTTCAGCAGAGCCTCCGCATCGGCAACGCTCACGGCAGCACCCTTGCCGGACTGCCGGTTACGCCAGCCAGAAACAACAGCCTCTCCGCGTGCGCTGGCATGACCATGGTCATCCATGGAGAGATAGGCCGCAGCCGTGCCCAGACCACCATCCGCGGGCGGCGGCAGGAAGCTGATATCCAGCCCACCCGAACGCACCGTGAGAGGCTGTTCCGCCACAGCCAGACTGCCGCGCATGTCCGCCGTTGTCAGGCCCGCACCCGCTGCCTGAGACGCCTGCGTGAAGCTCTGCGCCAGTGAACCGTTATAAAGATCGCCCACACCAGCAATACGCAGACGTTCGAGTGCACCCGCCAGACGGGGCTGCACCATCAGGTCATTCGCGGCCAGGACGGTGCCATTACTATTGGCAAAAATGGCACGGGTTTTTTCGTCCGCCAGCAGGGGAGCCTGCACAGCGGCCAGATCGGACGCCAGAAGACCACCCACCGGAACGCCATCGGTCGCCAGATTGCGGGCCGGGACGATGACATCAGCAAAATCGACGCTGCCGTAGCGCAGCTGCATCAGATACAGGCCACGGGCCAGCATGGGCACAGCGGCAGGGCGGTCAGTCTGCGCATCGGTCTGGCCTGCATGCGGCAGGAAGAGGAAAGCCTGCCCCTGCGCATCACCCGGACGCCAGGCCAGACAGGCCCCGCCTGCCCCGAGAGACGCACGGGAGGGCAGGGTGACGGACAGCGCGAGACCCAGAGCCGCCGCGGCATCCGCCGCGTTGCCACCCTGCGCCAGCACATCCCGCGCCACCAGAGCAGCCTGCGGTTCGTCCGCCACAACCTCACCCACAAACCCAGTTACGGCAGGTTGGGCAGGGCCATTATGCTCGCTGCCACAGGCAGTCAGTGAACAGGCCATCAGCAGAGCTGCCATCCGGGCAGGACCTGAAAATAACGGCGCAAGCCGGGCTGAACAGGTCTTCATGAAATGCTCGGGCACGCCTTGATGTCTCCATTTCGCTGGTCTGCCCGCATACCGGGCGTCTGAATATCTACTCTGAATTACCGCTCTTCCGGGCAGGCAGCAACACGCGCACGCCATTTCCATCCCAACGGTTCTGCTTTAGACATAATGGCACGATGAAAAAGCTGATAACCTTTTCTTTCAGGCGCGCCGCTCTGGCCGGAGCCGCAAGCCTCCTCCTGCTCTGCGGCGGGGCGGTCTCCGCTCATGCTGCGGACGGCAGTTTCAGCCCCGCACAACGGGCAGAAATTGTTGAAATCGTACGCAATGCGCTAAAGACAGACCCTACCATTCTGTCTGATGCCATCTCCTCCCTGCAGGCGCAGGCCTCCGCCAGAAAAGCGTCCTCCGCGCTGGAGACGGTGCGCCGGAACAAGGCGCAGTATGGAGAAAGCACGACGGACGTTGTGCTGGGCAATAAGAACGGCAAGCTGGAAGTGGTCGAGTTTTATGACCCCCGCTGCCAGTATTGCCGCAAGGTTCTGGGCGATGTGGACCACCTGATCGGGTCTGAACCCGACCTCCGGCTGGTTGAAAAGATCATCCCGGTTCTGGGGCCCAACAGCGTGATTGACGCGGAAGCCATTATGGCCGCTGGCCTGCAGGGCAAATACATCCCGTTCCAGAAAGCGCTGATGACCGATTCCTCAGCACCGTCGCTGGATCGTATTCGTCGTCTTGCACAGAATGTCGGGCTGGATGCTGACCGCCTGCTGAAAGACATGAAGAGCCCGGCTGTCACCACAGCACTGAGCAAGAATCTTGAGCTGGCAAAGGCCATTGATCTGGAAGGCACGCCGACCTTCATTATTGGCGACCGTGAAATTATTCCCGGCGCTGCGTCGGAAAGTGACCTGAAAGCGGCCCTCGACCGACTGCGCAAAGCGCGCTGACCCCTCCGGCCCGTCCCCGGTTCATACAACCGGGGACGGGCTGAGGGATCCGTTTTTTCAGGCCGCGTCTTCGGTCTGGCGGGCAGGCATCACGCCTTCTTCCCGCAGCAGATGCGCCAGAGCGCGCACCATTTCATCCATCATCTCATCCGTATGGAACGGCCCCGGCGTCAGCCGCAGGCGCTCCGTGCCCTGCGGCACCGTGGGATAGTTGATGGGCGTGGCATACTGCCCATATTCCACCAGCAGGCGGCGGCTGATGCGCTTGCAACGCTCCGCATCCCCCACCGGAATAGGCACAATGTGGCTGGGTGTCATGGTGAACGGGACCCCGGCAGCCCGCAGACGGGCGCGGAAAGTATTCACCCGTTCAAACATTTTCTCACGACGCCAGTTTTCAGCCCGCACCTTGCGCACGCTGGTCAGCGCAGCACCCACAACCGACGGCGGCAGAGCCGTGGTGAAGATAAAGCCGGACGCCGTGGAGCGCAGGAAATCAACAATCTCGGCAGTCGCCGTGATGTAGCCGCCATGCACGCCAAAGCCCTTGGCGAGCGTGCCTTCAATAATATCGACCTGATCGGCCACGCCATCACGCTGGGAAATCCCGCCGCCTTCCTCGCCGTAGAGGCCGACCGCATGTACCTCGTCCAGATAGGTCAGGGCGTTATATTTGCGGGCCAGCGCGCAGGTCCCGGCGATGTCGGAAATATCGCCGTCCATGGAATAGACGCTCTCAAACGCGATCAGCTTGGGCGCATCTACCGGAGCTGCGGCCAGTTTGGCCTCAAGGTCCGCCAGATCATTATGCTCGAAAATAACCGTCTGGGAGCCACGCGCGCCCTTGATGCCTGCAATCATGGAGGCATGGTTCAGTCGGTCTGAAAAACAGATCCAGCCGGGCATGGAGGTCAGAATGGTCTGCAGGCTGGCCTGATTGGACACATAGCCGGAGACAAACAGAAGCCCTGCTTCCTTACCGTGCAACGCAGCGACTTCAGCTTCGAGCGCTGTATGCAGCGGGCTGGTTCCGGCAATGTTGCGGGTGCCACCGGCACCAGCCCCATGCTCGCGGATGGCGGCAATCGCGGCTTCCTGCACTTCCGGCACAACACCCATGCCCAGATAGTCATTAGTGGACCAGACAATGACTTCCCGGCCTTCCGGCAGGGCAGGCAGTTCTTCCTCATACAGAGGGAAACGGTCTGCAAGACGTGCCAGCGGGGTAAATGTGCGGTAACGCCCCTGCTGCCTGATATCATTCAACGCCGTGTGACAGTGCTCATAAAACGGATGCCGGGCGTTTTTGATTGATCCCACGCTTCTACTCTCCTCGCGTCGTCAGAAACGGTCGGGGCTCGGCACAGGGCCCGTCGGCCGTCTGGCCGGTCTTCACATAAACTTGTTAGAGTTACTTCACATACACTCTGATGACTGAGTTCGTCACGGTCGAATCCGGCATAGCGGCCATTTCCACCTGTGCCGGGGAGGCTCCATCCTTGATGATAGCCTGTGTCACGGCCTGCCCATCGCCCTGCACAAGCTGCACCAGAGCCTGCTGATCTGTTGCAGAATCCGTACCCGGCGGTACCAGACACTGCACCACAAACAGAATGTCAGGCTTGCTGGCCAGCGCCTTGTGCACAATCTGTGCAACCGGCCCGCTCCACTCAGCCGGGGAGGTGCCCGCCACAAGCTCAATCAACGGCGGCACCGGCGGCGGGCCGGGCGGCGGCGGCGGAATATACGGCACGGGCGGTTTGCCTGCCCGGGCATTGAAGGTTTTCTGGTCAACCAGCTTGCATCCACTCAGGCACAGCGCAACACTGGCCACAAACGCCACCCGGAAAAACGGCCCCTTTTCTATAAAGCGGGAAACAGACAGCATAACGGGCAGATCTCCGGGTCAAACAGGATGAGGCGACTCTTGCCATCCTCTTTCGCGCTCCTTTACGGCAGACGCAAGGTTAAGCTCCGCGCAAGGTCCTCAAAACTTGCTCTCACCTCTGCCCACCTTTATTGAGCGGGACACGAAGATGAAGACCTGCCGCAAGGGCAGGCCCATCACGGAAGGCAGGCGAATGGCAGCAGTCCCTTCGACAGACCCGACCGAACTGCGGGAAGAGGCCACCCTCTCCGCCCAGCAAAGCGCCGTGGCCAGAATGAGCCGCGCCGCGCGCCTGCTGCTGAATGACGAACCTCTCCCTCCGCACGCCCGCACGCTGCTGAACAGAATGTGCCTGCCGGTGACAGCACTCTGGTGCCGGGTGCTGCGGTTTGACCCCAGCGCCCCCAACTGGCCGGACCGGGACCGCTTTGTGGTACCCTCCACCACCATGCTGCCTCTGCTGCGCGCCATGCTGCGCCTGACGGGCTCCCCCACGGCAAACACCATTCCCCTGGAATATGGTCGTCACCCTGCGGTGGAAGTCGCTCCGGGTCTGGCCGGGCAGGGGGTTGCCGCAGCCGTGGGCATGGCCTTTGCAGAACAGACGCTTGCCCGCCGCTTTGGCCGCTCACTGGTTAATCACCGCACATGGGTGCTGGCACAGGATACGGACCTCGCAACCGGTGTCGCCATGGAGGCCGCGCAACTGGCTGGCCGCTTTGGGCTGGAGAGGCTGGCCGTTCTTGTCTCCCCGCCTGCAGGCCCGGATAACGGGGATTTTGCCGATTCGCTTGCCCGCTTCAGCGCCTCCGGCTGGACGGTACGCCGGGTCGACGCAGGGAGTGCTGCGGCCATCAGCTCTGCCCTTGCGGCCACGCTCCGGGCCCGCAAACCGACCCTGATTGCCTGCCTCCCCTCCAGTGCCCCGGAGGTTCTGCCCGGCCCCCAGCTCCCACCGGAAGAAGAGCTGACCGGCCCGTGGAGTCCCACCGCCCGGCGCGGGGCGACCACCCGGCGCTCCTGGCTACGCCGCTTTGCCCGCCATCGCCTACGCAATGCGTTTGAGCGGGAGATGCAGGGCCAGCGTCCCGCCCTGTTTGATGAGGACTGGCAGCGCGCCTGCCGCTGGCAACTGCGCGCTGCAACCGGACACGCCACGCAGGATGCCGGTTTTGCCGGACTCCGCGCCCTTTCCGAAATTCTGCCTGAGCTGGTCTGCCTGACGGCCTCCTCCGCCTATCGGCTGGATCTGGCAGCCCCGGTCGCCCTGCCTGCCACATTCCGGGCCCGCACGCGCCTGCTGCCGGCGGAGCAGTCCTGCGGCATTCAGGATCATGGCATGGCTGGTATGCTTAACGGCATTGCCTTGCATGGCGGGCTGCTTCCCATCTGTGCCGCGAGCATGATGACGGTGGATCGCATGCGCTCCGCCCTGCGCATGGCCGCCCTCATGCGCCGCAAAGTGCTGTATCTGCTGACGGGTGACGGGCTGGCTCTGGGTGATGGCGGCGGGGGCTGGCAGCCGGTGGAACAGCTCGCCAGCCTGCGCGCCATGCCGCATCTGGCCGTTTTCCGCCCGTGTGACGCGCGTGAGACCACAGCCTGCTGGGAGGCCGCTCTCAACTGGCAGGAAGGACCGGCCATGTTGCTGCTCTGCCCGTATGAAAACCAGTACGGTCCGCTCCCTCCGCCAGCGTTCGGCACCCCCTCCCGCGGGGGGTATGTGGTGAAGCAGGAAGACAACAGGCAGGTGACGCTGATTGCCTCTGGCCCAGAGGTTGCCATCGCGCTGAAAGCGTCGCACCATCTGGCCCGACAGGATATTCGGGCCACCGTGGTCTCCATCCCCTGCTGGGAACTGTTTGCCGAACAGCCCGCCAGCTACCGTAAGACCGTGCTCGGCACGTCCGGGCTGCGCGTGGGGGTTGAGGCCGCTTCCAGCTTTGGCTGGGAACGCTGGCTTGGTGAAGAAGGAGTTTTTGTTGGCATGGATGATTTCGGCACGTCCGCCCCGGCCAACGCATTGTATGAGCGCTTCGGCATTACTGTTGAAGCGATCTGTGAGAAGGTGCGCGCGCGCCTTCTGACCTCAGGCGGTGAACGGGGGCTTTCCCTGCGCACGCCGGACCAGCCCCGGACCCGCGTTCGGGGACCGTTAACGACCAGACCATAGAATAAAAAACGGAGCTTAAAAAACCATGGCAGTCAAAATTGCAATCAACGGATTCGGGCGTATTGGCCGGCTTGTGCTGCGCGGTATTATTGAAAGCGGACGCACGGACGTTGTGCCGGTGGCCATTAACGATCTCGGCAGCGTAGCGGATAACGCCCACCTGCTGAGCTATGACAGCGTGCATGGTCGCCTGCCGGCTGACGTCAAGGTTGATGGCAACAAGCTGATCATCACTGCGCATGGCCGCACATGGGACCCGATTACCGTTTCTGCCGAGCGTGACCCCTCCAAGGTGCCGTTCCAGGGCGTGGATGTGGCCATGGAATGCACAGGCCTGTTCACCTCCAAGGAAAAAGCTGGCCAGCTTCTGGCAGCCGGTGCCCGCAAGGTGATTATTTCCGCTCCGGGCACGGATGCTGATGCCACCATCGTTTACGGTGTAAACCAGGATGTGCTGACGCCCGACATGACGGTGATCTCCAACGCCTCCTGCACCACCAACTGTCTGGCCCCGGTCGCCAAGGTGCTGGAAGATACGTTTGGCATTGAACGCGGCTACATGGTCACCATCCACTCCTACACAGGTGACCAGCGCACGGTGGACACGCTGCATAAAGACCTGCGCCGCGCCCGCGCTGCCGGCCTGAACATGATCCCGACCTCCACAGGCGCTGCCCGCGCCGTTGGTCTGGTTCTGCCGCAGCTTAAAGGCAAGCTGGATGGCACCGCCATTCGTGTGCCGACGGCCAACGTCTCCCTCGTCTCCCTCGACTTCGTGCCGAAAAAGGTGCCGGGCTCCGTGGAAGAAGTGAACGCTGCCATCAAAGCCGCATCCGAAGGCGCACTGAAAGGCGTTCTGGCGTATTCCGATGCGCCGCTGGTCAGCTCCGACTTCAACCATGCTCTGGCATCCTCCACCTTTGACGCCACGCAGACCTCTCTGGTCGATGGCGGCAAGCTGGTGCGCATCTGCTCCTGGTATGACAATGAGTGGGGCTTCTCCAACCGCATGTCCGACACTGCGGCGCTGTTCGGCTCACTCTGATGGCCATTCTCCCCTTCAACACGCTGGATAAGCTTGACCCGAAGGGCAAGCGTATCCTGCTGAGAGCCGATCTGAACGTCCCCATGCAGGACGGAAAGATTTCGGACATGACGCGCATTGAGCGCATTGTGCCCACCATCCGGGAACTGGCGGACAAAGGCGGGCGCGTGATTGTGCTCAGCCATTTTGACCGCCCGAAGGGCAAGGTTGTGCCCGGCCTGTCTCTGGAACCCATGGCCGAGGCTCTGGCCACGGCACTGGGTAAACCAGTCAGCTTCATGCATGACTGCATCGGCCCGCAGGCAGAAACGGCAGCCCGCTCCCTGAAAGACGGGGAAGTGCTGCTGCTGGAAAACACCCGCTTCTACCCCGGCGAGGAAGCCAACGCGCCGGATCTGGCTGCCGAACTGGCCAGACTGGGCGATGTGTATGTGAACGATGCGTTCTCCGCAGCGCACCGGGCACATGCCTCCACCGCCGGTGTGGCCGAGCATCTGCCTGCCTATGCCGGGCGTCTGATGGAAGCGGAACTTTCCGCTCTGGATGCCGCTCTTGAAAACCCCGAGCATCCGGTTGGCGCGATTGTGGGCGGGGCGAAAGTCTCCACCAAACTCGCCCTGCTGGAAAACATGCTGGAACGCGTAGACGTTCTGGTTGTGGGTGGGGCCATGGCCAACACCTTCCTTGCAGCCAAAGGCCTGAGCGTCGGCAAGTCGCTCAAGGAAGAAGAGATGCTGGATACCGCCCGGCAGATCATCGCCAAGGCGAAGGAAAAGAACTGCGATCTGGTTCTACCGGTGGATGTTGTTCTCTCTGAAGACTTCATGGCCGGTGCGCCTACGCTGGTTGCCCCGGTGACGGAAATTCCCGATGGCTGGATGGCGCTGGATGTGGGTCCGGAAACGGTTGCACTGCTGAAAGCCAAACTGGCTGGCCTGAAAACGCTGGTATGGAACGGCCCTCTGGGCGTGTTCGAACTCCCGCCGTTTGATGAAGGCACCAATGCCGTCGCACAGGAAGCCGCTCGCCTGACCAAGGCTGGCAGCCTGAAAACCATTGCCGGAGGGGGAGACACTGTTTCCGCCCTGCGTCACGCCGGTGTGCTGCATGACATGACGTATGTCTCCACCGCAGGCGGCGCTTTTCTGGAGTGGCTGGAAGGCAAGGTTCTGCCGGGCCTGACGGCCCTCAGCTCCACGCTGGAACGGACCATTCCCATCTGAAAAATACTCTGATTTCAGAGATTTTTTCTGAGAAGACAGAACGCGCCGGGGGGCTCAGACCTCCGGCGTTTTTTGTTGGACTGCCTGAGGTCTTATACGCCCCAGCGTATTCATCAGCCCGACACCAGCCAGAATAATGGTGCCCCCCACCAGCATACGCAGGCTGGGCACCTCGGCAGTGATCAGAAACGCCAGCAACAAAGTCGCGGGGGAGAGCAGATAGATAAAGCCGGAAGACCGGGCCACACCAATCCTGCCCACAACATGCGCCCATGCTGCGTAGCCCAGAATAGCCGGAAACACCGCAAGCTGCACAACCAGAATCCAGCCGGTAACAGGGGCAGTCTGCAAGCTCTGCACCGCCTGCGGAAGCCATGGGATGAGCAGCACAGCGCCAATAATCAGCACATACGCCGTCGTCGCCAAAGCCCCATACACTGCCACAAGTTTTTTCTGCACCGCATTATAGACGGCGGCAGAAAAGGCTGCCCCCAGCACATCAGCAGCACCAGAGCCAAATGTCAGGCCGCCCGGTTGCCCCTGTGCCACCAGAACAACACCACAGAAGCTGACCAGTGACCCAATCCAGCCCCAGACAGACAGCCGCTCTCCCATCACCCCAACAGCAAGAAGTGCAGCGATTAGCGGCGAAAAACTGATCAACAGGCTGGCCGCCCCGGCAGAAACCGTCTGCTCGCCCAGATTGAATAGGATATTATAAAGGGAAATGCCAATCGCCCCGCACACCACAAAGCGCGGCAGGTCCTGCACACGCGGCAACCGGGGGCGCGTCCAGCCAACCCAGACCAGCGCAATAACCGCCGCTAACGCATAACGCGCGGCTGCCAGCGGAATAGGGGGGAGAACCTGCAACGCCAGACGCACAACAGGATAGGCGCTGGCCCACGATAAAATGGCCAGAGCCGCCGCAAAAACCGGCACAGGCGGGTGGGATGCAGGCAACGAATGAACCGACGAGGCCGGAGCAGGCTGTGCATCCATGGGTCTGTTACTCTCTGCGTAAAACCTGATCTGTCATGAAAGAGGCAATTTTCCCGGCAACGAAGTCTCGCTTCAGCGCAGCTTCGTCATACTCATCGCGCACCCAGTCCAGAAACGGAATGCGCCCTTCGGCCTCGGCCTGATACCGCAGGAAAAACGCATCCAGAATGCCGGTGCGGGACTGGCGAAAATGCCCATACCTCCAGGAGAGTTCCTTAAGCGCCCGCTCTGCCGTGCCGCCTTCAAACAGGATCACCAGCCCGGATGCCAGACCAGCCCGGTCCGCGCCGGATTTGCAATGCATCAGCATTGGGAAAGCAATCTGCTGATACAGTCCGGCAAAACGCAGGATACGGTCCCGGTGCGGGGCCCCCCGGCTTTCAAACGCCATATCCACATGCGCCAGCCCAAGGCGAGCGGCTGCGTTGCGGGAGAGCGCATCCGACCCGCATTTCCGGTGCCCACGCAGATTAACCAGCGTGCGCAGGTTAAAACGCCCCATGGCCCATTTCAGGCGCGCCGGGGTTGGATGATTGCAGCGGTAAACCTTGCCCGGCACCACAGCATGAAAATTTGTCCAGACCAGCCGGAAAATAGCGTGGTCCACAAACAAACTGTCTGTCCATGCCCGCGTACGACCGGCAACGGAGGAAAGATGGCCGTCAAACACGAACTGCTCCCGTTCTCATAGAAAGGACTGGTGTCTCACCCTGCTTCCTCAGCGTCAATCTTTTCAACAGAGGCCGACTGTTACGGCCTGGGCCGGGCATCCAGCTTCAGGCAGAAAAATGTCAGATCCAGCCAGCGGCCAAATTTGCAGCCAACCTCTTTCATCACGCCCGTGGCTTCAAACCCAAGTTGCTGATGCAGCGCAACAGATCCGGTATTCTCAGCATCAATCCCGGCCACCATCACATGCTTCCCTTGCGTACGGGCGTGCTCAATCAACGCTTTCATCAACGTCAGCCCCACGCCCTGCCGCTGGGCCTCAGGATGCACATAGACGGAATGCTCCACCGTATGCCGGTAACCATCAAACGCCCGCCAGGGACCAAAGGTGGCATAACCCGTAACTGCCCCGTCCTGCGAGACAGCCACCAGCACCGGATACCCGGCCTTCTGCCGCTCCTGTAACCACGCCAGACGATTGGCCTCATCAACGACCGTCTCGTTCCAGATCGCCGTCGTATGCAGCACGGCATGGTTATAAATACTGGTAATCTGGGGAATATCCGCCGGGCAGGCGTCACGAAGCATCATCATCCGCCTTTTATGCGAGATGCTGCGTGCGCAAGGCAAACCGAAACGGTTATTTTACCGGCCGGGCAGAAGCTTCGGTGCGTCCGGTTCTGTCTGAGGCCGAAGCTTGTAGAGCGACAACGAAAACTTATTCGGCCTGTTCTTATGAATATGCCGAACATTCACCGTGTAAGTCTGGGTGTAATGGTCCTGCAGCCACTGGCAGACGGGAGCCTCAACCGCATGTCTTTCGCAGCCCATATAAGGGGCCACGACATATAACGGCTGCTGCCGAAGGTCCTGCATATAACGCTTCCAGGCGTTCTGCCGGAAGAAAATATCGATGTGGTCACTAAACAGATACACATCAAAGGGCTTTAAATCAGACAGGTAGAAAACAGCATGGAACGTTCTGATATCCAGAACTTTGGCATGCCCAACCTGCCGGGCAATCTCTGCATAATCCACGCGCGACGTGTAGAGAGCGACCGTCACATTCCTCTTCACCGCTGTCCCCATGAAAAACACGGAAGAGACCCAAAGAGGCAAAAGAGCAAGACGGGGAGGCAATGCGCCTTCCCGAAACAAAATCGCCAGCATGAGTGTGGCAGGCGCAAAACAGAGAATGAAATAATGCTGATATGGATGGCCGGACAGCAGCGTTGCCGGAAAGGATGAGGCAAGCCAGACAGGCAAAATCATGCTGCGACGTGAGGCTTCATCTGACAGATCAAATGGAAAACGCCTGATCCAACCAAGTATGATGGGCAACATCAGTCCCAGATAAAACGTCATCCAGAAGACGCACTGCAACCGGTCGGAAAGCGCGCCACCATACATATGCAGAAAACTTCTCTGCATGGAAAAATAGGTCTGCAACGCGCCATGCCCAACAATCAGATAGGGCAAAAACAGAATGATCAGACCGACCACGCCTCCCAGCCCCATCACCACACAGCGGGAAAGACGGAACCAGCCCGGAGAAAACAGAAGCAGAGCCATAGGCCCCAGAAGACAGACGCCCGCCAGATAATTCACATTGACGGTCAAAGCTGCAAGACAGCCTGCCAGAAAAAACAGAGCCGTTTTGTGTGTCTCTATCCCTTTGAGCATCAACGCCAGAATCAGCGCTTCACCCACCACAAGAACAAGTTCCGTATTGCCGGATAGCACGTCAAAAATCGCGCCGCCAACAGTCAGGATGACAAAGGCAACAGTGCGATTAAAGATCCCGAACGCCCGGCTGATGGTGACAAAAGCCCCACTTAACAGCACCGCCAGAAGCGTAAATTTTCCCGGCGTAAAAGGGGCGATCCTGTCCCAAAGCCCATAAAACAGATAAACGCCAAAGGGCTTGTGATCAAAAGCATAGTTGTAGGGCAGAAGGTGGTCTCGGAACAGACCACGGCCAATCAGCACGTAATACGCCGGGTCCCCGTCCGAAAACGGGACGACGCAATAGCTCAGGGCATACACCACAACAAGGCCGATCAGGAAATATTTCAATCCTGCGGCAAGCCTCGGAGAAACCATCCGGGGCATCATTTCTGAGAAAAACAGACTAATCCTGCTATCTCTCTCTTGCACACCGTTTTCCTTATGTTTTGAAACTATTTTTTAACTATGATCTCAAGCATCAGTTTTGATGCATTTTTAACTTCAAAATAAAAAACCCGGAACGTCTGAATGACGCACCGGGTTTCTCTTGTCTTCTAAAAAACCCTTACGGGCCGGAAGACCAATAACCGATCAGAGTAAAGAGCGGTTCTCAGACTTTCCGTTCAATCTGCAACTCTTTAATCCGGCCAATCGCCTTGGCAGGGTTCAGGCCTTTGGGGCAGGTCTGCGTGCAGTTCATGATGGTACGGCAGGCATAGAGTTTGAAGGTATCTTCCAGCCCATCCAGCCGGTCACCCGTATGCTCATCACGGCTGTCCGCAATCCAGCGATACGCCGCCAGCAGCACAGCTGGCCCCAGATACTTATCGCCATTCCACCAGTAAGACGGGCAGGATGTTGTGCAGCAGAAGCACAGAATGCACTCCCACATGCCATCCAGCTTGGCGCGTTCTTCAATGCTCTGCTTGCGCTCGGCATCCGGCGGCGGCGCACTGTCTGACTGCAACCACGGGTTAATGGCCCGCAGCTGCGCATAGGCGCCATCCAGATTGGAAACCAGATCTTTGACAATCGGCATGTGCGGCAGCGGATAGATGCGCACATCGCCCTTGATGTCTTTGATCGGCTTCAGGCATGCCAGCGTGTTTTCACCGTCAATGTTCATCGCGCAGGAGCCGCAAATCCCTTCACGGCAGGACCTGCGGAATGTCAGCGTCGGGTCCACATCATTCTTGATGTGGATAATGGCGTCCAGCACCATCGGCCCGATGGTATCCAGATCCACTTCATAGGAATCCACTACCGGATTTCTGTCATCATCCGGCGTCCAGCGATAAACCCTGAACGTCCTGACGTTTTTAGCCCCGGCTGGCGCGGGATAGGTTTTGCCTTTCCCGATCTCGCTGTTGCGCGGCAGTCTGAGTTCGACCATGTTCGCCTCCCTTTTTCGCCCGTTCTTCCCGTCGGCTCAGTAAACGCGCTCTTTGGGTGGGAAGACCTGAACGTCATCCGTCAGGGTCTTCAAATGCACCGGACGATAGGTCAGCTTGATGCCACCCTTCTCATCCAGCCAGGAAACGGAGTGCTTCATCCACTCCTTGTCATCGCGTTTGGGGAAGTCATCCCGTGCATGCGCGCCGCGGCTTTCGTGCCGGGCAAGCCCGCTTTCCAGCGTAGCGGTTGCATTAGCCAGAAGGTTTTCAAATTCCAGTGCTTCCATCAGGTCACTGTTCCAGATGAGTGACGAGTCAGAGACGGAAATATCTCCAAGGTCGTCCCAGATCTGGTGGATTTTATCCACGCCTTCCTGCAGGCTTTCCTCTGTGCGGAAAACGGCTGCATGCGTCTGCATGTCACGCTGCAAACGGTCCCGCATGGCGGAAACTTTCGTATCACCCTTGGCGTAACGCAGCTTGTCCAGACGGTCGAGTGCAGCATCCCCGGCACCCGGCGGCAGCGGTCTGATAAAGTCGCTCGGTTTGACAATTTCCGCAGCCCGTTTGGACGCAGCGCGACCAAACACAATCAGATCCAGCAAGGAGTTTGTGCCCAGACGGTTCGCGCCATGCACGGACACACAGGCGGCCTCCCCCACAGCCATCAGGCCGGGCACAACCGCATCCGGGTTTTCCGGTGTCGGGCGAATAACTTCACCATGAATATTGGTCGGAATACCGCCCATATTGTAATGCACCGTCGGCAGAACCGGCACTGGCTCCTTGGTAACATCCACACCGGCAAAAATACGCGCCGTTTCCAGAATACCCGGCAAACGCTGGTGCAGAAGGTCAGACCCCAGATGCTCAAGATGCATCATGATGTGGTCTTTCTTCGGCCCACAGCCACGACCTTCCTTGATCTCGATCGTCATGGCGCGGGAGACCACGTCACGCGAGGCAAGATCCTTCGCCGTCGGCGCATAACGCTCCATGAAGCGCTCGCCTTCGGAGTTGGTCAGATACCCACCTTCACCACGGCACCCTTCAGTCAGCAGGCAGCCTGCGGGGTAAATACCTGTCGGGTGGAACTGCACAAATTCCATATCCTGCGTCGGCAGACCGGCCCGCATGGCCATGGCATTGCCATCACCCGTGCAGGTATGGGCCGAGGTGCAGGACTGGTAAGCACGGCCATAACCGCCCGTTGCCAGCACCACCATCTTGGCGTTGAAGCGATGGATCGTGCCGTCATCCTGACACCAGGCCATAACGCCACGACACTCGCCTTTATCGTCCATAATCAGGTCAATAGCGAAGTATTCGACAAAGAATTCGACGTTATGCTTCAGGCACTGCTGATACAGCGTGTGCAGAATGGCATGGCCTGTCCGGTCAGCCGCAGCGCAGGCACGGGGCACAGGGGCCTTGCCGTATTCGCTCATATGGCCGCCAAAGGGGCGCTGATAGATCTTGCCATCTTCCGTGCGGGAGAACGGCACACCGAAATGTTCCAGTTCCTGCACGGCGGGCACAGCCTCGCGGCACATGAATTCAATGGCGTCCTGATCGCCCAGCCAGTCTGACCCTTTTACGGTGTCATACATGTGCCAGCGCCAGTTATCCTCGGCCATGTTCCCCAAAGAGGCCCCGATGCCGCCCTGAGCGGCCACCGTGTGGCTTCGTGTGGGAAAAACCTTGGTCACGCAGGCAGTTTTGAGGCCAGCAGCCCCCATGCCCAGCGTGGCGCGCAGGCCGGAACCGCCTGCTCCAACAACCACGACATCATAAGCGTGATCGACAATCCGGTAAGCTCCCCGGGACGGAGAGGTATTGGCATTCATCGTGACGGCGCTCCCATGTGCGTTCGGCCTGTCATGTCTTCAGATTTCGTGCCGCCGCGACATGTGGCGCAAACAGGCGGCACAGCGTTCAGGTCTGGTCAGGACCGCCGGCTACCGGCAGCCACAAGCTTGATTACGGCAAACACGCCCAGAAGCCCCAGCAGGGAGGTAACGAGCTTGACCAGAATACGGGTTGGCAGATGCGCCTTGCCGTGAACGTAGTCGTCCACAATCACCTGCAGGCCGAGCTGCGCGTGGTAGAAGGTCGTGATGATCAGCGCGGTCAGCATGGTGGCGTTCACCGGCTTGCCGCCCCACTTCACAACTTCTGCATGGTCTGCGCCGCCAAGGCGGAACATCTGGACGATAAACCATGTTGAAAGCGGCAGAAGAGACGCCGCCGTCACGCGCTCGGCCCACCAGTGCCCTGTGCCGGAGCCACCGGCTCCAAGTCCACGGGCACGGCTCAGCTGTGAGCGCATCACCTCAATATGAGGAGCGGAATCAGTCATATCAGGATGCCTTTCCTGCTTTGGCCAGAGCGCGCGCCCGTTTGGCGGCAACGCCCAGAAGGCCCGCGGCCAGCACAGTGCTGACACCGGCGGTCACACCCACGGCAACCGGGCCATCCTTGTTCAGCTCTTCCTTGTCATAGCGCTTGCCGCTATCCCAGATCAGATGCCGGATGCCACCGACCGTGTGATACACAACGGAAGCCAGCCACCCCACCAGCAGCAACTGCCCTGCGGGGTTGCCTGTCACCTTGCGCGCTGTAGCAAACGCTTTCGGTCCTTTGGCGGCAGCAGCCAGCCAGAACACGCCAAGAGCAGCGCCGCCGGTTGCGGCAACGCCCGTCAGGCGGTTCGAAATTGAAAGAACCATGGACAGGCGATAGCGGTAAATTTGCAGATGCGGCGACATGGGCCGCTGAATGAGTCTGCCGTCACTTCGGGTCCCTACGTAGAGGGCCTTGCGGATATCCTGCATTGTCAGCCTCGTATCCTGTCCGTCTATCCCTTACACCGGCTCAGACCGGCGTTTCTGCATCGAAATTTGTCCTACGCCCCAACCCGCAGACCGGTCAATTCAGCCAGCCAACACGAGCCCGCGAGCCGGGGCGACCTCACTCAGCCGTGTCTGGGCAGGAGGTCCAGGGCAATCATCGTCTCGGCAATCTGCACTGCGTTCAAAGCCGCACCTTTCCGCAGATTATCGGACACGCACCAGAACGCGAGGCCGTTGGGAACCGTCGGATCGACACGAAGGCGTGAGACATAGGTTGCATCTTCCCCCACGCACTCAATCGGAGTCACATAGCCGCCATCTTCACGCTCATCGCGCAGAATCACGCCTTCTGCTTCACGCAGAACTTCACGCGCACGGGCCAGATCCACAGGCTCTGCAAACTCCGCCACAACGGCTTCAGAATGGCCGATAAACACCGGCACGCGGACGCAGGTGGCAATCACGGAAACGTCGGGATCGAGAATTTTTCTCGTCTCCACGGCCATTTTCCATTCTTCCTTGGTCGCGCCATCATCCATGAAGCGGTCAATCTGCGGGATGCAGTTAAAGGCAATCTGCTTCTGAAACTGCTCGATCTTCGGCGGGTCAGTCACAAAGCTGCCGCGCGTCTGGGAAAACAGCTCGTCCATGCCGTCTTTGCCCGCACCGGACACCGCCTGATAGGTGGAGACCACAACGCGCTTGAGCGTGAACAGGTCATGCAGCGGCTTGAGGGCCACAACCATCTGAATGGTCGAGCAATTCGGGTTCGCAATAATGTTGCGCTTCATGCGCTTGAGCGCATCCGGGTTTACTTCCGGCACCACCAGCGGCACATCCGGGTCCATGCGGAAGTGGGAGGTGTTATCAATCACCACACAGCCTGCTTTGGCAGCAATGGGAGCATATTTGGCCGAGACCTCACCCCCGGGGGAGAACAGACCAACATCCCAGCCTTTGAAATCAAAGGTTTCAAGATTCCGGACCTTGAGCGTACGATCCCCAAACGAGATTTCACGCCCGGCAGACCGTGGTGACGCCAGCGCAACAATATCGTCAACGGGGAACTCCCGCTCGGCCAGTGTCTTTAAAATTTCACGCCCAACTGCTCCGGTGGCGCCTACAACTGCAACCCGATACCCCATAACTCTATCCCTTACTCATTCCTGCCAAAGCCTGACCGGGCAGGAAACCTAGACCAAACCGGGTAAAAATGGAATTGCGGAGCATGCCCTTCCGTCGCGCAAGGAGAAATGAAATATGACTTCAGCCCCCGCATCTCCCGGCATTCCCACCCCGGTTGTCGCCCCTGCGGCCACCCATCCGGCCCCGGCCGGGACACTGGTGATCCTCGGAGCGGCGGGAGACCTGACTCATCGGCTGCTGGTGCCCGCGCTGTATGACCTGACCTGCAACGGTTTTCTGCCAGATGATTTCCGGATTATCGGCGTCAGTCTTGAAAAGGAGACGACGGAAAGCTGGGTCGCCTCCCTGCGCACCAAGATGGAAAGCTTCACGCAGGACAGACATGCTGAATTTTATACTGTCAGCATCAATGAAGAGGCGTGGTCCTGGCTTGCCAGCCGGATGTCCTACCGTGCGCTGGATTTTACATCTGTTGAGGCACTAAAGGAACTGGCCCCCGATATCGGCAAGGGCAACGCCGTCTTCTACCTCGCCACACCACCGCGCTTTTTCGGCACGGCAGCGGAAAGTCTGGCGCGCGCCGGACTGATGGAGGAAACACCGAACCGCTTCCGGCGTCTGGTGGTAGAAAAACCGTTCGGCACAGACCTGCATTCCGCACAGGCGTTGAATGCACATCTGCTGTCCTTCCTCAAGGAAACGCAGATTTACCGGGTGGACCATTTTCTGGGAAAGGAGACCGTGCAGAACCTGCTGGCGCTCCGTTTCAGTAATCTGCTGTTCGACCCGCTCTGGCGGCGCGACTATATCGACCACATTCAGATTACCGCCGCAGAAACACTCTCCGTTGAAGGACGCGGCGTGTTTTACGATGCCACAGGCGCATTGCGGGATATGGTGCCCAACCACCTGTTCCAGTTGCTCGCGCTGGTCGCTATGGAACCGCCCTCATCCCTGAAGGCTGAAGCCATCCGCAATGCCAAGCAACAGGTGTTTGACGCCATTCGTCCCATCACGCCGGAAAATGCCGTGCGCGGACAATATACCGCAGGGACAGTCGCCGGGCGGGACATTGACGCCTACCGCGCCAGCCCCGGCGTAAGCCCAACCAGCACCACGGAAACCTATGCGGCTTTGAAAATTGAAATTGATACCTGGCGCTGGGCCGGGGTGCCCTTCTACTTGCGCACCGGCAAAGCCCTGAGTTCCAACGTGACGGAAATTGTGGTGCAGTTCAAACAGACACCGCACCCCCTGTTCCATACAGCCGACGGCACGCCGCAAGCGCCTAATCGGTTTGTTTATAATATCCGGCCAGAAAAAGGGGCGGACCTGCATTTCAACGCCAAGCATCCCGGCCCGGAAACAGTGGTGGAAGAAGTGGTCTCCCAGTTCCGCTACCAGAACGCCTTCGGGGCGATCCCCAATGTAGGGTATGAAACCCTGCTGTATGACTGCCTGCAGGGCAACGCCACGCTCTTCCAGCGCGCCGATAATATCGAGGCCGGCTGGCGGGCAGTGGACCCGGTTCTGCAGGCCTGGAACAAAGCTACCACCGCGCCGGAATTTTATGAGGCAGGCAGCACCGGCCCCGCTGGAGCAGATGCTCTTCTGGCCCGCGATGGCCGCTGCTGGGCACCGTTTGGCCAGCTTAAAAAAGATAGCTGACCTCAGGACAGTCTTTAAAAATCCTCATTCCCGCGTCCTGTCATGGAAACCCTGCCGTGACAGGATTTTTTTGATGCAGGTCAATGCAGTTTTTCATCACACTCTGCCTAGTGAGAGGAGGAAATTCCTGATAACAGAGCCGCGCCACGCATATAAAAAAGACGGGGCTCTCTGGAATGTATTTCCAGCAACGAAAACAAAAAGGGACTGAGACAATGTCAGGAAAAATGAAAGCGGCAGTGGTGCGCGAATTCGGCAAACCTCTGAGCATTGAAGAACTGGATATTCCTGATATCCGTCCGAACGAAATTCTGGTCAAAATGATTGCCTGCGGTGTCTGCCATACAGACCTGCATGCCGCTGATGGGGACTGGCCGAAAAAACCGACCCTTCCGTTTATTCCCGGCCATGAAGGCGTTGGCACTGTTGTAAAAACAGGCAGTGCTGTCACGCATGTGAAGGTAGGGGATGAAGTCGGTGTGCCCTGGCTGTATTCCGCCTGCGGCCATTGTGAACACTGCCTTGGCGGCTGGGAAACTCTGTGCACCAAACAGGAAGATACCGGCTATTCCGTCAATGGGTGTTTTGCAGAATATGTGGTGGCAGACCCCAACTACGTCGCCCTCCTCCCCAAAGGCATAGACCCTGTGCAGGTCGCCCCCGTGCTGTGCGCTGGCCTGACGGTCTATAAAGGTCTGAAAATGACCGACACAAAGGCCGGGAACTGGGTGGCCATTTCCGGCGTTGGCGGACTGGGACAAATGGCGGTGCAATATGGCGTCGCCATGGGCCTGAATGTGGTAGCTGTTGATATTGACGATGAAAAACTTGCCATCGCCCGGAAACTCGGCGCGGCTCTGACCGTTAATGCCAGAGAGACAGACCCGGCGGCTTTTATGCAAAAGGAAGTTGGTGGTGTTCACGGCGGCCTGATTACGGCTGTTTCCACCAAGGCTTTTTCGCAGGCCATGGGGTATGTCCGGGCTGGGGGAACACTTGTTCTGAATGGCCTGCCACCGGGCGATTTTCCTATTTCGATCTTCGATATGGTGATGAATGGCACCACCATCCGCGGATCCATTGTCGGGACACGCCTTGATATGATTGAGGCTCTGTCCTTCTTTGCCGATGGGAAAGTGAAATCGGTAACGCAGACAGACCGGCTGGAGAATATAAACTCTATTTTTGAACGCCTCGAGGAAGGTAAGGTGGAAGGCCGGATCGTAATCGACTTTCGGGCCTGATACTTCCGAGGCATTCGGAAAGGCTCACGAATATGGCTTACAAGACTGTCAATCCGTACACCAACGAGACGATCGCCACTTTTCCTGACCTGAAAGATGCCGAACTGGATTCTCTGCTGTCACAGGCAGAGAAAACCTATAAAAGCTGGCGTGGAAAATCCTTTGCTGACCGCGCCAGCATCCTGCACAAAGCTGCCAGCCTGCTGCGCGAGCAAAGCGAAGAGTATGCAAAGCTGCTCACGCTGGAAATGGGCAAACTCAAGCGTGAAGCATTAGGAGAAGTTGCTCTTTCTGCTGATATTCTTGATTATTATGCCGACAATGCTGAAAAATTTCTGGCACCGCAGAAAGTGCCCGGCGGCAGCGAGCGTGGGGATGACGCCATGCTCATCAGCCAGCCGCTCGGTATCCTGCTGGCCATTGAGCCGTGGAACTTCCCCTACTACCAGCTGGCCCGCGTCGCCGGGCCGCATCTGATGGCAGGGAACGTGGTTGTGGTGAAACACGCCTCCATTGTTCCGCAATGCGCCGCTGCTTTTGAAAAACTCTTCCATGACGCAGGCGCTCCCGCAGGGCTTTACACAAACCTGTTCGCCACACGTCAGCAGTTGGAAAAACTGATTGATGACCCGCGCATTCAGGGCATCGCCCTGACGGGGAGCGAAGGGGCAGGGGCCACTGTTGCGGCACAGGCTGGCAAGAACCTGAAAAAAACCACCATGGAACTGGGCGGCAGTGATGCCTTCATTGTTCTGGATGATGCAGATCTTGAAAAGTCCGTTAAATGGGCTGTCTGGGGCCGCATGAATAATGGTGGCCAATGCTGTGTGGCGTCCAAGCGCATTATTGTGCAGGAGAGCCTTGCTGACCAGTTTTTCAAACGCTTTAGTGAAGAACTTGCAAAACTTGCGCCCGGAGATCCGTCTGATGACGCAACCGGCGTACCGCCCATGTCCTCCCAGTCTGCAGCAGATCAGCTGAATCAGCAGGTTGAAGACGCGGTGAAAAATGGGGCCAAAGCGCACCGGGTCGGCCCGACCCCACCTAACAAGGGCGCCTTTGTTCAGACCACGATCCTGACCAACCTGACGCGCGACAATCCTGCTTTCCATCAGGAATTTTTTGGACCCGTGGCGCTCTTCTTTACCGTTAAGGACGAGCAGGAAGCCATTGAACTGGCCAATGACACGCCTTACGGGCTGGGTGGCTCCGTGTTTACAGAAGATACCAAACGCGGTGTTGAGGTTGCCAAGCAGATTTACACCGGCATGGTCTATATCAACCACCCGACATGGACCCGGCCAGATCTGCCCTTTGGAGGCGTCAAACGCTCCGGCTATGGGCGTGAACTCGCCATGCTGGGGATTGAAGAGTTCGTTAACAAGAAGCTCATCAACGTCGTGCCTATTGATGCTCCAGCCTGATCCAGCGTTTTTCTAAAGACACAAAAGGCGACAGAGTCCTCTCTGTCGCCTTTTTTATAAGCTCCTTACAGAGCAAAATACTTTTCTATCCGTCAAAAACTTTCAGTCTTCTTTGTTGGAGGCCTCTTGCACGTCCTGCTTCACCACATGCTCAACCAGTTTCACGCCTGTTTCCACCAGCTTTTCTGTCAGGCGCGCACCCGTTTCTGCTGAGCAGAGACGTGGATCTCCCCGCCCAACCCCATTCGACGCCGTGCAATCCCCCTCCAGTGGCACAGAAATCAGAGCGCCATCCAGATCGAGCGTGCCAAAATCTGAAACATTCAGACCCCATGCTGTTTTATCTGCACGCGTTTGAGGAATACGATCCTCCCGAACCAGATCAGGCAGCACATGCATCCCAACGCTTGTCAACGGGTTTGCACCATGGCCGCCGGACTGCGCGGCCTGCTCTGCGCCAACAATCTGGGGCAAGAAACTGGCAGCAACACGCCACAGATAAAAGCTTGGGACTACAACATTATCCCGCAGCCAGATACTGCGTGTGACATCATGAATCATGGTGCAGTTTCCACCATGCCCGTTCAAAATAATAAGTCGGGTAAGACCATGCCGAAGCAGACTGTCCAGCATATCCCGCAAGACAGCCTGCAAAGTACTTTGGGAAAGCGCAATTCCACCCGGCATGTATCCAAAAAAATCAGCGCCACCAAAAGGCAGGACAGGCGCAACATACACCTCATGCCCGGCAGCAGAGGCCTTTCTGGCGATTTTCTCCGCCATGGCCTCTGCCAGAAGGTAGTCCCCCATCGGCATATGCGGCCCCTGATCTTCAAAACTGCCGAATGGCAACAGAATAACAGGGGAGCGCGCCACAGCCTCCCGCATTTCAGATGCGGTTAAATGCGCCATCTGGAATTTGGTTTGAACCATACCGGCCTCTTACTGTTTCACAACCGGGAGCAGAATGGAGGTCGCCTCCTTGCCACCATGATGGATGCTCTGCGTCGCCACGGTATAATCTGCCGGTTTTGCATCAAAAATGTTCGGCACGAACTTCTGCGGATTCCGGTCATAAAGCGGGAACCAGGAGGACTGGATCTGCACCATAATCCGATGCCCTTTTGCAAACACATGGTTCACAGCAGGCAGAGTGAAGTGATAATGCAGCGTTGCATCCGGCTGGAGTGCTTCCGGTTTGGCAAAGTCCTTGCGGTAGCGGCCCCGGAAAATATCCATGGACACAGGCAGTTCATACCCACCCATTTTGGGGTCATCCGGTGTCATGGCAGGCTGTACGTCAATCAGCTTCACCACCCAGTCTGAATCCGTGCCGCTTGTCGCGGCAAACAGATCTGCCACCGGCACACCGCTCACGCGCACAGGCTCGTCCAGCACCTCCGTTTCATAGGTCACCACATCCGGGCGGGATTCTGCTTCCCGCTGGTCCTGCACCAGCCAGGGCTTCCACCGACTGCTCTGCGCAAAGGCAAAGGGGCGGGAGATGAACGGAACCGGATGCGCCGGGTCAGACACATAGCTGTCCGCCCCATCTGCTGCCGGGTGTGTAAAGCTCAGCCCGTGCCCGTCTGCCAGATAAAGCGGGGTCAGGCCGCCAGTGCAGTTGCTTTCACATACAGACGGCCAGGAACGGTAATAATCCCATTTCTGGTCCCCTGTATTGTAGATGATGGCGTCAGGCAGATGCACAGACGCGCTGCCCGGTTTCAGATATTCATCAAAGAAGGGCCGGAAGACATCCCGCCGATACTGGTGGGCTGTATCCCCTTCAAATTCCAGCGGGCCAAGTGTGGAGCCGTTATAGTTCACCCCACTATGCCGCCAGGGGCCCATCACCAGCGTATTGGGGGCTTTAACGTCTGCATCCTTCAGCGCCTGCCAGGCATGAATGGCCCCCCACATATCTTCCTGATCCCACAAGCCCTGTTCCCACAGCATCGGAACTGTCGGCTTGCGCTGAGCCAGAATTTTATCCAGCGCCTGCCCCTGCCAGAACGCATCATACGCCGGGTGTGCGTGCATACGCTGCCAGAACGGATACTGGTCCAGACCGGCCTGTGTCGCAAAACTCCCGGCAGATCCGGCTTTCAGAAAATTGGTGTAGTCATCAGCATCTCTGCGGGGAATATCATTCCCTCCGCCACGCGCTGTCATCTGGCTGACAAAATAATCAAACGCCCCCTGACGAAACGCGCCATAATGGAACCAGTCATCTCCCATCCAGCCATCCACCATCGGGCTTTCCGGTGCGGCGACTTTCAGGGCAGGGTGCGGGTCCAGCAACGCCATGACAACAGTAAAGCCCTCATAGGACGAGCCTGTCATACCCACACGGCCATTGGACTCCGGCACATTATGCACCAGCCAGTCCACCGTATCCCATGCGTCGGTGGTTTCATCCGTTTTGGTGGGGTTTAGGGGGCCGTGCGGGGGGCGCGTCATCACATAATCGCCCTGAGAGCCATATTTCCCGCGAATATCCTGAAACACGCGGATATAGCCGCCCTCTACAAACACATCATCCCCCTGCGGCAGAACCTCCCGCATGGTCAGGGCATTGGGCACACGGTTAGCCCGGCCTTTGGCGTTATAGGGGGTGCGTGTCAAAAGAATTGGAGCATTACGGGCGTTTTTCGGAATAACAATAACCGTATACAGCTTCACGCCGTCCCGCATGGGGACCATAACCTCGCGCTTGATGTAATCACGCTGCTGGTCTGTTGGCATATGCACACTGGCCGGAATATCGCTGCCGGTTTGCACGCTTAGCGGATCATGCGCCTGAGCAGCATCCGCTGCCGGAGCTGCGGCCTGCGCGACCGGAAGAATTGCCGCCAGCAACACCCCGGACAGAGCAACGCTCGCCCACAGGCTCTTTTTTTGCAAAACGGATTTCTGTTTTGAAAGGGTAATCTGTCCCACCATGATCCTGCACTTCTGTCTGGTTTTTGCTTTTTAAGCTGGTGCTCAGACGATGCGTTGGATCAGGCGGTTCGTCCACCCTGTTTTTCGTAGAAAACGATTCTCAGGCGATACAGTCCGGGCGGCACGAACCGTGTGAAAATCACCGGGGGAAAGACAGCGCTTTCCCGGCGCCTCTGGCTTCGGTCCCTACCACCGAAGCCCTCTTGAAACGCGAGGCTTTCAGGCCGGGCAGGCTACCGGCGCAACCTGTGCAAACGCCCAGTCCAGCCAGGGCAGAAGCGCGCTGACGTCGGAGGCTTCCACCGTCGCACCACCCCAGATCCGCAGACCCGGCGGGGCATCACGATAGCTGGCAATGTCAAATGCCACGCCTTCTTCATCCAGCAGGGCGACCATCTGTTTGACAGTCTTCATCTGCTCGGAGCGCTCCAGTGCTAAAAACCACGGGGCCACAATGCGCAGGCAGATTGCGGTGGAGGAACGCTCTGCCTCGTTACGAGCCAGAAATTCCACCCAGTCTGTTTTGGCTTCCCATGCGGCTACTTCCGCCAGATTGGCCTGACTGCGCGCCTTCAGCCCAGCCAGACTACCAACAGACTCAGCCCATTTCAGGCTATCCAGCGCATCTTCCACACACAGCATGGAGGGCGTGTTGATGGTGTCGCCCCGGAAGATACCTTCAATCAGCTTGCCTTTGCCCATCAGACGGAAAATCTTGGGCAGGGGCCGCGGCGCTTCAAAACTTTCCAGCCGCTCCACAGCACGTGGGGAAAGCGCGAGCATGCCGTGCGCAGCCTCACCCCCCAGTGCTTTCTGCCAGGACCATGTGACCACATCCAGGCGGTCCCACGGCAGATCCATCGCAAAGGCGGCAGAGGTTGCGTCGCAAATGACCAGCCCCTCATGCTTCGCCGGAATGGCGTTAGCAGACGGCAGGCGCACACCGGACGTGGTGCCGTTCCAGGCCAGAACCACATCATGCGTCCAGTCCACCTGAGCAAGATCGGGCAGCTGACCGTAATCGGCTTTCAGAACCCGCGCATTGTCCAGTTTAAGCTGAGAGACAATGTCCTGCGCCCACAGAGAGGAAAAACTTTCAAACGCCAGCACATCTACAGGCCGGGCCCCCAGCAGGGACCACAGGGCCATTTCCACAGCGCCAGTATCGGACGCCGGGACAATTCCTACACGCCAGCCTTCGGGAATACCCAGAATGGCTGCGGAACGGTCAATCACCTCCGCCAGTCTGGCCCGTCCTTCCGCAGAACGGTGGGAACGGCCCGTCAGCGCATTGCTCAGCGCAGAGACATCCCACCCCGGGCGCTTGGCGCAGGGGCCGGAGGAAAAACACGGATTGGCAGGACGGCAAGCCGGACGGGAGGAATTTTCGGAATGTGTGGAGGTCATCACCCTGTCCGGTTTCAAGGAAGTGAGACAAATTGTGGTGCGAGAGAGGGGACTCGAACCCCTATGCCTTGCGGCGGTCGATTTTGAGCCGACTACGTCTACCGATTCCGTCACTCTCGCGGCAGGGCCCTCACTACCAGCAAAAAGGCTGGCAGAAAAGGCCACTCAGGATTAGCGGCAGACGCGGGCAGACCCATCTGCAGCAATATAGGTGCCCGTCTGGGTATTAAAGCAGGCATTCTGCACACAGCTGTTCCCACTGGTGAGCGGCTGCGGATAGTTCTGCGTCGCCATGGCCTGACTTTCCCGCGCGGCTGTGCCGCACAGCGGCGTGTTGGCCGGGGCGGAGGGATCGTTCGTCAAATGGCTTTCATCCACAGGGTTCCCCTGCTGGATGGCCATGTTCGGCGGGAAGGTTTGTAGCGGAACCTTCTGCTGTGCGGCGGGCTGGGCAGCACAGCCCGCAAGAAGCCCCAGAGCAAGGCAATAACCCAGCGGGCGAAGAAAACGCGTAGACATGCGGACAGTCCCCTAAAAGCAGGTTGGGCCTCACAGCCCCCGTTTCTCTCTATGTATTCTGCACTGCCTGACACCATAGACAGGATCAGAATTCAAGCTCAACCGGGCTTCTATAACCCCTTACAGTTCCAAAGTCGTCTGTTCAGCTTTCGCAGGCTTTTTACGGGTAATCACGGCGTCACGCTGGCCATCACCAAAGGTCAGCACAACATCTTCCCCCACCTTCAGCTTGCGCGCAGAGGTTACGGGCTGGCCACCGGCCGTCACCAATGCATAGCCCCGCGCCAGCACCGCCTGTGGAGACACTGCTTCCAGTTGCCCACCAACACCCACCAGTGCTGCGCGCCGTTCCCGCACCAGCGCCGCCAGCGGAGCCGGAGAAATCCGCAACCGCCCCAGCCGGGCTTCCCGCGTTTGCAAACCATGCCGCAGACCTGTCTGCAACGCACTCCCCAGTAAGGCCATACGGGTACGGCGGCCCGAGAGCAGCGTTTCCACTGCGGGCATATGCCGCTCCACCGCCACCAGTGCCACGCGTCGCCCCTGCACAAAGCCGGGCAGGGCGACGTCCAGCCTGCGGCCCCGGTCATCCAGCATCATCCGCGCCGTGCCCAGCAGGCCGGGCAGATCGGGCAGGGCCGCCGCAGCCCGGTCCAGCCGCAGCCGGGCCGTCTGCAATAGGCGGGACAGCGCCCCAAGCGCGCGTGCCCCCCGATGCTCCAGCTCCGCCAGCATTTCCGTACGGACCGGCACGGCCAGTTCTGCCGCGGCAGTCGGTGTCGGCGCACGCCGGTCCGAGGCAAAATCAATCAGCGTCGTATCGGTCTCATGCCCCACGGCGGAAATCAGCGGGATGCTGGACGCAGCGGCGGCACGCACCACGGCTTCATCATTAAACGCCATCAGGTCTTCCAGAGACCCACCACCACGCGCCACAATCAGCACATCCGGACGCGGCACGTTGCTGCTGCCATCCAGCGCGGAAAATCCGTTAATAGCCGCCGTAATCTGTGCGGCAGCACCTTCCCCCTGCACAGCCACTGGCCACACCAGCACCGGGCGAGGGAAGCGACGCAGGAGGGTCGTGCAGATATCATGCAACACAGCACCCTGCGCCGAGGTCACCACCCCGATCACACGCGGCAACAGGGGCAGGGGGCGTTTGCGCTCAGCGTCAAACAGGCCTTCTTCCGCCAGTTTCAGCCGCAGGCGTTCAATGCGGGCCAGCAGGGCACCTTCCCCCGCATACTCCATCCGCTCCACCACAAGCTGATAGCTTGAGCGTTCGCCATAAGCGGAAATCTTGCCGGTTGCGATAATTTCCAGCCCGTTTTCCGGCACCAGCCCAAGGCGGGAGACTGAGCCGCGCCACACGACGCCGGAAATCTTGCCGCGCTCATCTTTGAGGGAAAAATAGAGGTGGCCGGAGGGATAGCGCTTGAATTCGGTAATCTCACCGCGCACCCGCACACGGCCAAACGTGCCCTCAAGCGTGCGCCTGATAGCCCCGGAAATTTCGGAGACACTATATTCCGGCACATTCCCACCGGGAGGTGCCCCTGCTGCAAGCCCTTCGATCATTTGCCCAACCTATGCTACAGACGCTCGCCCTGAAAGAGCAGAGCTGACAGAGTGAGAGAGAAAAATATGCGGGTACTTCTGGTTGGATCCGGCGGCCGTGAACATGCACTGGCCGCAACACTTGCACGTTCCCCCAAACTGACGGCTTTGTTCATTGCCCCCGGCAACCCCGGCACGGCAGAGCTGGGCACCAACGTGGCCATTGGTGCAAGCGATGTGGCCGCTCTGATCACCTTTGCAAAAGAACAGCAGGTTGACCTGATTGTTCCCGGCCCGGAAGCCCCACTGGTGGCTGGTCTGGCCGATGCCTGCGCCGCTGCCGGTCTGGCCTGCGCAGGCCCCACGCAGGCCGCTGCCCGTCTGGAAGGCAGCAAGAGCTTCAGCAAGGAAGTCTGCTACGCCGCAGGCGTGCCCACCGCCCGGGGTGAACGCTTTACCAGTGCAGAAGCCGCCATCACCTACATTGCAGAACGCGGTGCCCCCATTGTGGTGAAAGCCGACGGTCTGGCCGCTGGCAAAGGCGTCGTCGTGGCCCAGACGGTTGCCGAAGCGCAGGACGCGGTGCGTGAAATGATGACGCAGGGCAGCATGGGCGACGCAGGCCGCAGCGTGGTGATTGAAGATTGCCTTGTGGGTGAAGAAGTTTCTCTCTTTGCCTTCTGCTCGGGTGAGACCGCCATGCTCATTGGGGCCGCACAGGACCACAAACGCATTGGCGATAACGACACCGGCCCCAACACCGGCGGCATGGGCGCTGTCTCCCCGCCGCGTGGGTTTGATCGCGCCGCGCAGGAAGCCGCACTCGATCTGGTTGTGCGCCCCATGCTGAAAGAAATGGTCCGCCGGGGCACCCCGTTCCGGGGCGTGATTTTTGCCGGCCTGATGCTGACAGAAACCGGCCCGCAGCTGATTGAATACAATGTTCGCTTTGGGGACCCGGAAGCACAGGCTCTGCTGCTCCGCCTGACCTCCGACCTGCTGCCAGCACTGGCCGCCCTTGCGGAAGACAGGCTGGACACAACCCCTGTCACGTTCTCGGATCAGGCCGCCATCAGCGTTGTTATGGCCGCGCGGGGCTATCCTGCAAAACCGGAAACGGGTGCGGTTATTTCCGGCATTGCCGATGCCGAAGCGCTGGAAGGTGTGCGCGTCTTTCAGGCTGGCACCAAAGAGAATGCGTCCCGCGAACTGGTTGTGGCCGGCGGTCGCGTTCTGTCCGTCTGCGCGCTTGGAAACACCGTGCAGGAAGCACGGGACCGTGCCTATGCCGGTGTAAAAGCCATCTCCTGGGATGGTGCGGCCTGGCGCACGGATATTGGCGCGCGTGCCCTTTAAGGCACTCGGTTCTCCAACCCCTGAACGCACCGGCATCACTCTTTGTCATCAGGGGTGATGATGAGTTTTCAGAATAGTCTTTATGGCGCTATGTGATGCGGGCCTCTTAAGTCCGCATCTCACGCTTTTTCTAAAGCCCGTAAACTGCGGATCTGGCCTATGCGACGCGCAAGAGGGAATCAGACGAGCCCCGGCTTACACGCCCCAGCTGTGCATCAGCACCAAAGCATCCGAGCCATCCGGGTAATAAGCCCGCCGTTTTCCAGCCTGCACAAACCCTGCACCAGCATAAAGCGCCTGTGCCGCTGCATTATGGACGGAGACCTCAAGGAACATGTGGTCTGCGCCCCGGTCCTGCGCTTCCATCACACCCCATGCCAGAAGCTGTCTGGCGATGCCCTGCTGGCGGAAGGCCTTCGCGACACAGAGTGTCAGAACCTCAGCCTCATCTGCCACACACCGGATCATCAAAAACCCTGCGGACTGGTCGCCCTGCATGGCAAGAGCTGTCACTACGCCGGGCATGGGCAAAAGCTGTTTTAAAGCCGCCTCATCCCACAAATCGTCTACAGAAAAGCTTTGAGCATGGAGGGCAGCCAGCACCGCGCCATGCGCCTGACTGGCCTCAATAATGTCCACGGCCACGGCCTGAGAGAGTGTCTGGCTCAAACGGGTGCAGACCGTAAACCAGCAGCCGGGAGCTTGGCTTCTGGCGGATCGACATACAAAGGCAAAGCATCCCGCGGCGCGAGCTGGCCTGTTAACCGGGCAACGGCAGCGTCCGCAATCTGGCTGGCCGTGGATTGTGTCACGTCAGAGAAGACCGGCTCTGCCACCGGGAGCGACGCCGCAGCATCCCCCGCCACCAGCCAGCGACCGGGCAGAGGAGACCAGCTTGCCAGAGCCACAGCCTGCACCCCGTCGGCCCGTTCCACAAACACGCGCCCACGCCGCGCTGCCGTGACGAGCAGCCAGCCATCCAGATCCCCATAGCGAGCACACTCGGCATCAAGCTGCGGACGCAGCGCTTCGCCCCGTGTCACCCCAACCAGCGAGCACCCAGCCCCAAGCGCATAGCCTGCCGCCATAGCGCAGGAAGCCCGCAGACCGGTAAAGGAACCGGGACCAGTCACCACGGCCACCAGATCAGGCTGCACAGGCTGGCCTGCCCCCCAGCCTACCTGTTGCAAAGCCTCAGCAGCCAGAAGACCAATGCCTTCCGCAGCCTGTTTCCCCGCAGCAGAGACGTGAGAGAGAACCGTATAGCCGCCCTCGGGAGAAGGCGTGACACAGGCCGCAGTACCACAGGCGGCCTCTCCGGCAGGGCTGCCATCCAGCACTAAAAGACGTTCAGGTTTCATCACAGGAAGCGGCATGCTTCATCAAAGCCTAAGCGCGGCGCACGAGGCGGCAGTTGCTCAATGTCCCCATACCCGAGACAAAGCAGGAAGTTCGCCCGCCAGCCATCTTCGGCCAGAAAGGTATCTTCCACCATGTTTTGATCAAAGCCAGAAATCGGCAACGCATCCAGCCCCAGCGCACGCGCCGCCATAATCATATAGGCGCCTTCCAGCGTGCCATTACGGAAAGCGGTTTCTTCCGCCAGCCCGACATCCGCAGCAAACCAGGAGCGCAGCTCCTCATTGGGGGCCAGACGCGGCAGTTCATCAAAAAACAGGGGATCATACGCCACAATGGCGATAACGGGGGCCCCCATCACGCGGTTCACATTGCCTGCGGAAAGGGCGGGGCGCAGGCGCTCCCGCCCTTCGGATGCAGTAATGAACACAAACCGCGCCGGGCTACAGTTGCCGGAGGTCGGCCCCAGACTCACCAGACTATACAGGCGGCGCAACAGGGCAGGCTCCACCGGGCGGGCCATCCAGCGCCGCGGCGTGCGCGCCTTTTGGAAAAGAAGATCCAGCCCGCTATCATCCAGCATTTCTGTCCTGCCTCCGCTGCCCCGCTTTTGCGGGGGCTTACCTAGTGTCTGCTCCCCTTTTAGGTCACAGACCCGGAGACGGGAAGATGCTGAGAGCTGCCTTAGTCTTCAACCTGCTCCACGGACACAACTTCCGGCACATAATGCCGCAGCATGTTTTCCACACCGTGCTTCAGCGTAGCGCGGGAAGAGGGGCAGCCAGAGCAGGCACCCTGCATGGTCAGACGAACAATGCCGTCCTTGTAGCCACGGAACACAATGTCCCCACCATCACCCGCCACAGCCGGACGCACGCGCGTGTCCAGCAGTTCCTTGATCTGGGTGACGATCTCCTGATCTTCCGGCGCGATGGGTTCTTCCGTAATCCCAACGCCTTCAGCCACCACGGGTGCCCCAGCGACAAAGTGATCCATCAGGGCTGTCAGCACCAGCGGGCGCAGCTCTGCCCAGTCTTCCTGATCGGACTTGGTGACGGACACAAAGTCATTCCCCAGAAACACGCGGGATACACCGGGCAGCCCAAACAGCGCTTCCGCCAGAGGGGAGCGACCGGAGACAGCATCGGCATCAATAAAATCAATCGTCCCGGCATCACCCATCACGGCGCGGCCCGGGAGGAATTTCAGCGTGGCGGGGTTAGGAGTGTCTTCAGTTTCAATAAACATGGCAACCTGATCCTGATCGTCTGCTACGTGTCTTTCTGTGTCATCAGGTGGCATCACAATGCGGACAGGACAAGTCCTGTATTGTAAGAAACCCCCGGTTTGCAGAGAATTCACTCAGGTTTTTCTGCCACGCATAAGAAAACTGACCGGCATGACGCGGAAAAACCCTTTGCAAAGCCGCTCTACCCGGATGCGCCGAGCTGCCATGCATACTGCCAGCTTCCGCCTTCCAGCCTTTTTACGCAGCGTCCCGGCTCGCCTGCATCTGCAGGAGCCGTTTTCTCAGGGCAGGATCGCTCGCATAAATAAACAGCCCATGCACGGCCCGTGTCATCAGCACATTGATGGCATTCAGCATGATACGCTCTTTTGTGCCTTCCGGGTCCTGAAGCCCATCGCGCCCGGCAAAGGCAGCGCCATCTTCATACCGGCTGGTGTCAATGCGGATGCCGTCCGTTGCCGGGTCATACAGCACGGAGGGGCCTAAAATCAGCCCGACATAATTCAGGTCGAACCCCTGCACGGTGTAAACAGACCCGACTTCATCAATCGTATCGGGCCGTTCTGCCCATGGCAGCTTTTCATCCGGTTTGGAGCGGTCCCAGCGGAGGGTAAAGCGGCCCTCGTGGATGAAGTGATCCTCCCCATCCAGCCGATAGGGATAGTCATATGTCGCAATCATGCGGGACAGCCCGTAACGGGCATTTTCCTTTTTGATGGCGTCGTAGAGATCCTGCGCATCCGCAAAAACCCGGAAATCGAACGCCTGTTTTTGCGGCATCGGGAGAATTTTTTTCTGACAAAAACCCTCAATCCAGTCGAGCACATCCTGATTGGCATGAACGCGAAACTGCGTCTTGAGGTGGTATGTCTGGCAGGGGAGGCCCTTCACCAGAGATTCCAGAAGCCCCTGACTCCAGCAGCTCTTGAATTTCAAAACCTGTTTTTCATCAAACACCAGAACCGTAATTCTGGAGAGTTTAATTAGTTCTTCCAGATGGTTATCCTGTTTAAAATGATTGTATTTATCGCTTTTTGTCAGAAGAAGATGGGCTTCATCCACAAAGATAATATCGGCCCGTTTTCCAGACTTATGCATTCTGTTGATAAATGTTGTCGGACGCTCAAAGTCTTTCTTTTTTAGCGCCGGATAGGATTCTGAAATATTTTTATAAAGCTTCATCATTTCCGGATGATTGACAACAAGGTAGTTGTCCGTCTTCCAGAATGGACTGCTTTTATCAGATGAGCGTGAAAGAGACTGTATCTCGTTAAAAATTGAATTGATAACGATACTTTTTCCGGTTCCTGCGTCACCTTCAATCAGAAAAACGGCATGCTCATCATGCTGATGCGCAACACAGAACGCCTTGATGGCGTTTTTCAGGTCCTGCTGTTCCGGAGAAAGCTGTTTTTCAGGAGATAATTTTTCTGCTGCATCGTTTTCATAACGATCAGGCAAACCAGACTCTTTCACACGTCCCCCTTGCAGCGGACCAGAAGAGGCTTTTTCTGAAACCTCTTCCGGTCCTCATGCATCAGATTATTTTCCCGCGGCAGACCCCGCGGCATCGTTCTGCGCACCCAGCGGTGCAAGCACCGTATCCAGAAGCTGCGTATTGCCGTCCAGATGCGGGTAACGCAGGCCACCATGATAGGTGACAGCCACCGTATGATAGCGCTCACCATCCCGCAGCAGCAACTCTATCGGGGCTGCATCCTTGTTTTTTGCATTGGTGATCTCATCCTGCAGTGCATCAGGATCATATGATACACCATTCACAGCCACCAGGTCCTGATCCCGCGTGACCCCGGCCTGCCAGGCTGGACTACCCCACAGCACTTCACTCACAGAGCCTTTCTTGCTCACAGTCAGGCCGAGAGAGAACATGAAGTCTGAAACATGCCGCAGGTCAGAATAGGATTTTACATAGTCTGAGGGCTTTTCCGTATAGACAACATTTGCACCGCCACGCGTAAACCCATCCAGCGGGGCATGTGTACTGGTGTTGTACAGACGCTCATGCAGGAACTTCGCCCAGTCATAAGGCTGGACAGCATTCAGCGTTTTTACAATCTCATCAAAATTATAGGTGCTGGTGACAACGCTGCCATTGTTGGTCCCAAAAAACGCCTTGGCAAAATCGTTCAGGCTCTTGGTATTGCCAGAGAGTTTGCGAATGAGTGTATCCGCATCCAGCCAGACCAGCTGACCTTCAGAATAGTAATCCTCGCTCCGCTGCCAGCTTCTCCAGGACTCAGGGGAGCGCTGGGCAATAATCGGGTCATTCGTCGTATCAATTAGCGGGCGCCACTGCCGGCCCTGCCGGTTATCATACACTGCGGCCACTTCAGCCAGCGCATCCTTCACCTGCGGCACCGTCATCAGCCCTGCGCGAGCAGCCAGAATATAGCCCCAGTATTGTGTCTGCCCTTCATAGACCCACAGACCGGTGCCACGCTGAGGCGTGTTGAAATCGGGTGCCCACAAGCCATCCGGGCGGCGATATTTCCCATTCCAGGAATGAGTAAATTCATGCGCCAGCAGGTCACGCATCCCGAAGGTCTTGTCCCAATGCGTAAAATAGCCTCTGGGGCCACTATTTTCACTGGACTGGTGATGTTCCAGACCGATACCGCCCAGCTTGTTCGTCAAAGCCAGAAGGAAATCATAATGCGCGTAATGATGTGATCCAAACAGGAGGTTTGCCTGTTTTACAAGATTTTTATGGGCCTGAATCTGGGCATCCGTCGCAGCCAGATCCTGCGGCTGATCCGCCATGACATTCAGCGTGACTGAAACCTTGTCATCCTGTGTCAGGTCAAATTTTCGGAAATATTTCCCTGCAAAAATGGGAGAATCCACCAGCGTGTTGAACGAAACCGGCTGGAAGGAAACCTTGCTGCCAGATCCCGTGCCATCAGACCGCAGCGCCGTGCCGTAGGACCAGCCTGCCGGGAACGTCACACTCGGATGCACCATAATCTGCCGGGTGAAATATCCCGCCGGGTAGAGAGAAACAGCAGACCACTGCACGTTCTCCATCGTATCCGTCATGACCACACGCCCCACTTTGGGAGAAACCGGCGTGAGCAACTGATAAGAGACTTCAAGCTGCTTTGTGCCCTGCGGTACATCAATGTGGAAAGCGCTGACCGTTACCGTATCCCGCAGCCAGGGAATGATCTTCCCATCGGCCTTTACTGTCAGGCCGCCCAGCTGATCAATCGTGCCGCTGGGGGAGTGGTTACCCGGCAGCCACATCGGATAAAGCAGAACAAAATCGCCACCCTTCTGCGCGATACGGGTCGGAAGGGGGATTGTCTCCTTCATGCTCAGGATATGCCGGGCAAGATCCGTGCCATCCACAGCAAGAGCAATCGTGCTACCAAAAGGCACATCCTGCGGCGCAGGCACAGCCGGGGGGAGGGGCAGTGGCATGGGCTGCGGCTGAGCAGACGCCTCAGCCGCCAGCCCCTGTGGAGCACACGCCAGCGCCATCAGAGCAAGGCACGGAGCAGTCAGCCCAACGCTGGATAAAAAACGGTTCCGTAACGACATAGCCAGTTCTCCAAACGGATACATCACACCCTGACGGCCTTCTGACGTCAGACCATGTGCATATTTCATTACGCTTATGAAGCACTCTGGCCAGCCTCTGTCGAGGCCTGAAAAACCTCTCCCCCCACGCCGTTCTGCGCCATTTCAATAAATGTCTCGATAATCTGGCTTTTTGCGTGTTTTCTCCAGACAAAGTACACATCTGTCGGGCCCATCCCATCCAGCCTGAACGTCTTCAGGGACTGCCCTCTTTCACGGAACTGACGAATGACACTCTCGGGCATGCAGGACAAGCCAGCTCCCGTGCCGAGACATTCAAGGATCAGATCATAGGATTCCAGCGTCAGGATTGAATGGGGATGATAGGATTTCTCGTCGAGCCATTGTTCAGCACGGCGCCTGTAAAAGCAGTCTTTGTTGAACAGATAAATATCCGATTGCTCAATCAGCTCTGGCGTGATTTTTTTGACATGCTCAGGCACAACAAGATGCAGCGTTTCGGAAAAGGCAAATGTGCCTTCCAGCAGCGTATTTTCAACCGGGCCATCCGTCAGCGCCAAATCAATCTCATCGCTCACCAGCATTCTTTCCAGACTAAAGCTGGGTTTTTTCAGGATATTAAGCTGAATTCCCGGATGCTCGCGCATAAAACGGGGTACGCAACGGGGTAACAGACTGAGAAACGCCACATCCAGCGCCCCCACATTCAGAATGCCGCGAGGCTGACCCTGAGACCATAATTCCGGCAGGCGATCCGCCCGGCTGACAATGTCTTTTGCTTCCTTATAAAAAAGGCGTCCTGCTGGTGTAATAAGCAGTTTTTTACGGTCCCGAATAAAAAGATCCTGCCCCAGATCAGCTTCAAGTTCCTTCAACCGCATGGTGAGATTGGACGCTACACAGTGCATACGGCGTGCAGCCGCCGCAATGGAACCTGCTTCAACAATGGCACAGAAAAACCGGAGATGAGAGAGTTTTGGCGCATACATGGTATCATCACTTTATGTGAGCATTTCATTCTTTCATAATCACTTTTCATTGCCTAACGACCTGTGGAAAGATGGAACCATCAACAGCACAGACGTTTTTATCAGTAACTTCCGGAAACAGGATGAACTGAGCGTCTGATGTTTCCAACAGCTTCAAAAAGGTGATTTTCAATGCCAACTTCACAAAACACGCCACATTATAATCTGTTTATCAATGGTGCCTGGACCAAAGCCAGCGGCGGCGAAACGCTGGAAATTCGCAATCCGGCAACCGGCGAGCTTGTTGCTGTTGTCGCCAACGGTGCGGAACAGGACGTGAAAGCTGCCGTTGCGGCGGCCTCCAAAGCCTTTCCGGCATGGAGCCGCAAAACAGCAGAAGAACGGGCGGATGCGCTTTATGCCTTCAAGGCACTGATTGAAAAAAATGCTGATCGTCTCGCGCATCTTATTACCAGTGAAATGGGTAAGCCGCTGAAGGAAGCCAAAACGGAAGTTGGCTTTGCTGCAGGGCTGCTGCGCTTTGCTGCAGAAAATACCCGCAGGCTGGAAGGCGACATTATTCCGGGCAGCCGTCCGGGTGAGAAAATCCTGATTGAGAAAATTCCACACGGTGTCATTGGCGGTATTTCTGCATGGAACTTCCCGCTGGCTCTGTTCGCCCGCAAAGTTGGTCCGGCTCTGGCAGCAGGCAACACCATCGTTATCAAACCGCATGAACTGGCACCTCTGGCAGCGCTGGAAGCGACCAGGCTGGCTGAAGAGGCTGGCGTTTTTCCGGCAGGCGTTCTCAACGTTGTTCCCGGTGACGGCAAAGGCGTTGGCACCCCGCTGGTGGAACATCCGGATGTGCGGCTGATCACCATGACCGGCAGCACAGCGACCGGGAAGAAGATCATGGCGACCGCAGCAGATACTTTGAAAGAAGTCCGGCTGGAACTGGGCGGCAAGGCACCGTTTATTGTGATGGATGATGCTGATCTGGACAAAGCCGCTACAGCCGCCGTTCTGGCGCGCTTTACCAATGGCGGGCAGGTCTGCACCAGTAATGAACGCACTTACGTGCATGCTACCGTGTATGAGAAATTTGCTGATCTGGTCAGAAAGAAAATTTCCGCTCTGAAAGTCGGGAACCCGCTGGACGCCGCAACCGATATGGGCCCCAAAGTCAGTGAGCAGGAACTGGAAAAAGTTCATGCCATGGTTGAAAAAGCTGTCTCTCAGGGTGCCAGACTGGAAACCGGTGGTGAGCGCCTAAAGGGTGGCGTGTATGACAAAGGCTTCTTCTACGCACCAACCCTGCTGACCGACGTTAAGGAAGGCATGGATATTGTGCAGAATGAAGTCTTTGGCCCGGTCATGCTGCTGACAAAAGTAACGGACTTTGAGGATGCGCTGCGTCAGGCCAATGACTGCCGCTATGGCCTGTCCGCCTATGTCTTCACGCAGGATCTGAAAAAGATCATGCGCATCAGCACTGATCTGAACTTCGGTGAGGTGTATGTGAACCGTGAAGGCGGGGAAGCACCGCAGGGCTTCCACCACGGCTACAAAGATAGTGGCCTTGGCGGGGAAGATGGAAAATACGGTCTTGAAGCCTACGTGCAAACCAAGACAATTTACCTGAACGCCTGATGCCTGAACGCTCTTAATAAAAAAGCCCTTCCTCGTTATGAGGAAGGGCTTTTTTCATGCTGTCAGACGCATGGATCAGGCTTAGCGGAGAATCCCGGTATGTCCGATGGAATAGCGTCCCGGCTGCGGCCAGACAGTCAGACCGTGCGGTTCTGCGCCAACCGGAATTTTCTTCATGAAGCCGTCTTCCGTGTTGATCTGATAGGCAACATCGTCAAAACGCCCTGAAAGCCAGAGGGTTTTACCGTCTGCGCTCACATTGCCCATATCCGGGCTGCCACCTTCCGGAATGGGCCAGTTGGCCACAATCTTGTTGGTTGCAAAATCAATGACTGTCACGCCGCCGGCTTTGCTGTGCGGTTTACCATGGATTTTGTGAGACCCACGGTTCGCAACATACATCTTCGTGCCGTCACGGCTGGGATACAGGCCATGTGTGCCGACACCCGTCGGGATAAACCCGATTTCCTTAAAGCTGTCGCCATCCACCATAAAGACACCATCGGCCATCATGTCGGCCACATAGAACGTCTTACCGTTGGGGGAGATCAGAATATCCTGTGGCATACCACCGCTGGAAAGCTTCAGGTAGCCCATTACAGTTTTGTTAACGGTATCGACCTTCACCAAATGGCCACCAAATTCACAGGTGAAAATGGCGTAGCGTCCATCAATAGAGAAGTCCGCGTGGTTCACGCCTTTACAGTCCGGCGTTTCCACTGACTGCTGGAGCGCCATGGTGTGCGGGTCACGGAAGTCCAGCCGCTTACGGGCTTCGGCCACCACAATGGCGGATTTACCATCGGGCGTGAAATACATGTTGTAGGGATCATCCACGGCAACAGCCGGACCGGGCTTGCCGGTGCGGGCATCAATGGGGGTCAGGCTGCCATTTGTGGTGCCTTCCGCATTGTTCGTCACCCACAGGGTGCGCAGATCCCAGGACGGCACAACATGCTGCGGGCTTTTGCCAACCGGGAAGCGGTCCACAACTTTGGATGTGGCCGGGTCAATCACAGAGACATCGTTAGAGCGCAGGTTGGGCACGTAAACACGGGCCGGGTCCTGTGCCACTTCCGGATTGATATGATCCGGCGCAGTCTCACTATACAGATTGGCCGGGTTGATAACCGGCGGCATGCCCGGAATGGTCTGCACGGCAGAAGGTGCTGCAGGAGCAGACACAACCGGCTGAGTGGAAGAACCCTGCGAAGCAGGCACCTGCGCCGGGGCGGGCTGCGGGGCAGCAGACGGCGCTGTTGTCTGCACAGGGGACTGACTGGCTTCCTGCGCAACGGCCAGACTGGTCCCCGCGCCTAAAGCGACAAACACAGCCGTAGCGGCTGCCAGATGTCTTTTTACTACCATAATATTACAGCCCATCCCTTTCTTGTGCTGTCATCATCATGCGATGAGGCTTTAGCACATGGGTGATTAGGCGTCTATTTTTGACTTTCTGGCAACTCGGCTTTTTTTATTGAGACTTATTCTTAGAGATTGTGTTCAAAACCCTCGGGCAGACTGAATAGCCTGCACTGCGGCATTAATCTGCATCGCAAGACCAGCCTGCCCAAGCGAGGCAGACGCCCTGCGCGGATCACCCCCATAAATACCTTCCTGCGCAGACGGCGTACCAGAATGGCGCAACGCATCCTGCCGGACCATGGAAGGATCAACAGCCAGCATCAGCGAGGTATCGCTAATGTCTGCATGCTGCCCCACATCCTTCCCAAAGCCCTGCTGCTTCAGCCAGTCCGCATACTGATGTGCAATAACGGTATAAAATCCACTCACATAGAGCGCCTGCGCACCCGTGCCGTGCCATTTCTGGTTGAGCATGGCAGCGGCTTTTTCCATATACTTCTGGTAGCCTCCATGGTCCCCCACAAAGACAATCAGCCTGAATCCCTGCACCTGAAAACTCTCCCCGGAAGAGACAAGGAGTTTTTCAAAAACATCCGGCGGCACGGTAATGGTGCCGGGAAAGCGCATATGGGAGGAACGGGGAGACGTGCCTCCCTCCGGCACATAAGCCACAACGGGCGCCACCAGTGTTTTTCCGGTCTTCCCGGCAATCTGTTCTGCCAGATACGTGGCACGCTCATTATGCTTGCCAACAGCAATATACGGGCCACTCTGTTCCGTGCCGCCCACAGGGATGATAATGGTCGTCACCCCTGCCGCCACACCGGACTGAATTTCTGTCCAAGTGTGTTTTTCAAACAGCACCGCATTAACCGCATTATCAGACTGCACGCCTGCCGCACTCTGCGCAAAGGCTGGTGCGGACAGCAAGCCTCCTCCCAGAACAAGAGCTGACAAAACCGTTCGAAGAAGCATGCTTTTTTTCTTTTTTACGGACACAGTTTTACTTCTTCTTTTTTCTGGTTTTTGCCGGAGCAGGTTTGAGCAGGGGAGCCAGAAACTGGCCTGTATAGCTCTCCTTGCAGGCTGCGATATCTTCCGGGGTCCCTTCTGCAACAATACGGCCACCGCCATCCCCGCCTTCCGGGCCAACGTCCACAATCCAGTCCGCGGTTTTGATCACTTCCAGATTATGCTCAATGACAATTACCGTATTCCCCTGATCAACCAGCGCATGCAGAACTTCCAGAAGTTTTCTGACATCTTCCGTATGCAAACCGGTTGTGGGCTCGTCCAGAATATAAACCGTGCGACCAGTTGCACGGCGCGCCAGCTCCTTGGAGAGCTTCACGCGCTGCGCTTCCCCGCCCGACAGGGTTGTCGCCTGCTGGCCGAGAGCGACATAACCCAGACCAACCTTTTGCAGAATGGCCAGCCTGTCCCGAATACGCGTCTGTGCTGAGAAATAGGGCAGGGCTTCATCCACGCTCATGGCCAGCACATCGGCAATGGATTTGCCACGAAACTTGATGTCCAGCGTCTCGCGATTATAGCGCGTGCCCTTACAGGTATCGCAAGTGACAAACACATCCGGCAGGAAGTGCATCTCGATCTTGAGAACACCATCCCCCTGACAGGCCTCGCACCGTCCGCCCTTCACGTTGAAGGAGAACCGCCCCGGCTTATAGCCGCGTGCCTTGCTCTCCGGCAGTTCGGCAAACCAGTCCCGAATAGGGGTGAACAGATCCGTATAGGTGGCCGGGTTGGAGCGCGGTGTGCGACCAATAGGGGACTGGTCGATATCAATAATCTTATCGAGCAGTTCTATCCCTTTGATCGCTTTATAGGCTTCGGGAGACTGAGAAGACCCCATCAACTGGCGGGACAGTGCTTTATAAAGCGTATCAATCACCAGTGTAGATTTCCCGCTGCCGGAAACCCCTGTCACGCATGTAAAGGTTCCCAGTGGGAAATGCGCCGTGACGTTCTTCAGGTTATGCCCGGTCGCGCCTTCTACCGTCAGGACTTTTTTCTTGTCATACGGGCGTCTGTGTTCCGGAACGGGAATGCTCTTGCGGCCTGACAGATACGCCCCTGTCAGGCTTTCCGGCACTTTAGCAACTTCTTCCGGCGTGCCCGCAGCAATCACCCTGCCGCCATTCACACCAGCCCCCGGCCCCATATCGACCAGCCAGTCAGCACTTCTGATAGCATCCTCATCATGTTCAACAACAATCAGAGTATTCCCAAGCTTTTTTAAACGCTCCAGCGTGCCAAGCAGCCGTTCATTATCGCGCTGATGCAGACCAATAGATGGCTCATCCAGAACATACAGAACCCCGGTCAGGCCAGACCCAATCTGGCTGGCCAGCCGAATACGCTGACTTTCCCCGCCAGACAGCGTGGCGGAACTCCGGGAAAGGGTCAGATAATCCAGACCGACATCATCCAGAAAAGTCAGACGTTCCTGAATTTCACGCAAAATGCGCCGGGCAATCTCGGCTTTTTGCGGTGTCAGGGTCGGCATGACGGTCTCAAACCAGTCCAGTGCCTTACCAATTGGCAGGTCACAGGCCTGCGCAATGGTTTTATCCGCTACACGGACAGACAGCGCCTCTGGCCGCAGACGCGCACCATGGCAGACATGGCACGGCTTTTCGGATTGATAGCGGGAGAGTTCTTCCCGCACCCACATGCTGTCCGTGTTAGCCAGACGCCGGGCCAGACTGGCCAGAACGCCTTCAAATGGTTTGCTGACCGTGTAGCTTTTCCGCCCGTCCTGATACGTAAACTCAATGTTCTCATCAACGCCGTTCAGAATGCCATCCTGAGCAGCTTCTGGCAGGTCTTTCCAGGGCGTGTCCATGCTGACGCCAAAATGCGCGGCCAGACTGGTCAGGGTTTGTTCCAGCAGGGGTGATTTTGCATCTTTCCATGGTGCAATCGCCCCTTTGCGCAGGGATTTAGACTCATCCGGTACGACAAGCGACGGGTTGAAGAAGGTTTCAGACCCCAGACCATCACAGGACGGACACGCTCCCTGCGGCGCGTTGAAGGAAAACAGGCGCGGTTCAATTTCTTCCAGCGTAAACCCGCTCACCGGGCAGGAAAAGCGAGAGGAAAAGACCAGCCGTTCCGGCTCGGCGTCCTTGTCCTTCAACACTTCTTCTGTGTAGGCAATGCCGTCAGACAGGCCGAGAGCGGTTTCAAAACTGTCCGCCAGACGGGATTCTATCCCCTCTTTGACCACCACGCGGTCCACTACGACTTCCACCGTATGGCGCAACTTACGGTTCAGGGCCGGGACGTCGGCAATTTCATACAGCTCGCCATCAACCTTCACACGGGTGAAGCCCTTACGCTGCAATTCTCCCAGTTCCTTGCGGTATTCGCCCTTGCGGTCACGGATCACGGGGGAGAGCAGCAGCAGACGCGTGCCCTCCGGCAGCGCCATCACACGGTCCACCATCTGGCTGACGGTCTGGGCTTCAATCGGCAGGCCGGTCGCGGGAGAATAGGGCACACCAGCACGCGCCCAGAGCAGACGCATATAGTCATAGATTTCCGTCACGGTGCCCACGGTGGAACGCGGATTTTTGGACGTCGTCTTCTGCTCGATGGAAATGGCCGGGGAAAGTCCTTCTATGGAATCCACATCCGGCTTGCCCATCAGTTCCAGAAACTGGCGGGCATAGGCAGACAGACTTTCCACATACCGGCGCTGGCCTTCGGCGTAGATCGTGTCAAACGCCAGTGACGATTTGCCGGAGCCGGAAAGGCCCGTCACCACCGTCAGACAGTCACGCGGGATATCGATATCAACATTTTTGAGGTTGTGCGCCCGTGCCCCGCGCACACTGAGTTTCTGAGCACTGGGAAAAGATGGATTGTCCATAAAATACCGCTGCCGTTCCTGTTTTGTCCTGTATGCCGCCTTTGCCGCCCTCCATGCAATCAGGGAATGGCCGCCCGACACCTCTTCTGTGTTGATATGGGACGTCTCTCGCCAATTCCCATTGCACCGGGGCACATGATTGACCATTTAGGAAGATAATGCGGTGTGTGCCGCCGGGTGGACCCCACGCCATCCACCATCGTTTTGAGCTAAGGATGACACCAGATGGACCATATTATTGGCCAGCAAGCCCCTCAGGCTTCCGGCAGTCTGATGCAGGACCCGCTGGCACAGGGGCAGGCCGCCGCCCCTCAGGCATCAGCACCCCTGATTATGGATGGCTCACAGGCCACCTTCATGCAGGATGTGATTGAAGCCAGTCGTTCCATTCCCGTTCTGGTTGATTTCTGGGCAGACTGGTGTGGCCCGTGCAAGCAGCTGGCTCCGGTGCTGGAGAAGGTCGTCACGGCGGCTCGCGGCAAGGTCCGGCTTGTTAAAATTGATATTGAAGCCAACCGTGCTCTCGCTGCCCAGCTGACGCAGATTGGCCTGCCGTTGCAGTCCATCCCGATGGTGGCGGTATTCTGGAAAGGCCAGATTCTGGATCTGTTCCAGGGCGCTTTGCCGGAAAGTGAGATCAAGAAATTTGTTGAAGGCGTGCTGAAAGCCGCTGGCGGCGGCCCGCTGCCCGCAACAGAACTGTTGCAGAAAGCCGCGGTGGCCATGGAAACCAACCAGCCCGCACACGCGGCGGAACTGTTCTCTGGTGTTCTGGGCGAAGAACCGGAAAACCCCAAGGCATGGGGTGGGCTGATCCGCGCCATGCTGGCTCTGGATGATGAAGAGGCAGCAGACGCAGCCCTTGCGGACGTGCCTGAAAAAATCAAGGACACACCTGAGGTTGCCGGGGCACGCGCAGCCCTTGAACTCAAGAAGGAAGGTCGCAAAGCCGCGCAGGAAATGGAAGAGGTTCACGCCCGCCTTGCTGCCAACCCGGATGACTACGCCGCCCGGTGTGAACTGGCGACCGGCCTGAACGTAGCTGGCAAGCGGGAAGAGGCCGCAGACGAACTGCTCCGTGTGATCAAAGCCGACCCGAACTGGAACGAGGGTGCCGCAAAACAGCAGCTTTTCCGCTTTTTTGAAGCCTGGGGCCATGATGACCCGGCTACACTGGCGGCCCGCCGTCGCCTCTCATCTCTTCTGTTTTCCTGATAAGGTCGATCTTGGCTTCCTACCTGCCTGACGACGAGATTCTGCGGCACGTCCCCAGAGTTTCAGACCTCACCATGGCCGATATTCCTGCGGAAATCGGCCTGTTTCCCCTGAGCGGTGTTTTGCTGCTGCCTCGGGGGAAACTGCCGCTGAACGTGTTTGAGCCGCGTTACGTGGCGCTGGTGGAAGATGCGCTGGCATCCCAGAGGCTGATCGGCATGATCCAGCCTCTGTGGGGGGAAGAAGATGAAGAGGAGGAAGGCAAGATACCGCCCCTCTACACCATCGGGTGTCTGGGCCGCATTACCTCCTTTACGGAACGGGCCGATGGCACGTTTGCCGTCACCCTGAGTGGCGTGGCCCGGTTCCGGGTGCTGCGGGAGACAGGTCTGCACAGAGGATATCGGCAGGCGCGGATTGATGTCTCATCCTTTGTGGGCGATCTGAGCGAAATTCCTTCAGAACCGTTTAACCGGGAAAAACTGCTGGACTCTCTGCGTCGTTATTTCCGGCAGAAGGGGTTATCTGCCCGCTGGTCCATCATTGAACAGATGGAAGATGATACCCTGCTGGTCACTCTTCCCATGATCTGTCCTTTTCCTCCGGCAGAAAAACAGGCATTGCTTGACGCAGGCAGCCTGACAGACCGTGTGCGCGTGCTGCAGATGCTGCTAGACCTGTCTGGTCCTGAAGAGGAAGGCCCGCCTTCCTGAACATTTTTTATGGGTGACGTTCATGTCTGGTGCTGACATTTCTCCTCCACTCGACCCGCGGCTTCTTTCCGTTCTGGTTTGCCCGGTGACCAAAGGCCCGCTGACCTATGATGCCACCACCAATGAGCTGATCAGCGCGCAGGCCAAACTGGCCTTCCCCATCCGTGATGGCATTCCCATCATGTTGCCGGAAGAAGCCCGCCATCTCGAAGGCTGAGTTTTCAGCATAGCAAGGCCTGGATAACGCTCTGCCGTGAAACGCTGCGCCCCTCAGCTCAAAACCAGACAGCGCCCCCGCATCATGCTGGGAGCGCTGGTTCTGGCTGCCCCTCTGCTGGCCGGATGCCATGTGGACATTGAGGGCGAGAATATCGATATCCCGCCAGAAAGACCGGGCCGCTTCCTGCCCGAAGCCGCCCCGGCGGAAGCCCGCGCTGCACAGGAGCAGGAACGGCGTGAGGATATGGCCCGCAATAATGGCCAGAACCCTGACAAGAACCAGCTTAAAGACCGCTATGAACCGCTGGCTCCGTCTGATGCTGCAACCGGCCCGCTGGAAGCAGGCGACGGTCACAGCGTTATTCCGGAAACACAGGCCATTTACGGCAAGCGGGAACAGTCCCAGCAGTCAGCCCCGCAACAGCATTAAGCGATGTTAGCGTGGCACCAGCGGCCCGGCAGCCCGCACACCGCCACGCCAGACAGCGGCAATCTGATCCACCGCAGCAATATTTTCAGCCGGATCAGCTTCCAGAACAACAAAATCCGCCCGCTTTCCGGGTGCAATCACCCCGCGATCCGACAAATTCAGCAGAGCCGCGGCCTGACTGGTCGCCAGTGTCAGCGCCTGCAACGGTGTCAGCCCTGCTTCCACCAGAAGACGTAATTCCCTGTGTTCCGCAAAACCGGGAATACGCACCGGAGCCGCGCCTGAATCTGTACCAAAGCCAATTTTCACACCAGCCTGATAGAGCGTGAGCAGATTTTTCTGGTTCATGGCTACGGCTGCGTGAGAGGCCTTAGCCAGAGGAGAGGACGCGACTTTCTGCCGCCAGGCGGGGTCTGAAAACTGTTTCTGGAGGTCCGCATTCAGTCCGGCTTTCAGAACCGGATCGTTCAGAATCTCGGGCTGTTCAGCAAACAGATAGGTCGCCTCATCCAGACTGATGGTGGGAATATACCAGACACCCCGGTCTTTCATGGCGGTGATGAACGGACCGTCCACCGGCTCATCCCGCACACCATGCGCAATAATATCAGCTCCGGCCGCTACAAGCCGTTTGCCGTAATCCAGATCATGAATATGCACGGCTACGCGGAGCTTCTGGCTGTGCGCTTCGGTTATCACTGCCTGCCAGATTTCCGGCTTCATGACAGGCAGGGGCTTCTGGCTGGCTACACCGTTACGGAAATCATCCACCCAGAGCTTCACAAGGTCCGTATGCTCACTGGCCATGGTGCGCACGGCCTGCTGTGCTTCTGCAACGGTTGCTGGACGGAAAATCTGATCTTTCCCGACTTTGACCATCCCCTCCGGCGGCATTCCGCCCGGCACGCCAATACCCTGATCGACCCCGAACAGATCCGCGCCCGTTGCTCCATCCGCATGCTGAGCACGGCGGAGGTCATCAAACAGAGGGGATTTTGTCAGACCCAGCGCGGTGACAGTCGTCACGCCGTAGCGTTCATACTGGTCCAGTGCGGCCTTGATGACAGGCACCGTAAAGTTTTCAGCCCCTACGGAGGTACCGGAGACCACACCCACATGGCTGTGGTCGGTAATCAGGCCGGGGATCAGCGTTTTACCGGACAGATCAATCCGCTGCGCGCCTTTAGGGGCCTTAACATGCCCGCTGTGCCCGACCGAGACAATCCGTGGTCCCTGAACCAGAACAGCCATATCGTCCTGTTCTGCCGCCCCGGTGCCGTCAAACAGACGCACATGCTCCAGCAAAATGGCGGAGGGGGTCTGCGCATGTACCTGTGCTCCAAAGAACCCCAGACTGACGATACCACCTGCAACACCCGCCAGCAGCAGGCGGGAAAGCCCCCGCACCGCCTGTTTCTTATCTAAACGCCACGCCATGACCCGTCCTTTTCTATCAGACGGTGCTTAATCCTCGTCGGCGCCAATTTCCGGTGCATGCCGCCGCATGAGGTCCGCACCTGCCATTCCCAGAATGCCCACCATCATGCCAATGGCAGTTGGTATTGCGCTGCCGCCGGGCAGCAAACCCACCAGAACACTACTCAAAGAACCGATGCCAAACTGCATGGTTCCCAGCAGAGCCGAGGCGCTGCCGGCGTGCTGACCGTGATGGTAGAAGGACATCACCGTAGCATTCGGCCCGATAAAGCCCAATGCTCCGGTAATGCTGGCAATCAGCGCACAGGTCAGAATTGCGTGATGTTCGCCGGCAATGCCGGCCAGAGCCAGCACCGTGAACAGCGCCCCGGCCCCCAGCGCCCAGAACAGACCCGTTTCCAGCAGGACCGGCATGGCAACCCGATGCACCAGCCGACCATTGATCTGTGTGCCCAGAATAAAGGCCGCTGCATTCACGCCAAAAAATGCCCCGAACTGGCCCGGTGTGAAATGGAGCACCTGCTCAAACAGCACGGGCGCACTGCCGAGATAGGCAAACATCACAAAGGTTGAGAACGTGGCGATCAAAGCATTGGAGAGAAAAAGCGGCTCCTGACTGATCGTGATGTAACGGGTCAGAATTTTAACAGGTGAAAGTGCAACCCGTCGTTCCGGCCGGAGGGTATCCGGCAGGCAGCAGAACAGCCCGACAATGGCGGCCAACGCATACAGCGTGCCAATCCAGAAGATCCACCGCCAGTTGCCAAACTGCAAAACCAGACTGCCAAAGCTGGGAGCCAGAACCGGCATGACGCCAAACACCAGTGTGAGCTGAGACATCAGCTTCGCACCTTTTTTGCCCGTCGCGACATCACGCACAATCGCGCGCGGAATCACGGCACTGGCGGAGCCACCGACAGCCGCTACAAACCGGCATACACAAAACAGGTGGTAATCCTGCACAACCGCACAGCCAGCCGAGGCAATGGCAAAAATCAGCAAGCCAAGCATAAGCGGCACACGGCGGCCAAACCGGTCAGACAGAGGCCCCTGAGAAAACTGCCCTAGCGCCAGACCTAAAAACCAGGCGGCCAACGTGAACTGGGCTGATCCTTTCCCGCCCCCCAGATCCTGCTCCACCTCTGGAAAGGCCGGAAGATACATGTCTGTGGCTACGGGCCCGATGGCCGTCACCAGACCAAGCAGGACGATCAGCCAGGGCGTAAAGCCGCTTCCCGGCACAAAAGGGGCAGGCGAAAAACGCGGCATGTTTTGTAAAGTCCCAGCCTGTTAAATTCCCAGCCAGCCAGAAAACATCCAGAGGCCAGCAATCAGTAGCGCCCCTGCTATCAGAACGGGGAGGAGGATCGTTAGCAGAAAACTGCCTTTGGGCTCGGCTGGTTCAGCAATGCCGGCTTGTTGAAAAAGCTGGTCTGCCCGGGCATCCGCTTCTGCGTCCTCGGGGGTTTGTTCCGTCCAGTTATCCTCGGCCATGCTTCACTCCTGCTGACACACTAACTAATGCGCCTGTCTCAAGAGCACTGGCACATAATGCGAGAACACTTTGCTTACAGCACAAACACAAGAATGCTGAGACAATTTGGCCTGAAGCCGTTTTAAATTGGGAATTTTGAAGGAGAAGGAAACTGGTGGAGCCAATCGGGATCGAACCGACGACCTCCTGAATGCCATTCAGGCGCTCTCCCAACTGAGCTATGGCCCCACACTGTTCCAGTCAGGCCACGGTGACGTGGCTTGCTTGTGCACGCCTGATACAAGACGATTCCAAGACTGACAAGTCCCTATTTTACGAAAACAGTACACCCATCTCCCGCAACCCTTCCAGCAGCGGCAAAAGGGGCAGGCCGAGAATGGCTGTCTGATCCCCCTCCATCCGGGCAAACAGATGCAGGCCCGGCCCTTCAATCCGGTAGGCACCAACGGAATAGAGGCACTCTTCCCCTTCCTCCGCCAGATAGGCCTCCAGAAACGCATCAGAAAAGGGCCGCATGGTCAGGTTGGGCTGAGAGACATGCTGCCACAGCACCTGGCCGTTCCGGCAGACCACCACCGCCGTATGCAGCATATGCGTTTGCCCCCTTAAAGAAAGAAGCTGCTGCCGGGCCGCGTTCAGGTCCGCAGGTTTGTCATACCAGTCCCCCTTGCAGGAGAGCATCTGGTCCGCACCAATCACAAAGGCATCGGGACAGGAGACGGAAAGCGCTTTGGCTTCTGCCAGACGGAGGGCAACGGTTTGGGCCGCAGCACCTTCCGCACAGCCTGCTCTTTTAAGAGGCTCTTCATCAACGGAGGAGGAGAGGACGGAAAACGTCAGTCCGGCATTTTCCAGAAGCGTGCGACGAATGGTTGAACCACTCGCCAGAACCAGTTTATGGCGCGAGTCCTGTATTGGAGTCGGTTTGAGTACTAAATCTGACACGAAAGCGAGTCTCTTTCAGGTACTAAGCAATAAGGGGGCTGTGAGTACTCTCCTGAGTACCGGGGTACATGTGGATTGTACGGCGATCATGACAAGCACGTACCGAGTACCGTGCACAACTCGCAAGAGTCATGAACCGGTGAGTTGTACACAGCCTCATTTGGGTACAATCTGGATAACTCCAAAAACCTTAGCATTTCCAACGGTCTGTAATCTGTACACAGTGTGGGAAAGATGGGGTACATTTTTGGAATGGTGGGTACCCCGTCATCCACAGTACCCCTTAACCTCTAAATCCATTTCTATTCTTTTATTTTATATTTTAGGACCGTGGACAGGTTGGACAAAGACGTGCAGGACTTCAGGCCATGACCAGCAAGACAGATATCCCCCCCTCCAAACGCCTGCTCAGAACATTGAACGGTGAGGCTGTCTGGCCACCGCCAATGTGGCTGATGCGACAGGCAGGACGTTTCCTTCCCGAATTCCGGGCCATGCGTGCCAGAGCAGATTTCCTGACACGCTGCATGACACCGGATATTGCGACAGAGCTGACCTTGCAGCCCATCCGTCGCTTCGGGATGGATGGTGCCATTCTGTTCTCCGATATTCTCATTCTGCCCTGGGCTATGGGACAGTCCCTTGAGTTTGTTGAAGGCACAGGCCCGGTTCTGGGCGCTATCCGCAGTGAAGCGGATCTTGCAAAACTTGACCCGGAACGCATTGCAGAGGTGACAGCCCCTGTTCTGGAAACATTGTCCCGCCTGAAAGCTATTCTGAACGGGCCTGACGATATTGGCGTTGCAAAAGGTGGCGCCACAACACTGCTAGGTTTTACCGGCTCTCCCTTCACCGTCGCCTGTTACATGGTTGAAGGTGGCGGATCGCGTGAGTTCGCCATTACGCGCACCATGGCATTTTCCGAACCCGCTTTGTTTGATCGGCTGATGGCGCTGCTGACGGAACAGACCGCAACCTATCTGTGTGCACAGATTGAAGCGGGCGCTGAAGCCGTCATGCTGTTTGATTCCTGGGCGGGCCTGCTCTCACCAGCAGAATTCCGTAAACATGTCATCGCCCCAACACGGCAGATCGTGCAGACCATCAAAGCCCGCTACCCCTCCGTGCGCGTGATCGGTTTCCCGCGTCTTGGTGGCGTGATGGTTGCGGAATATGCACGTGAAACCGGCGTAGATGTTCTGGCACTCGATACCGGAGCAGATTTTGCGACTGTGCGGAGCATGGTGCCGGAGCATGTTGCTTTGCAGGGCAATCTCGACCCTGTTGCTGTTCTGGCTGGTGGTGAAGCCATGCGGCGTGAGGCTCTGGCTGTGCGGAATGCTGGCCGTGGCCGGGCGCATGTTTTCAATCTGGGTCATGGCGTTCTGCCGCAAACACCGGTTGAGCATGTGGCGGATCTGGTCAAAACAGTTCGGGAGACAGAACTATGACACAGGCTTTAGCACTTTCTCCTGAAGGGCAGCTGAAACTTGTCATTTTTGATTGTGATGGTGTGCTGGTTGATAGCGAGCAGACCTGTTGCCGGATCAGCGCGGAAGAAGCCCGCGCTGTCGGCCTGAATATTCCGGCAGAAAACGCGGTTGATGAATTTTCCGGCATGGCGCTGCCGGAAATTCAAAAAGATATTGAAAAGAAAACCGGAAAATCTCTTGGGCCAGACTGGGCTAATCGCGTTCAGAAACGTTTTGTAGAGGCCATGAAGAAGGGTGTGGAACCGATTGATGGCGTCCACGCCATGCTGGATGGTGTGAAAAAACTCGGTTTGCCGGTGCGTGTTGGCTCCAATTCCTCCGTTGAGGAAATGGATGCAAAATTCATAGCGACTGATATGACGCACTATTTTACAAACCGCATCCATTCTGCGCGGGATATGGGTGTGCCAAAACCGCGCCCTGATGTGTATCTGCATGCTGCCGAGCAGGAAGGCGTTTCTCCTGCAAACTGTGTTGTGCTGGAAGATAGCAATACCGGCGCACGGGCTGCGGTGGATGCAGGGATGATGTGTGTTCTGCTCCGTCCCGGTTCTGAGTCAGTGCCGGACTGGCCTAATCTTGTCCGCATTCGTCATCTTTCAGAATTTGTGCCGCTTTTGAAAAAAGCCTTGCAGAGTCAGGGATAAAAAACATGACCTTTGACGCTCTTCTGCCCTGGGTACGCTGGATTCTGGCTTTTCATGTCATGTCTGTCATGGCGTGGATGGCCGGGCTTTTCTATCTGCCGCGTCTGTTTGTCTATCATTGTCAGGTGCAGATCGGGTCAGAAGAGAGTGAGCGGTTCAAGATCATGGAGCGCAGATTGCTGCGGGCCATCATGAACCCGGCCATGTTTGCCAGTCTGCTGTTTGGGGTGCTTCTGGTGTTAACGCCCGGAAGTGTGGACTGGCAGGCTGGCTGGTGGCATTCAAAACTTACAGCAGTTATCGGTATGTTTGCATTTCATGGGTTTTGTTCCCGCTGGCGGCGCGAGTTTGCAGAAGACCGGAACCAGCATGCTGAACGGTTTTACCGTATGGCGAATGAAGTGCCGACAGTCCTGATGATGGTCATTGTGATTATGGTGATTGTTCGTCCATTCTGAATAATCAAAAATGGCTCCTGAGGTTGCTTTGCGAAGGGCAGAAAATTGCGACTTCAATAAACAGATTCAGGAGCCAGATACGGTAAAATTTCCGATAAAAATGATCGTTATGGACCAGACTTTTTTACGGATTTATAACGATACATTCATAAAAATTCCTTAAAATTAAATAGAAATTCCCACATATAATATTTATGAATAAATTCAGGAAGACAGTACTCTCTGGGTTATTCTCTTTTTAAATCAATCCCTGAGCACGCAGCAGGCCGAAGGCTGAAAGTGTAACCATGCAGGTGATCTCGTTCTTACGGATCATCTCTTCGACCTCTTCCAGGAAAAGCGTATGGCAGGTCATATCCTGTTCCGTTTCTTCCCGCGCACAGGGGCCTTGCGTCAGGCCGGTCGCCAGATAGACGTGCCCTTTTTGCGTGGTGAAACCAGCTCCCTGATACATGATGCCGGCATGATGCAGGGTTTTGGCAATCAGCCCTGTTTCTTCCTGTAATTCGCCAGCAGCCAGAGCCTCCGGGGCAGCATCGGGCCGGTCTTCCCACATGCCCATGGGTAATTCCCACAGGCGCTTGCCAATCGGATACCGATACTGGTTGACCAGTGTCACGGTGCGGCGTCCGTCTTCGGTCTCTCCCAGCGGCAGGATAACGACAAATTGACCGCGCTCGACCACCCCATAGAGCCCATCTTTGCCATTGGGCCGCCGAATGATGTCTTCCCTTACGCGGGTCCATGGGTTTTCATAGGCAATACGGGAAGAAAGCGTGACATATCCGCCAGCGTCAGGAAGAGGCTTCGTCATCAAACGGGTCTTTCATCTGGAAATGGGGTCTTAAGCGCGATTTATAGCATCATGTTTTGAGGAATGTTTCATGTCGGAAGAGGCTGTCCGCACGTCCTCGGTTACGTTTGTCATTCTGGCTGTCGTGGTTTTTACGTTGTTTTGTTACACGGATATCGGCCTGCAAATGGCGGTGGTGCCACTGTTTGTGCGGGAAAAACTCGGCTTCAGTTCCGCCATGGCCGGGTTTGCCGTCTCTGTTCAGTATCTGGCGACCTTTGCCTCGCGCATTGGGGCAGGCAAACGGATTGATACAGGTGGCCCCAAACGTGTGGTGCTGATGGGCCTGAGCACTGGTGTCCTGTCCGGCCTGTTGCTGGTGGCTGCTGCGCTGCTGGTGTCCTGGCCGCTTCTTTCCCTGCTGTTTGTGCTGGCTGGCCGGATTGCGCTTGGTGTAGCGGAAAGCTGGGTGGCAACGGCGGTCATTGTCTGGAACATCCGCAGGGCAGGAGTCAGTAGAACAGCTCAGGTCATTTCCTGGAACGGTGTGTGTTCTTACGGCGGTATAGCCTTGGGCGCTCCCATCGCCACGATGATCTACCATGGGGTGTCTCTGCCTGTGCTGGGCGGTTTTGCGGGTGTTGGGTTGCTCTCTGCCGTGCTGATGGGGGTTGGTATCCCATTGGCTCTGCGGCAGCCTTCTGTGCCCCCTCTGGCGGCGGGCAAGCAGCCATCGTTTTTCACTGTGTTAGGGCTTGTGTTGCCTTACGGGCTGGCGCTTGCGGCCGGGTCAGTCGGCTTTGGGGCCATTTCTGCTTTGCTGGCCCTGTATTTTTCTGACCAGAACTGGAGCGGCGCTGCTTTTGCGCTGGCCCTGTTCGGGCTTACCTTCGTGCTGACGCGCTTTGTTTTCACGCGGCAGATTGCCAAACATGGCGGAAATAGTGTGGCGATTGTCTCCCTGTTTGTAGAGGCTCTGGGCCTGTTTGTGCTGGCCTTTGGCCAGAGTGCAGCATGGGCAGATGCGGGGGCGGCTTTGACCGGGGCCGGGTTCTCTCTGGTGTTTCCTGCTCTGGGTGTAGGCGCTGTGGCGCAGACCGGGCCGGAGAACAAAGGGGCGGCTATTGGTGCCTTTTCGGTTTGTCTGGACATCGCCATTGGTGTTTCAGGGCCTCTGCTGGGGCTGATGATCCCGCTTTGGGGTTACGGAGCCGTCTTTCAGGCCGCCGCTCTCATCAGTCTTGTCGGCGTCGTGCTGTGTGTTCTGCTCAAAAAACAAACCCGGCTTGCTCGCTGAAATAGTCTCGTAAAGATTTTCCGTCCTGCATCCGCCGTGAAAACACGGTATGGTTTTTTGCTTACTGAGAAAGAAGGAGAAGGACCGCATGCCCTCTACCCTGAACGCCGTTGCCGTTTTCTGTGGCTCTCGCTTTGGGAAAAGCCCGCTCTACAAACAGGCCGCACAAAATGTGGGCCATACATTGGCACAGGCTGGCATCCGTCTGGTGTATGGCGGTGGGGCACATGGGCTGATGGGCGTTGTGGCGGATGCCACCTTGTCCGCAGGTGGCGCGGTAACCGGCGTAATCCCCGACTTTCTGGAAAGCCGGGAGAAAATGCACGAGGGTGTGGCGGAACTGATTGTTACGGATTCCATGCACACCCGGAAGCAGATCATGTTCTCACGGGCGGACGCGTTCTGGATTCTGCCCGGCGGCTTTGGCACGTTTGATGAGATGATGGAAATCCTGACGTGGAAGCAACTGGGGCGACACAGCAAGCCGATTATTCTGATCAACGTGGAAAAATGGGCCGATACGCTTCTTGCTGCGCTGGATGCTGCCGTGGAGCAGGGCTTTGCCGCATCCACAGCCCGAGCCATGATTGAGTGCGTGCCGGACGTTGAAACAGCTCTGGCGCATTCTCAAAGCGCAGAAAAAACAGACCGCGTAGCTGTCGAACAGCTTTGATCTGGCAGAGAATTGCACTTCTCTGCGTTTCAGCTCTTGCTAAGATGGCCTGAGAGGGGTATAGCCCGCTCACGGTCATCGGAGTGTAGCTCAGCCTGGTAGAGCACTGTGTTCGGGACGCAGGGGCCGGAGGTTCGAATCCTCTCACTCCGACCAGACTTTTCCCCTGAAAATAAAAATAGTATACTGGGCTCCAGCCCGTCAGATGACGGGCGATCATGCCTTTCCCCCTCCGCATGTTTTGCGTTTCACGCAGAGCAGAAGGGGCCTGTATGCCTGCTTCAGCCATCAGATTGCCGTAGGATTATGCCATTCTCTCTTGGAAATGGCGGGAAATCTGAGTCTTATGTCAGAGCTGACATGTATGAACCATCCGACGGCTTTCTGTAGAAATCCGTTGAACGGTTTCCCATTTCTTCATCAGAGAGCGATGTGTTCCGCACAGGAACAGGTGCCAGAACAGGCCGGACAATCTGGCCATAAGAGGGGGCAGAGGATGACACGCAACTCACTTCATTACGGACGGCTGGCCGCGAGCCTGCTTCTTGCCTGCGCGCTGTCTCCCGTAGCTCTGGCACATCCCGGTGGGGGAGGTGGCGGCGGCGGAATGCATGGCGGTGGTGGTTTTGGCGGTGGAGGCGGTGGCTTCCATGGAGGAGGCCCCGGTGGTTTCGGGGGTGGTGGCAGACCCGGCGGGGGCTTTGGTGGCCCGGGCGGCGGGTTTCACGGTGGTCCCGGCTTTGGCGGGGGCGGCTTTCGTGGTGGTGGCCCCGGTTGGGGCGGCAGGCCGGGCGGTGGCTTTTATCGCGGTGGCGGCGGCTGGGGCCGTGGTGGCTGGTGGGGCGGCCCCGGTTGGGGTGGCTGGGGTTATCCTGGCTATGGATGGGGGCCCGGTTATGGTTGGGGCTACGGTGTCTGGGGTAGTCCTTATTGGGGCGGTGGCTGGGGCTGGGGCGCACCCTTTGCGTTCGGTTCCGTGTTAGGGCTCGCTGTCGGCGCTGCGGTCGCATCGTCTGCCCAGGAGAGCTATCAGGCTCCGCAGACCATGTATGCCCCTCCGTCCTACTACGCACAGCCCACAGAGCCGCCTGTAGCGCAGGGAGGCTATCCTACCTACGGGCAGCCGGCTTATTACGGCAATGCCCCTCAGGCGGGCGCACAGGTCCCACAGCAGGGCTCTGATGTGGTGCATTGCAGCGCAGGGCGGTTCTTCAACTCTCTGACGGAAAGCTGCGACAAACGCTGACCCCGATCTCTGACTGATAAAAGGCCGCTCTGGATGGAAACATCTGGGGCGGCCTTTCTTTTATTGCGGCTGCATTCTGGTTTACGCTCTCAGGCAGAAAAATGATTTGTCTGAGTGGGGTGAAGGTGTCTGGCTGTTTCGAAAAAACGTGGTTCCACAAAATTATCCGTCCTGCCCGCAGAGGCCTTCTGGCAGGTCTGCTGGCCGGAAGCGCACTCTCCGTGGCGCAGGCTGCTGAGCCGGATCCGTTCCAGATTTTTGCGCCGCTTAGTTATCCGCAGTCGGTCAATCTCTATCATTCCGGCAATGGCGCTCCCGGCCCGATGGCCTGGAAAAATCGGGCCGATTACAACATCCATGTGCATGTTGACCCTGCGACCCACACGTTGTCCGGCAGTGAAACACTGACCTACACCAACAATAGCCCCGAGAGCCTTTCCACACTCTGGCTGCAACTGGATCAGAATATCTATCAGCAAGGCTCACGCGGCGCTTATGCTGCGCCACAGCGGCTTCAGGATCATACGGACGGGCTGATTATCGAGGCCGTGGCGCTGAGTGCGGATGGCAAGGAAACACCTCTCACCCCGCTTGTCTCAGACACACGCATGCAGCTACCCCTGCCGCAGGCTCTGCCGGGGAAGGGGGGCCACCTTACCCTGAAAGTTTCATGGCATTACACCATTCCCGCGGAGTGGGGCGGGCGCACCGCCTTCAGCCAGAATCAGGATGGCGAGATGTATGAAATCGCCCAGTTTTACCCCCGGATGGCGGTGTATGATGACCAGCGTGGCTGGGATACGGCCCCGTATCTGGGGCAGGAATTCTATCTGGATTATGGGGATTTTGATTACAGCGTGACTGTGCCCAAAGGCTTTCTGGTGGCAGGCAGTGGCGCGCTGACAAACCCGGATGCCGTGCTGAGCGCGCAGGAAAAAGCGCGGCTGGCACAGGCTGCCACCAGTGAAACCCGCATCATGATCCGCACGCCGGAAGATGTGCAGGCCATTGTGCATCAGCCACAAACTGAGACGCAGACCTGGCAGTTCCATATGGCCAACACGCGGGATATTGCGTTTGTAGCGTCTCCCACGCTGCTCTGGGATGCGGCCCGGCTCAATCTGCCTGCGCTGGAGGGGAGTGATGCCAAAAATCCTGCCCCGCGTCTCGCTATGTCCGTTTACCCCGCAGAGGCTGCGGGGAAATGGGACCGTTCAACAGAGTATGTGAAGCACGCCATCGAATATTTTTCCGGCAAATGGTTTCCGTATCCCTGGCCAAACGCGATTAATGTCGGCGGCCATGGTGCGGCCATGGAGTACCCGGGGATTGTGTTTGACGGCAAGGAGGATGCCGGCGCAGAGCTGTTCTGGGTGACCACGCATGAACTGGGCCACGGCTGGTTCCCCATGATTGTAGGCTCCAATGAGCGCCGCAATGCGTTCATGGATGAAGGCTTCAATACCTTTATTGACGTCTATGCTTCCGACCACTTCAACCATGGGGAATTTGCCCCCAAGCATGACGTGGAGTTTGCACCCCAGACCGGCCACCCGGCGGATGATATTGTGCCGGTGCTGAAAGATCAGGCCGCACCGGTTCTGATGACACCGGCTGATCTTATTTCTGAAAAATACCGCCATAGCGTGACGTATTTTAAGGGCGCTTATGGCCTGCAATTATTGCGGGAGCAGATTCTTGGGGCAGACCGGTTTGACCGCGCGTTCCAGCACTACATTGCGCTCTGGGCCTTCCGCCACCCTACACCGTCTGACTTCTTCCGCGTGATGGAAAGCGAAGCCGGAGAGGACCTCTCATGGTTCTGGCGGGGCTGGTATTTCAAGAACTGGGGGCCAGACTACCGCCTGAAATCCGTCTCTTATGTGAACGGGAACCCGGTGCAGGGCGCGCGGGTACAGGTTGAAAACAAGGGCTGGCTGCCTCTGCCAGTCGTGCTGGCTATTACGTGGATGGACGGGAGTTCTGCCCGTCTCACCATTCCTACGGAAACCTGGTCTCAGCGGAACACGGTCACGCTCCAGATTCCGGGCAAGTTAGCCATCCGGTCTGCTGTGCTGGACCCGGACCATATGATCCCGGATCTGAATCGGTCGGATAACAGTTTTACGGTTAAGCTCACGGCGGCGCATCCGGCGGCATCGTCCGCGGCTCCCGCTCCAATCGTGCAGGGTGCCCCTGCACCCTAACAAACAGACAGAGCAGGGGCATCCAGCAGCGCGTCAGTCGCGGGATGGAATGGATGCCCCTTCCAGATTCAGAAGCCAGCGTTTGTCATCCACGCCACCATCCCCCGAATATCCACCCAGCCCATTCTGCGAGACAACACGGTGGCAGGGGATCAGAATGGGAATGGGGTTCCGGCCGACAGCCTGCCCGACAGACCGCGCACTTCCCCCCACTTCCTTCGCCAGAGCCTGATAGGTTGTAACTGTGCCCACAGGGATGGCGCACAGAGCGTTCCACACCCGTTTCTGGTAGTCCGTGCCGAACATTGGCTCCAGCGAGAAAGGAAAGGGGCCAGCGACCTTCGGTTCATCAAACCATCTATCCAGCCAGTCCCGTGCGGCGCAGAGCATGGGCGTTTCTGTCTGGTCACGTCCCCAGCCCCAGTCGAGCGAGATGATCTTGCCCTCTTCTTCTGTCAGGGTCAGCGGCCCGATGGGGGAGTGGAGCGAAAGCTGTGGCATGGTCGTCGTCCGTCATTGTCTGGTCTGTGATGAGGTCGCAGTATGCGCGGCAGTCTAAGGCTTGTCATGTGAAGAAAGAGGCCACAAAAAGCCGGCGCAAAGCGTGGATGTGTTTTTAGCTTACGTCTCAGGGCTGATCTGTTTTAGAAAGCCCCTGCGTTCTCTCACAGGCGGCGGTATAGCGTAGGCGCAGCCATCCAGAGGAATAGCGCAAACCGTGTGTGTCCACGCCGGTCAAAACCAGAGTTTCAGAATAGCCTTGGCCTTTTAAAGATCATGCAGGAAGGAAAAACCACCGTGGCCTATCAGGGTGAAGAGACGATTTTTGCATTATCCACGGGACTGGGGCGGGCTGCTATTGCCGTCATGCGAGTGAGTGGTGCCGGGAGTGAGGCGCTGTTGCAGCGCCTGATAGGGAAACTCCCCGGCGCACGGCGTGCGGCATTACGGCGTGTCTGGCAGGATGCAACCACGCAGGACAATTTGCTGGATGAAGCGCTGGTTCTCTGGTTTCCCGGCCCGAATAGCTACACGGGCGAGGATGGGTTTGAACTCCATCTGCATGCAGGCCCGGCGGTCATCAAGGCTGTGGCTGGGGCTCTGGTAGAAGGGGGTGCGCGCCCGGCAGAGGCTGGAGAGTTCACGCGCCGCGCCTTTATGAACGGACGGATGGATCTGGTTGAAGCCGAAGGTATTTCCGATCTGGTTGAGGCGGAAACAGAAAGCCAGCGCAAACTGGCTCTGGCGCAGACCGATGGCGCACTCAGCCGTCTTTATCAGAACTGGGCCGACCGGCTGAAACGTGTTCTGGCGCATCAGGAAGCGCTGATTGATTTTCCGGATGAAGATCTGCCACCGGAAGTTGAACAGGGCCTTCTGGATGAAATTCACAGTCTTATCGCCGCTATGCAGACGCATATTCAGGAAGGTGACCGTGGGGAGCGTATCCGGCGGGGTGTGGTGTTTGCTATTACCGGGCCTCCCAATGCAGGCAAGTCCAGCCTTTTAAACTGGCTGGCAGACCGGGATGCAGCTATTGTTTCTCCCATGGCAGGCACAACGCGGGATGCCATTGAAATTAGCGGTATTCTGGCGGGTGTCCGCGTGACATTTGTGGATACAGCGGGTCTGCGTGAGACCGAGGATGCTATTGAGGCAGAGGGCGTAAAGCGGGCATTGTTTCACGTGAAACAGGCCGACTGTGTGTTGCAGATGTTTGCCGCAGGAGATGAGCCGCAGGACGTATTCCCTGCAAGCGTGCTTATAGGCAACAAAATGGACCTTGGGGCTGTGCCGCAAGAGGTACAGGGATATCCGGTTATGGCTGTCAGCCTTGAAACAGGGCGGGGGCTGGACCAGCTTAAAGTCTTGCTGGAGCAGAAGGTGGAAGCGCTGACGGCATCGTCCGCATCCGGAGCGCCACTTCTGACCCGTGCCCGGCATAAGGCAGGGGTCAGGGAAGCCTGTGCGTGTCTGGAGGCCGCTTTGCAGCAGGAGTGGCCGGAAATGCGTGGGGAAGAATTACGGCTCGCTATGCGGGCTTTAGGGCGGCTGACGGGGCATGTTGGGGTGGAAGACCTGCTGGATGCTGTGTTTGGCCAGTTTTGTATCGGAAAGTAAGGGTAAGGCAGCAGGATTATGGACCGTTCGTATGATGTGATCGTGGTGGGCGGTGGCCATGCCGGGTGTGAGGCCGCTGCGGCTGCCGCCCGGTGTGGCGCACGCACCCTCCTGCTGACGCATCGCAAAGACACTGTTGGAGCAATGTCCTGCAACCCGGCGATTGGCGGGATTGGGAAAGGGCATCTGGTGCGTGAAATTGACGCGTTGGATGGCCTGATGGGGCGCGCTGCAGATCGGGCAGGAATACACTTCAAACTGCTTAATCGGTCCAAAGGGCCTGCTGTGCAGGGGCCTCGGGCACAGGCTGACCGGTTCCTCTACAAACAGGCAGTGCAAGACCTGCTGACTGAAACGCCTAACCTGATCTGTGAGGAAGGGGCCGTCACAGACCTGCTCTGCACGGATGCTGGCGATGTGCAGGGTGTTGTGTGTGAAGATGGTACAGAATGGCACGCCGGTGCAGTTGTTCTGACGACTGGAACCTTTCTGGATGGCGTTATTCATATTGGGCATAAAAGCCAGCCAGCGGGGCGCTTGGGAGAACAACCTGCGGTTGCGTTGGCAAAGCGCTTGAAAAATCTTGAGCTGGCGATGGGGCGGCTCAAAACTGGCACGCCTCCGCGCTTATTAAGAAATAGCATAAATTGGGAAGTTCTGGCGGAAGATAAGGGGGATGTATCCCCCGAGCCCTTTAGTCGTCTGACGACCACCATTACAAACCCGCAAATGGTCTGCGGCATTACGGCTACAACGCAAAAAACCCATGATATTATCAGGGAGTCTCTGCATCTCTCTGCTGTTTATGGCGGGGTAATTTCAGGCCGTGGGCCGCGTTATTGCCCGTCTATTGAAGATAAAGTTGTGCGCTTTGCAGAGAAAACCAGCCACCAGATTTTTCTGGAGCCTGAAGCTCTGCCTGAGCATGAAGGCGGCCATCTGATTTACCCCAACGGTATTTCCACCAGCCTGCCTGCCGATGTGCAGGAAGCCATGATCCGTTCTATTCCCGGTCTGGAACAGGCCGTCATTTCACAGCCGGGTTATGCTGTAGAATATGATTATGTGGACCCGCGAGAACTGACGGCGTCTCTTGAACTGAAAAAATGTCCGAACCTGTTTCTGGCCGGGCAGATTAACGGCACAACTGGCTATGAAGAAGCGGGGGCACAGGGACTGCTGGCAGGGGTCAATGCTGCCCGGCGTGCCGCAGGGCAGGGGGCTGTCAGCCTTGATCGTGGGAAGGCCTATATCGGCGTGATGGTGGATGACCTTACTACACAGGGTGTGAGTGAGCCCTACCGGATGTTTACGTCCCGTGCAGAATACCGGCTTACTCTGCGGGCCGATAATGCCGATATGCGTTTGACCGAACTCGGGATTGAGTGGGGCTGTGTTGGTGCGGAACGCCGCGCTGTTTTTGAAAAAGATTGTGCAGAAATCAGGGAAATTACAGAGCGTGCCGAGCAGGAAAGCTGGCAGCCGCAGGCTTTGGCTCAGGCTGGACTGAAGGTGGCGCAGGATGGCCGGCGCAGAACGTTGCTGGAAATTCTGGGCTATGGTCTGGAAGATGCAGTGCTTGAAAAGCTGGCCCCATGGTATTTGAATGCTCCGGCGCGGGCCCGGCATTATGTGACGACGCAGGCCCGCTATAAAGGTTATCTTGTCCGGCAGCAGCGCGAAATTCGCCAGCTTGAGGCGGAAGCTGAAATCCGCTTTCCCAAGGATATGGATTTCAACGCAATCGGGGGGTTAAGTGCGGAAATGAAGGAACGGCTTGAACGCGCCAAACCCGAAAATTTTGGGTCTGCGCAAAGAATCCCCGGCGTGACGCCATCGGCACTGGTGGCGGTCCTGGCGCATGTCAGGCAGAGGACGGCAGCCCGATGATCGATCTGCCCGAAACGCTGCATGTTTCACGTGAAACACAGGAGCGGCTGGAAGCGTTTGTTGCCCTGCTGGAAAAATGGAACCCGCGGATCAATCTGGTGTCCTCGCGAGATATTGCCAGTGTATGGGAACGCCATGTGCTGGATAGTCTCCAGCTTGCCCCGCTGGTGGCAGGGCAGGGGCGGTTTATTGATATGGGGTCAGGCGGGGGCTTCCCCGGTGTGATTGTTGCAATCGCGACGGGTGTGCCCGGAACGCTAATTGAGTCGGATCAGCGCAAAGCGGCCTTCCTGCGGGAAGCGGCCCGTGTCACACAGGCCCCAATCAAGGTGCTGGCCGAGCGGATTGAGCAGGTAGACCTTGGCCCGGCACCCGTTGTCACGGCGCGGGCACTGGCCTCTTTGAGCAAGCTGCTGGACTGGACAGCCCCCTTGCTGGAAAAAGAGGGGAAAGCCTTCTTTCTCAAAGGTCAGCAAGCGGATGAAGAGTTGACCGAAGCCCGACGCAACTGGCACATGAATGTGCGTATCCACCGCAGCATAACAAGCCATGATGGTGTGATTCTTGAAGTGAGCAATCTTGAACGTGTCTAAGTCTGACAAAAAAACAAAAACGTGCCGTATTCTGGCTATTGCAAACCAGAAAGGTGGGGTTGGGAAAACAACCACGGCCATTAATGTTGCCGCCGCTCTGGCTGAAGACGGTACACGGGTCGTGCTGCTTGATATGGACCCGCAGGGCAATGCCTCCACAGGTCTGGGCGTTGGGTATGATGCCCGGCAGGGTGGGGCCTACGCCCTCCTGATGCACGAAAAGCCTGCCGCTGACCTTCTGCAGCCGACCGAGATCGACGGCCTGTCCGTTATCGCAGCAAATACCGAACTGGTCGGGGCTGAGATTGAACTTGTCGATGCTGATGAGCGTGAAACGCGCCTGCGCGATGCTTTGGCCCCGCTGGCAGAGAGCGTGGATTATATCATTATCGATTGTCCCCCCAGCCTCAGCCTGCTGACCCTGAATGCTCTGGTCGCAGCTGATGGTGTGCTGGCCCCGTTGCAGTGTGAGTTCTTCGCGCTGGAAGGGCTCGGGCATCTGGTGAAGACGATTGATCGGGTCAGAAAAAAACTTAACCCCACGCTGAAAATCGCGGGTATTGTGCTGACAATGTATGACAGACGAAATAATCTGTCTGAGCTTGTCGCAGCGGATGCCCGGAGCTTTTTTGGCGATGATGTGCTGGAAACCATTATTCCCAGAAACATCCGTATTTCTGAAGCACAGAGCCATGGTCAGCCGGTTATGACCTATGACCCACGGGCCAGCGGCGCCGCGTCTTACCGGGCTTTGGCGGCGGAAATTAAGAGGAGAGCATCATAGGCATGTCTCAGCGTAAATCTGCTGCCCGCCCTAAACTCGGTCGGGGCCTTGCTGCCCTGCTGGGAGACGTTGCTGCCCCCGTAGCGGCTGCGTCTTCTGGTTCTGCTCAGCCTGTTGCTGGAGGTGCAGCGGCGCCTGTCAGTTCTTTGTCTGTGGACGTTCTTGTTCCTGGGCCATTTCAGCCTCGGCAGGATATGGAACCCGGTGCTCTTGAAGAACTGGCTGAGTCTATCCGGGCGCGGGGTATTTTACAGCCTATTCTGGTCCGGCCTGATCCGGGCAAAAAAGGGCAATATCAGATTATCGCCGGGGAACGACGCTGGCGCGCGGCACAGCTGGCCCAGTGCCATACGGTGCCGGTGCATGTGCGGGATCTGGATGAAGTCGATGCCATGGCTGCGGCCTTGGTGGAAAACCTCCAGCGTGCTGACCTGAACCCCATTGAAGAGGCCGACGGCTTTAGCCGTCTGATGGAAGATTATAGCCTGACGCAGGACGAGCTTGCCAAAGCTATTGGTAAGTCCCGCCCGCATGTTGCAAACACCATGAGGCTGCTGCGCTTGCCGGAAAGTGTGCGGAAGGCTGTGGGGGCAGGGGCTCTGTCCGCGGGGCATGCACGCGCACTTCTGGCGCATCCTGACCCGATTGCCGCGGCTAAAGAGGTCATTGAAAAAGGTCTTTCCGTAAGACAGACGGAAAACCTAGTGCAGAAAGCTTTGGAAAATAAAGGCAAGGACAAGCCTGCTCCGGCTAAAAAAATAGCAGACCCGGAAATTGCTGCGTTGGAGCGCGATCTGGGAACGCGGCTGGGGCTGAAAGTCCAGGTCCATTTTGACGGGCGGAAAGGTGGTTCTTTGCAAATCCACTATAAAAGTCTTGATCAGCTGGATGATGTGCTGGCCCGTTTAAAAAGCTGAATTTTCAGACTTGTCTTAAAGGAAAGTGGGTGATAAAAAGCTTCCACTTCAGTTCATAGAACTGTAAGGGCGCATAGCTCAGTTGGTAGAGCAGCTGACTCTTAATCAGCGGGTCCAAGGTTCGAGCCCTTGTGCGCCCACCAATCTTTTCAAAGATTTAGGTGGTTTTAAATTCCGGGAATTAACTTCCCGGCAATTTTTCGCAATCATTCGAATGATAGTGCTGTGTCCGTAGGCCACGGCTTTTTTATCATTGTAAGAAAAGCATTCCCCGGTTTTCTTCCCTTATCAGAAGAAGTTTCTACCGTTTTCCCATTTTTTGAGTGCTGAGCGTCGTATAGCGGCAGCGGCTACCGGCTTCTGGGAGGGCGATACGCGTGGAAGTTCTACTCTTTTAAGACCGTCCTGCTTATCAAGAACTCGGGACACTAAGTCTTCATAGAAAAAGCCCAGACACTACCAAGGCGTCTGGGCTTTCATCAAAGCAGAAAGTTTAAAAAACTTAGAGCTTATCAATTCCGCTCTTCACGGCGTCTTTTGCATCGCCAGCGGTCTTCTGCACTTTCCCTTTCAGGTTCTGTGCTGCGCCTTCGGCTTCAAGGCGTTCGTTGTCCGTCAGTTTCCCGGTTTCTTCTTTAACCTTGCCGGCAACCTGATTAGCAACGCCTGCCACTTTATCTTTCATGGAGCTCATTTCGATATCCTCCCTTTGTCTGAAAAATAAACGCTGGCTCCTTAGCCTGGTTCCGAAAGCAGGGATAAAAAGTTTCGGGAGGGCCGGGCAGGCACATTTATCCACTCACATTCAAAAGAGACGATTCTGTAGCTTCCTGTGAGTTTGCCTCCAACCGAACCGGTTGCATGGACAGTCACAAAAACGTGCTATAAATTTTTTGTCATGATTTTTTCGTTCAAATTTAAACCCTCTGTTTTTTCTCTGGCTGCTTTTATCGTGTCCTTCTCCCACGGTTCACATGCCTTTGCGCAGGGAGCCGCCGCGCGGAATGGAAACTACGCCGCTTCAGCCCGCAGCATGGCCTCGGTTTCAACCACTCTGGATAGTGTTGTGGGGAGCCGGCCTTCCCGTATTGCTCAGCAATTTGAACAGGCTTCTGAAACACTCACCATTCAGCCCAATGGCGTGGTCCTGAATAAGCAGGGACAGGTCATAACGCCGGGGTGCCCGGCTGTGCCGATTATGGCGGCGAGGCAGCATAACCCGGGCGGGGTTCCGGCCGAGCCGCAACTTAAGGATACATCCGGCAATAAGGTGACACAGCAGAAACCTGAGTCTGTCCGTCTTGGTCTGGTACAGGCCCATGCAGGAGGCTCTTTGCAGAAGCAGGTTCTGATGGACGCCTCCTTTGCGCCCTCAGGTGTCTATGTCGCGCCACGAGCCTGCCAGCTGGGCGCAGCACCAGACGCCGCACAGCTCCGCAATGCTGCGGGCTCTCTGGCCACAGCAGATGGCAACCTCTTTGCTCTGGCGGGGAACCGTGAGGGCATTGCACAGGCGACACAAGGGCATGCGGACGGCGCCGATATTATTCTGGAAGCCGGAGTGACTGGACAATGAAGCGCCTGCACAAAAGCCTCTGTTTGGGCTCTGTGTGCGTTATGGCGCTGCAGGGTCATGTGGTTCAGGCAGCCTCTTCACGCGCTACAGCGGCATCCTCGCGGCCTGTGCCCCAAATCTGGATGAATTCCAAACTTCCGGACTCTGCGGCAACGCCTAAGCTCCCAACGGGGCAGGAAGACGCATCAACCCATCAGGAGCAAAGCCCTTCTTCCAGTCTTTCGGATAAACCTTTGATTCCAGCTTTGCGCGGGCTTGTGTTTGAGGCCTCAGGCAGCAATGCACCGCAGACGCAGACGCAGACGCAGACCATTCAGGTGAATGGCTTGTCGATTCTGGAAACCAAAGAGTTTCGGAAAAAGCTTGAGCCGTATCTGGATAAGCCTGCCAGCGCCCGCACCTTTTATGACATTGCCCAGCAGGTGACTGCGCTGTTCAGAGAGAAAGGGCATCCGTTTCTCACAGCCTTTGTGCCCCCGCAGCGTGTGCGTGATGGTATTCTCCATATTAGCGTGGAGGAATATCGTCTTGGTCAGATTACGGTGAGTGGAAACCGATGGTTTTCAGATCGCATTATTCGGAATGCCAGTAGCCTGCATCCTAAAGACACGCTTGCTCTGCAAAACCTGCAGGCTGATCTGGCATGGATAAACGGAAACCCGTTTCGCACGGTTGATATGATTTATCATCCCGGACAAAAAGCAGGTACGACGGACGTGGATTTGCAGGTCTCCGATCGTTTCCCTGTTTACATGTTCGGCTCTTTTAACAATCAGGCGGACCCCACACTGGGGCGCGTCAACTGGAGCTTGGGGGCAACCTGGGGGAATGCGTTTGGTATTGACCATACGCTGTCCTATCAGTTTACCCGCAGTCTGACTGGCCGCTACAACATGCACCTTGGGAGTTGGGAAATTCCTTTGCCATGGCGCGATAAATTGCTGGTCTATGGCACCTATAGCACGTCTGCCCCGGCGGCGGACTGGCCCATCCGAAACTCCGGTATCTCCGGGCAGGCCTCAGTGCGGTATATTCATCAGCTCCCCCACTTGGCTGTTTCGTCCGATGTCGGGCTGGATACGATGCTACAGGCCGGGTTTGACTGGAAAACAACTAATAGTGACCAGTTTTACGTCGCATCGCCCATCATGCTGGGGAATGCGGATACAGACCAGTTTGCCCTGGGTGCGGATATAACGGAGAATGACCATTATGGTCAGACGCACCTGCTGAACGAAGCCTATTACGGCCCGGGTGGACTAACGCATTATGATACGCGCAGGAGTTATCAGACAATTTTCCAGTCTGCCAAACCTGATTATGTTTATGATCGCGTGCAGATTACCCGGACAACAAACCTGCCCTATGGGTTTTCCTCTGTAACAATTGCGTCTGCGCAGGCCACAACCCATAATCTGCTTTATAGTGAACAGCTTGAATCTGGCGGTATTGGCACCGTGCGGGGATACTATGTGAATACCGCTCTGGGCAGCCGGGGCGAGCAGCTGAGCGAGGAAATCAAGATTCCTTCATTTTCTCTTAGTAAGCAGCTGGGGATTGGGAAAAATTTCGCGGATACAGAAACGCTTGGTGGGTTTTATGACTGGGGACAAACCTGGAACAAGAAGCTCTCGCAAACCAGCAGCAATAAAACCGGCCTGGCAAGTCTTGGGATTGATCTGAATACGAAAATCAACAGGCTGGTTAATATTGTTTTTGATACCGGATGGCGGCTGCGTCCTGCTCCCGATTCAGGAAAAAAAGGCGCATTCTGTGACTTCAATATCGTGGTGGGGTTATGACAAGCGATGTCTTCTCAAGGTGATCTCTTCAATACGCGTGAAGACAAGCCATTGCCTCCCGTTGCGCCTGAGCTTTGGGGGAAACTTGCACGATCAGCATTTCGCAGAAAATTCCATCTTAATGCAGAGGATTTATCGTATCTTCAGGAAAAAACTCTGCCGGTTGTGCTGGAGCATGGCGCCGATTTTATTACAAAGCGACTGGCTCCGGCGCACCCGGCTCGGGATGGCAAACAAACGCCTTGGAAGGGACATCCTGTTTTTGTTGCACAGCATGCCACGGGCACATGCTGCCGTTCATGCCTTGAAAAATGGCATCATTTTTCAAAAGGTTTACAATTAACAGATCTTCAGAAGCGTTATGTTCTGGCGGTTATTGCAGGATGGCTTGAGCACGAACTGGATACAGCGCAGAAGCAGGCCGCTGAGCAAAACTGTTGTCCTGAACAGACAAAGAAGGATGCAGGATCATAAGTCTGATCATCTGCATCCTGCTCAATAATTTTTATAAAGAGAAAGTCCTTCAAAATCCTCAGGAGGCTTTGGGCGGCTGAACTTCCCTGTCCATCAGCAAGGCTGTCACGGCGTTTTTAAACGGCGTAAACGTGTCTGCAAGGCGGAGACCGGCCTGGCGAAGTTGCCGGAACGGCGCGCCATCATGCGTATAAAGCGTGGCGATGCTATTAGTGCCTGCAAAGAGCGGCGCCGTGATCATGCGGTGCTGGCGTTCAAAACGGCGCAGAGCGTGTGCGTTTCCGGCATCCCCTGTTTCTGCAAAAGCCTTGCCCACTTCTGTTGCTAGTGTTTCCTGCCCGCGCAGGCCGAGGTTGAAGCCATGCGCGGTAATCGGGTGCATACCTACAGCAGCATCACCCACCAGCGCCAGACGGCGTGCCGTAAAGCGGTGCGCATATACACCCTTCAGCGGATAGGCGTGGCGGGTGCTCACGAGGCGCATCTGGCCCAGACGATTGCCAATACGCTGCATGATTTCCTGATTAAAGGCATCGCGCGGCATATCCAGCAGGCGCTGAATGTCTTCAGGCGGCAGGGTCAGCACCAGCGAGGATGCCATCCCATTCACCGGCAGCAGGGCGACAGTCTGGCCTTCATCAAACCATTGCGTTGCGATGTTGTGGTGCGGAGACTCATGTGCCATCCGGCACACCAGCATACTGCGTTTGAAGTCATGGATAATCGCACCAATCCCCGCCCGACGACGCGTGGGAGAGAAGCGGCCATCGGCGCCGACCACAAGTTGAGCCGCCGTCTGGCCATGTGAGTGGTGGACAACAGCCTGCGTCGGGTTCTGCCGCACGGTTTCGACGGATGTGGAGCCGAGCAGCGTAATACGCGGACGTTCCGAGGCCGCCGCAAACAGCGCACGTCGGATATGGTTGTTGGATACCAGCCAGCCGAGCGCATCGACACCGCGACCGTTGGTGTCAAAGCGAAGCGGATGCGGAAACTTGCCGGTTTCTACACGAGCTTCCCGAAGCGGGCAGATAGCCGTTTCGGGAATGTAGTCCCATGCCCCATTACTTTGGAGAGTATGCACGGCATGGTGGGTCAGGGCTATTTCCCGCCCGTCAAAGGAGGGTTCAGCCCAGACTGTGCGCGGTGCGCGTTCCAGCACCGTGACAGACAGACCAGCGCTCTCCAGAGAAAGCGCTGTGGCCAACCCGACAGGCCCGCCTCCGATAATGGCAACATCTGTCTGTGTCGGTGTGGTCATGGCTTTAGGTCCTGTCTGCGGCAAACTGAACGGGCTTGCCGGTCCATGATGCAGTAAACTCAGCCGGGTCAGGCCGTTTGGGAGCATGCTGTTCGCCTTCCGGCGTGCCGATAAACAGGAAGCCGGCCAGCCGGTGCGGAGCAGGCAGGCCCAGTTCTGCTGCCAGAACGGGATCGTCCACCACATCGCCAGATACCCACACACCGCCAAAGCCGGTGGCGTGCAGGGCGTTCAGCACGTTCATGGCGGCAGCGGCAACAGCCATCTCCTGCTCCCACAACGGAATTTTATGATCCGGGCGCAGATGCATGCCGAGTGCGAGAATAAGCGGCATGGTGGAAAAACGTTTGCGACGCTTTTCAATTTTAAACTCAGGAGCTTCGGCATCCATCCGCTTCATGCTGGCGACAATGCGTTCAGCCAGAACAGGCCGCGCTTCATCCCGGATCACCACATACCGCCACGGACGCAGTTTACCATGGTCTGGTGCCCGCATGGCAGCGGCCAGAATTTCGGAAAGCTGAGCGTCTGACGGCGCGGGTTCTGCCAGATGGTCTGTGGAAGCGCGGGTCAGAAGCATGTCCATGGGTGTCATGATCGAAGGTCCTGTTTCAAAAAACTGAAGAGAGAAGCCTGCTCAGACAGGGAAGGGCGGAAGGGGCTGGCCACCAAGAAGATGCAGATGGAAATGCGGCACTTCCTGCCCGCTATTTTCACCGGCGTTGGTAATCACCCGGTAGCCGCTTTCATCCAGCCCAAGTTCGGAGGCAATTTGTCCAGCGGCTTTCATGACGCCGGCAATCTCATCCTCGGAAGCTGTTTTCGTGAAATCTATAAAAGAGACATAAGGTTTTTTTGGAATGATCAGAATATGTACAGCGGCTTTGGGCGCAATGTCCTGAAAGGCCAGAACCCATTCATTTTCAAAAACCTTTTTGCACGGAATATCTCCGCGCAGGATTTTGGCAAAAATGTTCTCCGGGTTGTAAGGCCCTGTTCCTTTAACAGCCATAGCTTATCCCTTTTTCGACAAAATTTCTTTAGGACGAGAGGCTTTTTCCGTAATGCCGCTTGTGCCTTCCCGGCGGCGTAGTTCTGCCCAGACTTCTTCTGGTGTCACACCGGCATCAACCCACAAAACAATAAGGTGGTAAAGCACATCGGCACTTTCCCCAACCAGAAGATCCTTGCGGCCAGCAACGGCTTCAATCAGGCATTCAACAGCTTCTTCACCAAATTTCTGGGCAATCTTGTAGGTGCCACGGGAGAGCAGGCGGGCAGAGTGGCTCAGGCTGGGGTCTGTGCCCTTGCGGCTCTGCACAACCGTGTAAAGCCGGTCCAGCACGGTCTCATCAGCGGACTGGGAGAGTTTATCTTCCAGAACCTCTTTGGCTTTTTCGGTCTTTTTGGCCACAGCCTCTTTTTTCACACTGCTTTTGGGCGTGGCTTTTGACGGAGTTTTCGGAGTTGCTTTGGCTGTAGCCTTCGTGCTGGCTTTTTTGGTCATGTGCGTGACTTTGCCTGAAAAGGTGAGGGATTGGGGCGTACGGGCAGACCGGCTTCGGCCAGCGCGGTTTTAACCTGAGACACAGTAAACTGGCCAAAGTGGAAGACACTGGCAGCCAGAAGCCCGGTCGCCCCGGCCTCGGCACCTTCCACAAAATGCTTCAGTTCGCCCACGCCGCCAGAGGCGACAATCGGGAGCCTGACGGCCTGTGTTGCGGCTTTCAGCAAGGACAGATCAAAACCTGAGCGTGTGCCGTCCCGGTCCATGGAGGTCAGCAGAATTTCGCCTGCTCCACGTTCCGCCACTTCCCGGCACCAGTCAATGACGTCCCGCCCCGTGGGGGTGCGGCCGCCGTGGGTATAGACTTCCCACTTACCAGCCGTGGTTTGCCGCGCGTCTACGCCAACAACCACACATTGACTGCCAAATTTCTGCGCTGCTTCATTAATCAGGTCCGGGCGGGAAACGGCTGCCGAATTCATGGCGCATTTATCGGCCCCGGCCAACAGCAGGCGGCGCATGTCATCCGTGGTGCGCACACCGCCACCGACTGTCAGCGGCAGGAAAATCCGTTCTGCCGTGCGGCTGACAACATCCAGAATGGTGTCACGGTTTTCATGGCTGGCAGTAATATCCAGAAAGGTCAGTTCGTCAGCACCTGCGGCGTCATATAGAGCAGCCTGCTCGACAGGATCTCCGGCATCGCGCAGTTCAACAAAGTTCACGCCTTTCACAACGCGACCATTCTTGACGTCCAGACAGGGGATAACGCGGAGTTTCAGCATCAGGCGAGAACCTTCAGCGCCTCAGCGGGAGAGACCCGGCCATCATACAACGCCCGGCCTACAATAACGCCTTCAATGCCCGGGGCATCATCCGCCGCTTTCCGCAGAGCAGCCAGATGCTCCAGATTGCCTACACCGCCACTGGCGATAACCGGCACGGAAACCGTGTTGGCAAGTGTTACGGTTTGCTCAATGTCGAGGCCGTCCAGCATGCCATCACGGCTGATTTCCGTGAAAATGATAGAAGCCACACCCGCTTCCTGCATCCGCAGAGCGAGTTCAGTTGCCTGCATGTCAGACACTTCGGCCCAGCCTTCGGTGGCGACATGGCCGGAGCGGGCATCAATCCCCGCCACAATCCGGCCGGGGAAGGCATGGCAGGCTTCCTTGACCAGCGCCGGGTTTTTTACGGCCACGGAGCCAAGAATAACGCGGGTCACGCCAGCTTCCAGCCAGGAGGAAATGGCCTTCATATCCCGCAGGCCGCCGCCCAGCTGCATGGGCACCGTGGCGGCGTTCAGAATGGCCTGCACCGCCGGAGCGTTGGCGGACTGGCCTGCAAAGGCACCGTTCAGGTCAACCGCGTGCAGCCATTTGAACCCGGCATCACACCATGCCCGGGCCTGTGCTGCCGGGTCATCCGAATAGACGGTAGCATCATCCATTTCCCCACGGCGCAGGCGCACACAGGCTCCGTCCTTCAGATCAATGGCCGGGTAGAGAGTGAGCGGGCGGGAGGAGGCAGGAGAAGATGCAATCATGTCCGGTGTTTCAACCTGAGGGGAGAAGGAAGGCTCCACGGGGGCAGAGCGCACGGTATCAAGAAGTTTGGTGAAGAACAGCCCACTCACGGTCTGGTCTCCCATTCGCGCAAAGTGCGGGTGCGTGCCCCAGTGCTGGAAGCCCGCTTTCTGGAACAGATTGATGGCCGCTGTCTGTGTGTCCGGCACATCCATGTTCATCACGCGGAAGCCCATGCTGCGGGCGGCATTTTCCACCTCATGCAGCAGGGCAGAGCCAAGGCCGCGATTACGGGCGTAGGGTGCGACAAACAGGTGCATCAGGGTGATGCACATGGCCTGACATTCATTATTGCGCGGGGCCCGGACAAGCTGGGCACAGCCGACAATCTCCCCCTTCAGACGCACCACAAACAGCATGCGCTCGGGTACCAGAAGCAACCCTTTGAAGTAGCGCTCCAGAACCTGCCGGCCCTGAGGCTGCACCCAGCCAAAGCCACCGCCATCCAGAATGGCGGCGTCGGCGGCTTCACACAGGGCCTGAAGGTCGTCTTCCGTCAGGGACAAAACGCGCTGGACGAGTTTACTCTTAGACATCGCAAAGGGTTTCCGGGGTCCAGGCCAGGAAATTAGCCAGAATCTGCAAGCCGACAGTCTGGCTTTTCTCAACGTGGAACTGCGTGCCTGCCACATTCCCATTGCACACAATGGCTGGAACGGGGCCGCCATAGTCTGTGGTGGCAATCAGGGTTTCCGGCTTTGTGTTTCTCAGCGCGTAGGAATGCACAAAATAGCCATGCGGCGCGGCACCGAGCCCCTCTGTAAGCGGGTGAGGGTGACTGAAGTTCAGCTCATTCCAGCCCATTTGCGGCATACGCAGGCCGGGGGCATCCATGGGAGCAATCTCGCCCGCAATCCAGCCAAAGCCTTCTGTGGTGCCGTGTTCCAGCCCGCGTTCGGCCATGAGCTGCATGCCGACGCATATTCCCAGAAAAGGCGTGCCGGATCGGGTTGCGGTGAGAATGGCGTCTTTCAGACCGGTGATGGACTCGAGCCCGCGGGCGCAGTCTGCAAAGGCTCCCTGACCCGGCAGAATGATACGGTCCGCAGCGCGGACATCAGCAGGGGAATTGGTGATGCTGACAGTGGCCGCAATGCCCGAAAGCTCTGCCGCGCGGGCTGCCGCGCGGGCTGCAGAGGCCAGATTGCCGCCTTCATAATCAACAACGGCGATGGAGAGAGACTGGGTCATGGGACCTCGCACTTCTGGTTCGTATCAGGAACCGGTTTCCCCCGATGCCTGAGCAGAATGAGGTTCGGGGAAGAAAACTGTCGACGAGACTTATAGCACACCCTTGGTGGAGGGAATGCTGCCCTGCGCCCGTGGGTCTGGTTCCACGGCCATACGGAGGGCGCGTGCTAACGCCTTGAACGCGGCTTCGGCAATATGGTGGCAGTTCTTGCCGGCTTTTTGTGTCAGATGCAGGGTCAGCATGCCGGACATGGCAAAGGCGCGGAAGAATTCTTCCACCAGTTCCGTATCCAGTTCACCAATACGGTCACGGTCAAACGTGGCGTCCCATGCCAGAAACGGGCGGCCGGAAAGGTCCACAACGGCTTCACACAGGGCTTCATCCAGCGGGACCAGCGCATGGCCAAACCGGCGCACGCCGCGCTTGTCACCCAGCGCCTGCCGCAGGGCCTGGCCGATCGCAATACCGGTATCTTCCACCGTATGGTGGCCATCAATATGCAGGTCGCCCTTCACGATAACGGTCAGATCCAGCAGGCCATGCTTGGCCAGTGCTGTCAGCATATGGTCAAAAAAACCAATGCCCGTATCAATGTTGGCCTGTCCTGATCCATCCAGATCAAGAGTGACGGCAATATCGGTTTCGCTGGTAACGCGATGAAGGGTGGCTTGGCGTGCTGTGCTCATGGTGGGGTGCTTTATAACGGAAGACGCGCCCCGATACCATCAGGCACGGGGCGGGAAGTGGGAAAGATCGTCAGCTTTTCGGAACATTCCGGTCCAGTTCCGCAAGCCACAGGGTGGCATTGCCATCGGAGGGTGCACGCCAGTCCCCGCGTGGGGAGAGGCTACCGCCGGCCATCACCTTTGGGCCGTTGGGCATGGCGGAGCGTTTGAACTGGCTGGTGCCAAAAAAGCGACGCAGGAAGATATGCAGCCAGTGGCGGATGGTTGGCAGATCATACGCCTTACGGTCCTGCTCTAAAAAGCCGGGAGGCCAGTTGCCAATGGACGCATCGCGCCAGACCTGTTCGGCCATGAAGGCAATGCGGGAGGGCGTAAAGCCGTAGCGCAGGACGTAAAACAAGGTGAAATCATGCAGCGCATAGGGGCCGATAATGTCTTCTGTGCTTTGCGGTCCGTTTTCTCCCACAGGCACCAGTTCCGGCGAGATTTCTGTCGCCAGAATGGTGGAAAGCAGAGGCGTGACGTCTGGCGAGAAGTGGCCGGAGGCAATAGCCCAGCGGATAATGTGCTGGATGAGTGTTTTGGGCAGACCGGCATTCACATTGTAATGCGCCATCTGGTCCCCCACGCCGTAGGTGCACCAGCCCAGAGCCAGCTCGGAGAGATCGCCGGTACCTATCACCATGCCTTGATGCTGGTTGGCCAGACGGAACAGGAAGTCTGTGCGCAGGCCTGCCTGCACGTTCTCAAACGTGATGTCATGCACAGGTTCGCCCTGCGCAAACGGGTGTTTGATTTCGCGCAGCATGAGGGAGGCGGCGGGGCGGATATCCAGCACCTCATTCCCGGTGCCGAGGGCGGCCATCAGGGCCTGTGCGCTGGCCAGTGTTTTCTCCGTCGTGCCAAAGCCGGGCATGGTGTAGCCCAGCACAGCGCTGCGGGGCCAGCCTAACTCATCCGCAGCCCGCACGGCCACCAGGAGGGCCTGTGTGGAGTCCAGACCGCCGGAAATACCAATGACCATCCGTTTGACGCCACTGGTGCGCAGCCGTTGCTTGAGGGCGGAGACCTGAATGGTAAAGGCCTCAAAGCAATCCTGCGTCAGTCGGTCTGCATCATTGGGCACAAAGGGGAAGCGGGAAAGCGGGCGGCGCAGGCCTATGTCTGCCATAGGGGGCGTAAGCGTGCAGCGGACGCGCCGCCACGCAGGAGCATGGGCCTGCATGGCACGGGCGTTGGCGGCAAATGTGCCCATCCGCAGGCGTTCCTGCCGGAGCAGGGTGAGGTCAATATCCGCGATCACATGCTGAGAGCCGGAGGGGAAACGTTCGCTCTGGGCCAGCACCTCGCCATTTTCAAAAATGGCGATCTGTCCGTCCCATGCGACGTCGTTGGTAGATTCGCCTTCTCCGGCAGCGGCATAAAGATACGCGGCGACACAGCGGGCGGACTGCGCACGGCAGAGCAGGGTGCGGGTTTCGGCTTTGCCCACCGTTATGTCACTTGCAGAGGGGTTGGCCAGAATGGTGGCACCAGCGAGGGCGGCCAGTGTGCCGGGAGATGCAGGCACCCAGAGATCTTCACAGAGTTCAAGCGCAAGGCAGAAGCCGGGCACGTCTTCCGCTTCAAACAGCAGATCGGTCCCGAAGGGGATATCGGCACCGTTCAGCCGCAGCGTCTGGCCCTGTATGGCCATGCCGGGAGTGAAATGCCGGGCTTCATAAAACTCGCGATAGTTGGGCAGGTAGCTTTTGGGGACTATGCCCAGAACCTTAGCCCGGTGAATGACAACGGCGCAGTTATAAAGAGCATTGTCATGCCGTAGGGGCGCACCCACGACCAGAATGGGCAGCAGGTCAGCAGACGCTGCGGCCAGATCAGCAATCGCCTGCTCGACACCGTTGAGCAGGGCTTCCTGCTGGCGGAGGTCATCAATGGCGTAGCCAGACAACCCCAGTTCCGGGAATACGCACAGCACAGCGCCATCCACCCCGCAGGTCTGGGCGGCTTCCAGCGTGCGCTGCGCGTTTGTGGCCGGGTCCGCCAGCGCAACGGGGACTGTGCAGGCCGCAACACGGGCAAAGCCCTGATGATACAGCGCGTGAAATGCGGAAGCCGACAACGCGTTCCATCCTTTATGCTGATGGGAAAGAGAGCTCAGACCATGATTGCAGAGAAGTGGACCCGCGCCAACACAAGGACTTTCCGGGCTTCCGGCGTGCTTTGCGTTGAGGGGCGGAGAGGTCATTCAAAATAAACGAAAAAAATATAAAAAACCCTCTTGCGCGTTTTGTCGAACCCCCTTAGAAGGAGGCCATCCGATGCGGGCGTAGCTCAGGGGTAGAGCACAACCTTGCCAAGGTTGGGGTCGTGGGTTCGAATCCCATCGCCCGCTCCAAATTTTCAAGGAAATTTGAGTGGTATGCATCAAGGTCGCGCAAGCGGCCTTTTTTGCGTTTTTGGCCTCGGCGGTTCTGAAATGTAAGAAGCCTGAAGCTTTGTTTCCCACACACACGACTGGGCGGAAAAAAGCTGTGGCACCACAAGGGGTGCCACAGGAAAACGATGCTTTCAGCTAGGGGTTTATGAAACCTTTTCGCGGTCTTTGGCGGCTTTCTGCACCAGTTTGATCCAGCCATGACGACTTTCAACAAGCTCCACCACGCGCTGCTTATGGGCGTCCTGCTCGGTTACGCTGCTGGTCATGGAGGTGCGATGCACCCGGTATTCTGCAAGAATTTCCGGAACATGCGTGCCCTGTAAGCCAAGTTCCGCAAAAGAACACCACAGATCGTAATCTTCCCAGCCCATCGCGGAGCGGCTGACATAATAGCCACCCGCAGCCGCCCAGGCCCATTTTGCAACAAGCGCCATGGCATCAATATAGTTGCCGGCAACCAACTGCATGGGGTGGTAGGGTTTGTCGCCCAACACCTTATGGCGTGTTGGCTCTCCAAACTGTTCCAGAATGGGGTAGGCGTAGGCTGTCATCTCGCTCGTCGCTGCCAGCAGAGACGCACAGGCGTCCGGCAACAGGCGGTTATCGGCATCCAGAGGCAGGAAGAAGGGCGTTTCCGCATGTGTCACGCCACAGTTGCGTGCCCCACCGAGCCCCGCATTCACTGTTGTTTTCAGTAGAATGAGCCTGTTAAAGCGGGCGCTATGCTGTGTCATCCAGGCCGCAATCAGAGCAATCGAGTCGTCTGATGAGCCATCATCCACCACGACCAGATCCAGCATCTCCATGGTCTGTGCCCGAACGGACTCTAGTGCCTCCAGAATGAAAGCTTCATAATTATAGGACGTGATGATTACGGTAACAGCAGCTTCGTCCATTCTATCCTGATGGAACAGGATCTCATGCGGAGGGACATCCGGCAGACCTTTACCGCGATAAGCGCCACGGGCAATCTGAAGTTCGGAGGCACGGGCGGCGGCCTGTTCTCCGCCGAGTCCCTCAAGAATGCTGTCAAATACCAGCGCCTGGCGTTGCGGCCCGAAATACCAGAGAGATCCATGATAGGCTGCGTCTGCCATACGGCGACGTAAGTCCGGATTTTCCAGAAGCGTGCGCAGGGCGGTTTCCCATTCTTCCGGCGTATCCGCCAGAAAGCCACTGATACCATCCACAATGCACTGACGGAATGGTGCTGTGGGGGAGACAATGGACGGAACGCCTGCCAGAGCCGCCTCAAAAAATTTCAGTTCACTTTTGGCGTTACAGAAGAGCGACCCGGTTTCCAGCGGTGCGATGGAAATATCAAACCGGGCCGTCTCTTCCGGCAGGTCGGGGAGGGGAACCATATCCCGCCATTCAATCTGGTCCGACACGGGGGCCAGTTCCGGAAACTCGTTCATGAGCAGGACCGGGCGGTGATTGCCCGGCTCCCGAAACAGAACGAGGCGTAGGTCTGCCCGCTTCAGCATCAGTTTTACCAGAATCCCGGCAACGCGGGCAAAATCGCGCTGATGCGTGCGGGAGCCCGTGGCATAGCCAATGCGCACAAGACCATCTGACTCAATCCACTGTTTTTTACGCATGGCCATCCGGCTGCGTCGCAGAGAATCCGCATCAAAGGTATTAGGAACAGTATAGGTCAGCGGTTTATTGATGCGCATCAGGCCTGCAAGGGTATCGGTGGGGGCTATGCACAGATCAGAACGCATCAAGGTACGGCGCATTTCTGTGAAAACAGTCTCAATACGCTGTTCTGTTGCGCCAATACTGCGGATACCATCAATAATATCAAACCGTGCCAGATGCGGCAGGAACGTGATGTCATCGGTATCGAAAATGATGTCTGCCCCATTTTTCCGCGCCAGTTGCAGCAGAATATCGACATGCCCACTGAATTCTACGCGCCATAGAATGACGATATCCGCCCAGCTCAGATCATCCGGGTTAACGTCTGCGCACGGTTTCCAGCGTGCCTCATGTCCTGCCCGCAGACAGGCAGCAGCATTCCGAATGCAGCGATACTGCACGCCGGGGGACTCCGGCTCACCAGCAACAAACAGCACCTTGCGACGCGGGCTGCGCAGTGTGACAGGCTGAAGCGCAGATGTGTGGTCAGCTTGCGCAGAGAGAAGAGGGATGCTCGAGTCCGTTATCATGGCGTCGGTCAGAGCAAGTGGTTCTGGCTGCTCTGACACTACCGGCGGTGAGATGGTAACGTCGGGTTCCGTGACGGCTGGCGGGGTCGGCAGGTCCGGCACAAAAGGGGCCATGGAGCCACGGACCATCGTACGGGCCAGAGAGCGGAGGAAGCCTGCTGGTGTGGAAAGGAAATCACGTAGAGCATTCAGCCCTTCTGCACGGCTCCTGACTTCCTGAGAGAATGCTGCCCAGACTTCCGCGTTATGATGGAAATGTGAAAGTGCCTGAGAGAGGGATGCAGAGAGTGCTGTGTTGGCCTCTCTGAGCACGAGAGCATGGTTACGCCAGGATGTGGCGTACGCGTGTAGTGTGCTATTTATAGTTTCTAGACGGGTTCTTTCCGCGTCCAGATTGGCCTTTAGAGACGTTTTTTCTTGTTTTGTATTGAGAAACAACAACTGTTGTTGACGAAGTTCTTCTTGAAGATCCTGTGTTTTTTCAGTCTGCGCTGACAGTAACGCCTTGTTTTCCCAAAATTGTCCGGCCTGACTAAACCGTTCGCGAAGAAGCGTTTTTTTCAGCAGGTCATCTTCTGAACGGGTGGAATTTTTTGTTAATATAAAATTCACATCAGTATTGTGCGGTGGGGTTGTAGCAAGAAGGCCAAGCCCCCCGGCATGGAAAAAACTGAATGTTAGGAAAGTTTTTTCAAATTCTGCCCATAGAGGGCGTCCCGCGGGAGAGGTTGTGCCTCCAAGCAGCACCAGACTGCCTGCTGGAAGCTTGTCCAGTTCAGATTTTAAATGCTCGGGCGTTTCCCATGAAGGGGAGGCGTAATAATAGAGTGCGGAGTCGGCGTCCTTCTCCAAGGAAAAGAGCCGCGTTTCGACCAGGCGGGTCGGCAGAATCTGGTTGTGAATTGCCTGATTCAGGGTCTCTCTGACTGAACGACTCGCTCCGATAAGAACGAGAGTTTCGGGAGACAGAACACAGAGCAGCCATATGATAAAAGGCAGATGGCCGCAGCCTGCAGTGTCACCGTCCGCCAGGGTAATCTGTGTAAAAAATGGTTCAGGCTCCGCTGTGCAGAGAGACAAGACAGAGGAGACGGGCTTGCGGAGCGGTGATCTTGATAAAGATGCAGGCATGGGAAAGCAAAATGTCCTGATTTCAAAGCAAGAGACTATTTTGCCGGGAACTGACTATTTGACAATCTGAAAGCTCATTTTTTCTAATTTAGTACTAATGTGGATAGCATTAAGTTAACTGTCACGTATTGGGTAACTGATCTTGAGTGTCTCTTTTTAGAAGCATTTACAAAAAAAAGCGTTGAACATTGAGAATACTCACAAGATGCTTGCATATTCGTATGGGCTTCGCCTAAAACGAAGCCTGACGTTGTTGTGCCGCTGTATGGGTGTGACCCGATCGTGCCTAATAAAGCGGGCTTAGAAAAGGACGGATAAATATGGCGATTATCACCGTTGCCGGTGCGTCAGGAGGGACCGTACAGGTCACTGTTGATGGTGCTATGAACACTGCGTTCGTAGGCCGGACACAGGCTCTTGCGGACCAGCTTTCTGATCAGTTGAATAATCAGGGTATCCTGGATGCCCGTTATTTGAACACTGGCTCAAACAGCAAAGCCACTGGTTCCAGCAACCAGTCCGGTTATGGCGTGGTTACGGCAGCTGGCTCCTATCAGGTCTCCGGCGATTTCCGCTGGCTGACGGTTGGCTCCAACTCTGCCACGACCGCTCCCAGCACCGCTCTGGATGCCTGGGTCAATATTGATGCCAGCAAAGTGACGACAGATTATCTGAGCGTTGTTGCAGGTACTACGCAGGGCGTGTCTTTCCGTGCAGGTTCCAGCGGCGGCCTGTTCGTCGGTGGTTCGGGCGACAACCTGTTCCAGGGTGACTATCTGGACCAGAATCCTGGTGCATGGGACATCCGTACCGGTGATGGCAATGACACCATCAACGGCGGCAATGGTAACGACACCATCTATGCTGGTGCCGGTAACAACACCATCACTCTGGGCACTGGTGTGAACTATGTTCACTCTGACGGTCAGGATACGATTACCGCAACGTCTGGTGTGCAGAGCATCACGCTGAACGGTGGTAACTCCTTCGTTAACGTTGGTGACAACTCTCTGGTTGTTGACGCTGCCGGTAACGAGCAGATCACGGTTGGTGGCGCGAGCACCGTAACCGGTGGCTCTAACGACTACATCAACATGGCTGGTGCAACCGGCACGGTTGAGGGTGGTCAGCGGAACACCATTTCCGCTGCGCATGGTGATCTTTACACCACGCACACGGATACGGCGCTCATCAACGCCAGCGGCGCGCTGACCTTCGTTGGTGGCACGGGTGACACGACCATTACGGCGGGTCAGGCAACCATCTTCGGTTCCAACAACCTGAATGCTCACTTTGACGGTACGTCTGCCGACTCTCTGTTCGTAGCGAACGACGGTAACGAAACGCTGGACGGTGCGTCTTCCGCATTTGGTATCCACGCCTTCGGTAACGTTGTCGGCACGACAGGCTCACAGACGTTTATCGGTGGTTCCGCTTCCGATACGCTGGTTGCTGGTGTTGGCAATGCAACGCTGACGGGTGGTTCTGGTGCGGCCAACGTGTTCGGCTTCCGCGACGGGATTGCTGGCGCTGACTACACCATCACCGACTTCGGTAGCGCTGCTGGCAACTCTGTGCTGCTGGTTGACTACGATTATACGGCGTCTCAGTTCCAGCAGGATGTGCTGGACAAGGCAGCGCATAATGGCAGCAACACGACGATCACGCTGTCTGACAACAGCAAGATCACCTTTGTTGATGTTTCTGACCTGACGACGAACCAGTTCAGCGGCCTGAAGTAAAATTCAGCTAAAGACGGTTTGAACGTTAAGGAAACCGGGCCGAAAGGCCCGGTTTTCTTTTGGGTAAAATGTTAGTAAAATTTTTCAATTCTTTGTCTTATTGAAAGAGTGCTGCCTGTGAGTGATTTGACTGAAGATTCAGAGAAAATCAGACAGGTTCTGACACAGGCAGAGGCATTGTCCGCCAGCTATCGTGCCAGCGCCCGTATTCAGGGGATGCGCGTTGATGGCCTGACGCATGAGGCTGCAAGTCTGCGGCACATGCTGGAAACACAGCGCCGCACGCTTTCCTGGCGCGTGACGGCTCCTTTGCGGGTTGTCCGGCATTTGATGAAAGGCCAATTGCCAACGGGGCAGAAAATTCCTGCTGTCTGTCAGCGCGTCAAAGAAATCTATCAGGATGAAGGGCTGCACGGTGTCACGCAGCGTATTCAGGCCCGCTTACCGGAGACCGGGGTGGGGCGGGCGGTCGCCCGGTATACGTCCAATCGCCAGAAACAACCCTCGTCTCCTCCGCCTCAAACCTCCGCAGTGCAAATGCCAGCGCCGCATCAAGGTGTGAAGTCATCGCCCATGACTGCGGCAGAGCGGCAAAAAGCGCTTGAGGGAGTGTATGCCAAGCCACTTGGCGCTGAGGCACTGAGCCAGCTTACGCCGCATATTCTGATTATTGCAGAACTCTCCTTGCGGCAGTGCGCGAAGTATCGTGTCTGGCAGAAAGAAGAACAACTGCGGTCTTTGGGCTGGACCGTAGATGTTGTGGACTGGCGCGAAACGGAGCAGGCGCTGGCGGCTCTCCAAGTCTGCACCGAGGTGATTTTCTACCGGGTTCCAGCCTTTGAATCCGTTGAAATTCTTCTTCATGAAACCCGGCAGCTCGGCTTGTCCCCGTGGTGGGAAGTGGATGACCTGATTTTCTCCGCTGAGCTGTATCAGGAGAATGGCAACCTTCAGACGCTGGATACGGCGGAGCAGAAGCAACTGCTTTTTGGTGTTCTCTTGTTCAGGAAATGCCTGTTGTCCTGCGACCGCGCTATTGCGTCGACCCGAGTCCTGGCACAGGCCATGGTAGATGCTGGCATTCCCTCTGCTGTGGTGATTGAGAACGCGCTGGACCAGCAAACCATAGAAATTGCGCAAAGCCTGGCAGAACGTGGTGTGCCTGCTCACGATACCACGCAGGAAATCCGTATTGTCTATGGGTCAGGTACCAAAACGCATGACGCTGATTTTCGGATGGCGGCCAGCGGTATTCTTGCTGCCATGCAGGCAGATCCACGCCTGACTCTGCATATTATTGGTGATCTGACGCTTCCTGAAAGCTTTCTTACTGTAAAGGAGCGGGTGCAGACCCTCGCCGGGCGTGATTATGCCGCGTATCTGGCGCTTCTGGCGCAAGCCGATATTACGATTGCACCGCTTGAACCCACGATTTTCAATGATGCCAAAAGTAATATTAAATTTCTTGAAGCCGCCATTCTGAAAATCCCCTCTGTCTGTTCCCCGCGCGATGCATTCCTGCAGGTTATGCGGGATGGCGAAAATGGACTTCTGGCTGAGCAGGATGAGCAATGGCGGGATGCCATTCTCCGTCTGGCCGCAGATCCTGCGTTAAGAGTGCAGCTCGGTCAGCAGGCCTATGAGGATGTTCTGGCCCGATACAGCCCTGACCAGATTGCGCAGCAGCAGGTGTTGCCGGTCTTTGGGGAGCCTGTTGATGTACGCTCAAAAACAAACCTGCGCGTGCTATGCGCCAATGTGTATTTCAGTCCGCGTTCCTTTGGGGGAGCGACATTTGTGGCAGAAGAAATGGTCCGTCGGTTGCAGCGTCTGCCGGATGTGGATGTTGCTGTGATGACCTCTCGTCCGGATTTGAAGGATCGTGGCAACGCGCCTCTACGTTACAGTGCTGATGGTTGCCCCGTGCTGGGCGTGCGTGTGCCGCCTGATCATGATCGGGTGGGCGGCCTTGATAATGCGACGGCCACCAGTCACTTCCGGAAATGGCTGGCGGCAATGAAACCGGACGTTGTGCATTTCCATGCGACCCAGGGTTTGGGTCTGGGTTTGTTGAGAGCCTGTATTGAAGCCGGTGTGCCCTATGTGGTGACCGTGCATGATGCCTGGTGGCTGTGTGACCGTCAGTTCATGGTGAAAGCCGACGGGCATTATTGTTTTCAGGAAAAAATCAATCTGCGTGTCTGTCAGGCGTGCGTGCCTGAGGCGCGGCATCTGTCAGAACGGGCCGTGATGATGCGGGCTGCGATGGAAGGGGCTGCGTTGCTGCTTTCCCCCAGCGAGACGCACCGGCAACTGTTTATTGCCAATGGCGTTCCTCCAGACCGTATCCTGGTGAATAGAAACGGGTTTGTCTGGCCCACACACGCCCGCACTCCGCGTAAACCCGGTAGCCCGCTGCGCTTTGGTTATGTTGGCGGCACAGAAGAAATCAAGGGCTATTCTCTGGTGCGGCGGGCCTTTCAGGCTCTGTCAGATAGGAACTGGGAGCTTCGGGTTGTTGATAACAAACTCAATCTGGGTATCCGCTCCGTTTACACAGAATCATGGAAAGTAAAAGGAACAGTCACAACGGTTCCGGCATACGTCCCTGAGAGTATGGATGCCTTTTTTGATGGGATTGATGTGCTTCTCTTCCCGTCTCAATGGAAAGAAAGCTACGGTTTGACTGTGCGTGAAGCTCTGGCGCGGGATGTGTGGGTCATCTCCACAGCACCGGGTGGGCAGTCGGAAGATATTGTTGACGGAGTAAACGGCACGCTGATTGCCATAGACGGGCGACCGGACAGTTTGCAGAAAGCCGTTGAAGCGCTTCTGAAAAATCCTGAAAGACTGACAGGATACGTCAACCCGCTCAAACAGAACCTCGCCACTTTTGAGGAGCAGACAGCAGAGCTGGACGGCGTTCTGCGCGACGTGGTGGCCATAAAAACGGCTAACGCGCAACGCCTCGCAGACGATCTGTCCGCCATTTCAGCCGATCCAGCTGATTGATAAGGCCATAAAGCGCGCGTCCTTTCCATGTGGGATGGATGGTGAGGGGGCGTGGCGCGTGCTGGTTCAGATAGGTGTCAATCCATTCCGGGTTGAAGTCGCTTTCTGCCGGGATCAGCGCCCGCCAGTCTGCAAGGTGGGGCACCCGGAAGGGGTTATCCCGTAAAACTTCCTGCTTGAGAAAAGGTACTGCTCCCGTTTGCGCCATGTCCCGCCAGTGTGTGTGCATGGGGTTGGTAGGGAAAAAGCGGGCCATGGGAGCGTTCAGGTCACTCCATGCGGCATGGAGCGGAATGTTCGCAGCTTTCAGGGCAACGGACAGGCCGAGTTCACCGTGCCAGATGATTTCATCCCGGGACATGTCTTGAAAAGGAAGGTGTAGAACGCGTTGCACGGGGGCCGCCTGGAATGCGGCTTGGGACAGTCCAATAAACCAGGATTGCAGGTGGGGCGTGACGGCCCGTGAGGCAACCAGCCCCCATGCAGGGCGTTGGTTTGCGGCAAGCTCTTCTAAAAGAAGGGGCAGGGGTTTGAGCGGGCCGAAGACGCTGTCATTGGCAAAAAGAATGTAAGGGGCGTCCTTGGCGAGTCCTTTTTCCAGAAGAAATTGCCAGGCACCAAAGTCCAGCCCGCCATTTGGCCGTCTCCAGGCATGAATACCGTGTTTTTTGCAAAAATTATTTGTGTTTTCATGAATAGCTTCTGCGCCGGAGAGAATAATATGCAGAGTGACACCACACTTTAACAGGTTTTTGAGGTAAAAGCGGGTGTGAAGAGGGAGGTTCCCATCAGGAACATAACAGGCAAACAGGCAGACTGTCCCTGCGGGCAAAGGGGCGGATGGCGCCCTTTCAACCTGTTTTTTGGTGATGCCTGCGGGAAAAATCGAAACTGATTGCATTTTTAATTTGGTTTTTTCGGTGAAATATGACTATCAAGCCGCGAGTGTTGCTGGTTATAGTAGCCGAAGAATTGTTACTCACATAGTTCTGTCTGAAGGGGAGTTAAAGTCTCAATGAGCAAGGCCTTTATTGCTGCGGTGATCCAGGATTCGATCAACTGCACCGGCGTTGCCGCCAATCAGGCTGCCAACGACCTTCTTGATGCGATTGTAGAAGAATTGAAGCGTGAGGGTGGGTTTACCCTTCCGTCTTTCGGAACATTTACAGTGCGCAAGACAAAGGCGCGTAAAGCCCTGAATCCGCGGACGGGTGAGCCTGTAAAAGTGAAGGCCGGTAAAACGGTGCGCTTTAAAGCCAGCCCCAATCTGAAAAAAGCAGTCTGAGTATTTTTTACTCAGTCTGATGCTTTTGAAAACAGTTCTAAGGTTTCCTTAGAGCTGTTTTTTTTGGCCTTTTTCAGGGGAGGGGCTGCCCTTTCCCGCCGGTTAATCGGGTTTGATATCATCCAGACGATCAAGTTTCCGCAGGCCTGGGAAAAACGCCATCCACAGAGCGGTAATGACCAGCGTGCCAATGCCGCCCACCACCACCGCGGGAACAGCCCCGATAGCGCTGGCCAGCATGCCACTTTCAAACTCCCCCAGCTGGTTTGATGACCCAATAAACAGCATGTTCACGGCGGAGACGCGGCCGCGCATCTCGTCCGGCGTGCCAAGCTGGACCAAAGCACTTCGCACCATCACGCTGATAACGTCTGCTCCGCCAAGCACGGCTAGTGCTGCAATGGAAACAGGAATGGAGCGGGAGAAGCCAAAAACAATGGTGGCAATCCCGAAGATCATGACCGAGACAAACATCCATCGCCCCGCATGGTGGCCCAGCGGGTAACGGGCCAGAATGGTGGCCACCAGCAACGCGCCAATGGCAGGGGCCGCTCGCAGCAATCCGAGCCCCCACGGCCCTGCATGCAGGATATCCGTGGCAAAGAGCGGCAGCATGGCAGTGGCGCCGCCCAGTAGCACGGCAAACAGATCCAGCGAGAGTGCACCCAGCATGGTGGGTTTGCGGCGCAGGAAAGAAATGCCACCGAACACAGCTGCCAATGTTGCGGGTTGCCGCGCACGGGCTGGAAAACGGAATTTCATGCTGGCTGTGGCCATAGCGGCAACAGCAAAGCCTGTGCCGCAGAGCGCGTAACAGACGCCAGCTCCCAGACCATACAGCAACCCACCCAGAGAGGGGCCGGCAATGGAGGCCACCTGAAACAGAGAGGACGACAGCGCCGCCGCGCGCGGGAATAAGGACGCAGGCACAAGTGAGGGCAGAAAGGTCTGCTGGGCAGGCATTTCAAAAGCCCTACAGATGCCAAACAGGGCCACCAGACCATAAATCATGCCGGGTGCCAGAAAATGCGCAAAGGAGGCCAGCGCCATGAAGGCGGCAGCAAAGGCTTCGATAGCCTGACAGGTGATGACAATGCGCCGGCGGTCGTGCTGGTCTGCTGCGTGCCCTGCCGGGAAAATAAAGGCCACCATGGGCAGAAACTGCGCAAGTCCCACAAAGCCGAGTGCCGCTGCACTATGTGTAAGCGCATAAACCTGCCACCCGACAGCAACAGCCTGAACCTGAGAGGAAAACGCCCCAAGTGTGCGGGACGTGAGGGCCGCAGCAAGACCGGGCTGGGACAAAAGAGGCGTGGCGGCTGCCGGATGATCTTCCATGGGAACGAGTCATAACAGGCAGCACAGGCAAAGGCCTATCCCTGTTGGGACCGCTTTCTTTTAAATAATACGAGAGCTTTGGAAGGGACTACCAGTTTCAGGGGGTAATATAATACCGCTGTAAAAGCACACCAATCATTTCGTGTGAGGAAAACAGGAACAGGCCGCCCAGTATGGTTAGGGATGCGCAATAGCAGAGCGTCAATGTCTCCTGCTTCTCGTTGCCGTTAAGTGCATAGGCAAAAAGCAATGCGGGGATTAGAAAATAGCGTCCCTGCACGCCGCCGATGGTGGTCGGTGCATCGTCACTCCATGTGATGAGCATGGCGAAAAAAATCAGCAGAAACGAGACCAGAGCCGCACATCCAAGGCTGAGTCGAGCCTGCCAGTTGTTGCGAAATGCAGTGAAGGGGCAGGATAGAACTGCCAGCACGATAAGGGCTGCGGTAAGGATCCCATAAGCATGTTCTGGTAGAGGGGTATCGAGCCACCCAAGACGACCAAGGAACGTCGTCAGGTAATCGACCTGAACCGTATGCAGCCCAAGCGTATGCAAAAGGATTTTGAAAAAAGACCAGGGATGCAGGACGTAATGCACCGCTCTTTCGGAGGCGGAGGTTGCGGGGAGTGGCAGCTTGAAAACCGTGGTCTTGAGAGACAGAATTGTCCATGAGACGGTAAAAAGGCTGGCAATTGTTCCGGCGATGAGACTTGCCTTGCGGCGGGTGAAGGCTGCGCTCAGAAATATGAGCCCAAGTAACGGCAGGGCATGTTGGCGGCAGGATGTGACGAGTGCCACGGAGACAGCAAGCAGAAACAGCAGGCTCAGAGGCGTTTTATCCCGATCCTGCGTGATGCGTAAAAAGCAGGAAATGGCCAGAATGGTCATTGCAGTGGAGACACCATCCAGACTGCATGCGGCTTCCTGAAACAAACTCATCGGTAGGATCAGAAGAGCCAGCACCAGCGGGTTGGGTGTGGTGAGCAGGAATGAGGCAAACAGCAGAATGCCAATAGATGCAATCGCGCTCAGTCTGGCCAGCATATAGGAGCGGTCGACTGAAAGGCCGAGCCAGCGGCCAACAGTCAGTCCTATGGCTTGTGGAGCATAGAGAACAGGGAAGTAGTAGCCCGTGCCCGGAGCCTCGGCATAAACACCCTTATGAGACCATGGAATGGTCTTTAAGCGCACAATGTCTTGCTCAGTGACCTTGATGTCCGGGCGGAAAGGGTATTTTTCCGAGAAATTCAGATACTCCAGAAGGCCAGAGTCTAGCGGACCGCCTGATAATTTATGCGGTTGAGCAGTCAGAAAAATCTGTCCCTGGCTCAGAAAATAAGCGCGTTTGAGATGATCTCGCTCATCAGGAGACTGAAGAGGTGGAATGAGGGCTGTCAGTAAAAAGCAGAAAAAAAGAAGAAGAGCGGCAGCCAGAATAGAATTTTTTTCCGAATCGATAGTTTTTTAAAAGACAACATTGCAAAAAGATCCGTGGTGACTTTGTGATCCTGCAATAGCAATGATGTCAGAAAAATACAGCGCCCGTTATTGCCCCAAGAGGGAAAATAATTCAGGCCTGAGGATCAGACAGATTTTATATGTCTTAAAGAAAAATGGCTGGGGCGGGAGGATTCGAACCTCCGCATGGCGGAATCAAAATCCGCTGCCTTACCGCTTGGCTACGCCCCAAGAGTGCGGTTGGCTCTTATTAAGGCCAACCAGTAGGATTCGTAAAGAGTGAGAACGCGCTGTTTTGTCTCTCAGAGAGAATTTTCAGGGGTAAGGGGAGCGGACGGGGCATCTGGTTCTTCAAAATCGAGATCCGGCAGGCCGCCGTCGCTTAGTTCACTCTCAGCAGGGAACAGGCGGAAACCGGCGGCTTTGTTCAGAGCCTGATCGAGCGCGGCCATGGTGCTGCCCATGTCTTCGCTATCGTCTTTTTCCCATGCGCGGAGTGTGTGCGTCCAGATGGCGACTACCATATTGATGCGCACTAGCCCGCCCAGCCCGGCGACGTTGATTCCGGCGGCATCGGCCATCCAGCGCATGCTTTCCAGCGTGGCGCCTCCCAGAAGCAGAGCAAGAGGCGGGTCCATCGGGAGGGCGCGCATGACGGCGCGAATCCCACCCCGATACTGCTGGAACACATCCAGACGGCGCATCAGCAGATCAAACAGGCGCTCACGCGAGGAACCGAAGGTGGTGTTGTCCGCCAGAGCGGACTCGTCCGCCATACGGCCCAGCCGGAGCAGCAGAGACGCGCGGCAGGGGAAGCGCTCGCGCGTCTGCGGGAAAGCAAGCCCCGCAGTCCGAGCGGAATCCAGCAGAGAGACAGACGCCCAGCCCCCATGCTCGGCCTGTGTCATGGCAGCACTCAGCAGGGCGGCGTCAAAGTCATCATGGTCCATAAGAAGAAGCCTGTTCGTAGAAAATAGAGAGTAAGGCAGCCTGTCGGGCCGCGTAAATCAGGTCGAAAGCTCTTTGGCGCGTCTGGCGGCTGCGGCTACGGCACGGGGCACGATAGCGGGCCATGCATCCGGCGCCATGAAGACTTTCAGGGCCTCCGCCGTGGTGCCACCGGGGCTGGTCACGCGGCGGCGCAACTCTTCGGCATCCGCCGGAGACTGGTTGAGCAGCGCGCCCGCGCCATAAATGGTCTTGCGTGCCAGTATGCGGGCGGTCTCGGCAGGGAGGCCCTGTTCCACACCGGCTTTTTCCAGTAGTTCGGCCAGCAGGAAAATGTAGGCCGGGCCGCTGCCGGAAATAGCGGTGACGGAGTCAATCAGCTCTTCGCGCTCAACCCAGACTGTATCGCCCACAGCCTGCAGCAGGGCATCACATTGCGCTTTCTGTGTGGCGGTGGCGTGCGGAGGGGCATACAGACCGCTCATACCTGCACCAATGGCACAGGGCGTGTTGGGCATGGCCCGGATTATCACCGGCTGTGCCTGCGGGTTGCCCTGCTTGTAGCGTTCCGTAAGGCTTTCCACCGTGCGGCCTGCCATGACAGACAGCAGCGTGGCGTTAGGGAAGCGCTGTGCCATAGCCTCCAGCGCCGGGTCTGCCTTCTGGGGCTTGATGGCCAGAATAATGACATCCGGCTGGAAATCCGCCGGGACATCCTCCAGCGTAGCAGCCAGTTTATGGGGTGCCGGCAGGGTGCGGTCATGCCGGTCCAGCACGACGGAAGGTTTCAGACCGTGGGCCAGCCAGCCTTCCAGCATGGAGCCACCCATCTGGCCACAGCCAACCAGCAGGACGGAGGGCAGGGGGGAAGTATGAGCCGTCATTATGCTTCTCCCTGACAGTCCAGCATGGCAACGGCCAGAGCATCAGCCGGGCTTTGCCCGCCCCACAGGAAAAACTGAAAAGCCGGGTAGAAGCGTTCACACTCTGTCAGAGCGATGTCGATCATGTCTTCAAACACTTCGACAGAGATACTCGTCCCGCGCAGCAGAAGGGCATGCCGGAACAGCAGAACACCGTCTTCCTGATCCAGACTGAAATGGCCAATCCACATCCGCTCATTGGCCATGCCAATCAGCTCATACAGCGTACGTTGCTGGGGCTGAGGGGCCTTGAGGTCAAAGGCGCAGGTAAAGTGCATGGCCCCAAGTTCTGCCGACCAGGAGAAGAACATGCCGTAATCGCACCACTTGCCGGGGGCTTCCACGGCCATTTCGGTTGCGTTGCAGCGTTCAAAATTCCAGCCGTGTCCACAAATGACCTGTTCCATCAGATCCAGCGGATTAACGGGAGGAGAAGGGGTGTTTGTGCTTAACGCGGGCATGGCTCACTCTCGGCTGCAAGGTGATGCGGAAAAACGCTGCGCTCAGGAGGTGTGGTGCGTGTGGCTGCCGTGGCTTTTCTGCTCCAGTGCGTCCACACGGGCTTCCAGTGCGGCCAGACGGCGTTCGGCTTCTTCCTGCCCGATACGCGCACGGGCGGCGAGTTCACGCACCACTTCAAATTCTTCACGCCGGACAACCTGCAGGCTGGTCAGCACTTCATCCACGCGGCTGCGCACAATGGCGTTAAGCTCTTCTTTTGCGCCGGTCAGGGCTGAAAAAGCACCGCCGGCTACACCAGCAAGATCATCAAAAAAACGCGGTTTGTCAGACATTGCTGGTTCTCCACTTAAACAGTTAAATCTTCTCCCTTAGGCTTATAGTCAGTCTGCGGGCATGAGGCTATCGCTTCTTTAGAAATGTCTGGACAGCGTTTGTCTGGCAGGTGTGCAGCCCACTCCTGCCCCGTTGTCCATTGACCCTGCCTCAGTGCGTTCCCATTATCAGAATAAGATATTGAAACCATTATCAGGCCGGTCCGACCAGGAAGCGGTCTGCACAGTATGAGTGGAGAGACAAGCTTTATGGACAACATGACGGCGGAGGCATTTCTCAAACCCCGCCTCGCGGCACTTGTGAGTGAGGCAGACAAAGCCGGATACAGTCAGGATGTGACGGTTGCGCTGCTGATCAGCCTGCTGGACACAATGAATTTTGGCACTGATCCCAATCCTCCTTCAGCTCAGGGAGGTGCAGCATGAGTGTGCGTGATCCTTATGAGGTGCTGGGGGTTTCCAAAACCGCCAGTCAGGATGAGATCCGCAAGGCCTATCGCAACCTTGCCAAGAAATACCATCCTGACCTGAACCCTGGTGACAAGGTTGCCGAAGAACAGTTCAAGGCAATCGGGCAGGCGAATGATCTGCTTTCCGATACGGAAAAGCGGGCGCGGTTTGACCGGGGCGAAATTGATGCTGCCGGGCAGGAACGCCATCCGGGATTTGGCGGCGGCGGTGGCGGCTACGGGGATTACGGGGCAGGCCCGGGTGGCTTCCGTTATGCCGGAGGGCAGGGCCACTCTTTCAGTGAAGAAGATCTGGGTGACCTGTTCAGCGGCATGTTCACAGGTCGTGGACGGCGTTCTGCCGGACCGCGCAAAGGGGCTGACCGCTCTTATTCGCTGAAGGTCAGTTTTCTGGACTCGGTCACGGGTGGGAAATCCCGCATCACGCTGCCGGAAGGGGCAACGCTGGATGTGCGCATTCCCCCGGGGATTGAAGACGGCCAGACTCTGCGCCTGCGCGGCAAAGGTGGCCCGGGTGTTCAGGGCGGCCCGGATGGGGATGCGCTGATTACCGTGAACGTTCAGGCTGACCCGACCTATACGCGTGATGGGTTTGACCTGACCGAAACCCTGCCGGTGGACCTGAAAACTGCCGTGCTGGGTGGTCCCATTACGGTCCCGACCCCGACAGGCCCGGTTAAGATGAACGTGCCGCCGCAGTCCGACAGTGGCACCAAGCTGCGGTTACGTGGGAAAGGCGTGCAGGCTCATGGCTCGCGTGAAGCCGGGAATCTTTACGTAACGCTGCAAATCAAGATCGGGAAGCCTGATGCCGCGCTGGAAGACTTCCTGAAAAACTGGACGCCTGACAGCGCGTCCTAAGGCGCAACGGCTGCCTGTGCCTGAACCGCCTATGAGCGGACAGGCACAGGAGCGCGCCTTGTTTGGGGCACGCTCTTTTAGTTGTCCCGATACAGCGGCAGGTCCAGCTTATGGGTGCCTTCCCCTGTAATCTGAATCTGAGCACTATTTTCTGAAACAAGCTTGAACGTGACCGTCAGGTCATCCTGCTTCCCGGTCCATGCTGTGCCGGAGGCGCGGGAGAGGCTGAAGTGATCCTGCCCGACAATTTTCTTCAGGGATTCCGGCAGCGTGACGAGCAGGCGCTCCGCAGGACCCGTTGCCTTGTTCGCGGCGACCATAATCGGGTCCATCGCCATAATGGCCCATTGTCCCACAAAAACTGACGTCTCGTAATGCGCCTGTGTGGCCGGGGCCTGCACGGTGGGCTTTGCGGCCTGTGCGGGGAGCGGCATGGCAAAGGCCAGACCGAGCGGGATGAGGGCAGAGGCAAAAAGCGGCTTCATGGCGGGCACTCCTGAAAACAGATCTTTTCATGTGCCTGCCTGCAGGCTTTCCGTCCACCCCGCCTGAGGAATGTGATCGGGTTTATTTGAGACCCAGACTTGACGAAGAGCTGTTTGAGACCCAGATAAGTAGGGGTTACAAATCTGCATTGCAAAAACGGAAGGGGTTTCGCCATGTCAGGAACAGATTCATCACATGATGCGTCCGTGATCTCACAGACTCATACCCCTGATGCAGGTCTACAGGCAGAGCATGAGGGTGTGGGCGCGGAAACCCATGCGGTTATGGCGGACCCCGTTCTGCCTGTGACACCGGCTCCCGTGCCCTCTGCTCCTCCTCCGCCGGAAGGGGTTGCCGTCAAGGAAGTCTTCCAGATGGTTGGCGCGATGGTGTTCGTGTTCTGCTTTGCAGCCCTTGGCTTTAACGCCATGTATCACGCGGGCTATTGAGGGTAAGCCAGACGTCAGGGCATAAAGTGTGAGCAATTAGCCGTGCTGTAGCACTGTAAGCTTTGGTTGCTGGCTTTTGTCTCGATTGTTCCTGCGCGTATCAAATGGGCTGAATTTGCTCTGCGTCGGATAAGCAATCGGCGGTCTGGTAAGTCTAACCTGATCGGATGAATTACAGAAAACTGAATGGCTCAAGGATCAGAAAGTTATCCGGCTGAACCAGGGCTAAAAGTCAGATCATTAAAAATCATTTAATATTTTTTGTTCAGCTATTTATTTTCAAATAATAGAAAACAACATATTGATAGTGATATGAAAATATTCAATTTGAGAAATTTATAACTTCCGAATAATGCCGTGATTTTACTATGAACAAAAGAGCAGACAATACAGCGCTATGTGCGTCTGGCCGGTCATCATTTTTAGCAGAAGACGGAAATCCTGATTCCGTAAAATCATCTGAGCTAAAGGCTCTTCCGGTAATTCCGCAGGCTGGGGCCGGGGTCATTCGCTATGATTGCAATCAAATTTATCGGATTTTATTTCCCAAGCCTGCATGCAGGTCTTGGTGTCTGAGTCTGACAGAACGAGATACAGGCAATCGTTTTCTTGAAAAAGGGATCAGGGGGAGGCTTTCCGTGCCGGCATAATCTAAAAGAGCACTTTGATCCATGCTTTCCTCTGGTAATTATGGCCTGCAGATGCGCCGCGACAGTTTGAAAGCACTTTCTTCATTACTGCTAAGAAAAATATTACAGCAGTAAAAATATTATTTGGAAAAGATAAGAAATATGAATGATATTTTGTCCGACACGACTATTGGCGGTGATGCCAGTAACGCTACGACCTGGAACGGTGGAACAGTTCAAAGTGGTGTGGGACTATTTGTGAGTGCAGGAGGTATCGCCTCCAATGTGAGTGCTGGGTCTGGGGGGTATATAGATGTTTATAACTCCGGAAGGGCTGTCAGCACGTATCTCTTTGGCGGTGATTCTAAGGATAATATTGCCGCAACGCTCAATGTTTTATCAGGAGGTCAGGCGAGCTTCACGTCCGCGGTGGACGGCGCGAATATTCTGGTCTCTGCAGGTGGCACAACGTCTGGCGATGTCGCTGGCACAGGCGGGCAGGAAACTGTTTGGGGTAGCGCTGTTGATCTTACTGTTGATGCTGGCCATGCGTACCTTTCCAACGGGGGAAACGGTACAAACTGGACTGCTGCAAACGGGGGCTGGATTGGCATCTATAACGGCGCGACGTTAAACGGTCTCACCGTATCCGGGACAAATACCTATGCTGACATTTCTGGCGGCCAGGTCAGCAACGCGACCGCGACAGATAGCGGCATAGTTCAGATTGAAAATGGCCTAACAGTTTCTGTCGCCAGTGCTGTCTCTGGCGGCGCCATTCAGGTTTCGGCGGGTGGCATAGCACAAAGTACTGTCATTGAGACAAAGGGTGTCATGGACGTTCATGGTGGGGGATCAAGTCTATCCGCCACTTTAGAGGCGGACGATGCGACCTTAAATCTTTCTGGCGGTGCGGCTTCACTGACAATTCTTTCAGCCGGCGCCGTGAATGTTTACACCGGCGGCGACCTTACGGATACGACGGTTCAGAGTGGTATCATTAATCTGTCAGGCGGGAATGCAACCGTTGTCTCAGCAACAAACGGAAGTGGTGGCATAAACGTTTTTGACGGCGGTCACCTAACGTCGGCCTCGTTGCAAAGTGGCGGATATGTTCATATTTCTGCTGGTGGCACCGCGACCTCTGATATCGTTCAAAGTGGCGGCACCGAATATGTAGACAATGGCGGCACAAGCATTTCTGCCCAAATCCTCACCTCAAACGCCAATATTATTGTATCCGCTGGTGGCCTGGCATCTGATGCTGAAATTATCAGTGGTTACGGTACAGTTTACGATAGCGGGACAATGAATGGGGGTGCCATTCAGAGCGGGATCATCACGGTATCCGGTGGTCTTGTTTCTGGTATGGTTGCAGACAATGGCGGTGGTTTTGATGTTTTCGGCGGTAGCGTTTCGGCGCTTAACATCAACACTGGCGGCTTTATCAATCTTTATGAGAGTGGGTCTGCTGCAAATATTACTGGGAGTGGCAGTAATCTTACGAATGGAAACGGTGGCGTAAGCGTTTTTGGTGGTACGCTCAGTAATGCGAGCTTCCAGGACGGAAGTACGCTTACTGTATCTAAAGGTGCAGTGAGTGATGTCACTTTGGCTACCAATGGTCATGGGTTTATTACAAGTGCGACCGTAGAGAGTGCCACCATTTCCGGTGGGACTATGGTGCTGTATTCAGGCGCAATAACATCCAACAGTGTTTTGACAGGAAACGGCACCGTTCCTAACGGTCAGTCTCAGGCTTTTGAAGCAATTTCCGCTGGGGCAAGTTCCTATAATGCGACATTTAACAATGCCGCTGCGGAATATGTTAGTAAGGGCGGTGTATCCATCAGTGCCACAATTAATGATGGTAGCTACGCCTATGCGTATGCGGGCGGCACGCTTTCTGACCTTACAATTAATAATACAGCAAGCGCGATTGTGAGTGCAGGCGGCCAGCTTACGGGTGCAACCGTCAATAACGGCGGCTACGTTTCCATTGAGAGTGGGGGAATCCTTTCAGGGACCCTTTCCCTGCAAAGTGGCGGGCAGGCCAGTATTTATTCAAATGCTGGTGGCACTATTGTCATGGACGGGGAGAAGAATACCGGTCTGGTTATTTCCGGTCTGTCATATGGCGGAATTGTTAACACCGTCATTTCTGGTTTTGATGGCGCAGCCGCGGGAGACTCAGACGGCATCGTATTGGATGGCGTCAAAGATGGAGATGTTGTCGGCATTGCCTATGATTCTGGTGATGCTAACCGCGTGTGGATCAATCTGAAAAATGGTCACGCTATAGGGTTAGAGATTGATAAGGCCTCCAGCCTTGGTAATTCGCTGGTCGTAGGGACAGATGGTAATCTAATTTACGAAGTGTGCTTCCTGAGCGGGAGTATGATTCGTACGTCCGCAGGGGATGTTGCGGTCGAAAATCTTACGATTAGTCATGACGTTGTGACTTTCGACTGGAAGAGCAACAAACACGTTACCCGTCCGGTTGTCTGGGTTGGCAAAGCTCAGGCTACGGTGCGTACGGATCTGCAGGATGACGAAGCAGGATATCCTGTGCGTATTCTCAAAGATGCGATTGCTGAGGGCGTGCCTTACAAGGATATGCTGATCACTGCAGAACATTGCCTGTTCTTTGAAGGAAAATTTGTGCCAGCCCGTATGCTGGTCAACGGTGTTTCCATTTTCTACGATAAGTCCATTACCTCTTATGACTACTACCATGTGGAAACAGGGCAGCATTCTGTTATTACTGCCGATGGTATGCTGACTGAAAGCTATCTGGATACTGGCAACCGCGCTTCCTTCCGTCAGGAAGGCACGGTGGTCCGTCTGGGTGGGAAAAAGCGCACGTGGGCAGATCATGCCGCGGCACCGCTGTGTGTTGAGCGATCTTTTGTTGAACCGCTGTTCCGTTCTGTGGAATCGCGCAAAAACTCTGTTGCGGGCTGCTGTGTTCAGATGGAAGATATTGAAACTACCCTTGATCCGGATCTGCATCTGATCACGGACACCGGGACAATTCTTCGCTCAATGCGGCACAAGGGGCAGCAGTACAGCTTCATGCTGCCACCTGAAACAAAATCCGTTCGCCTTGTTTCTCGTGCCAGTCGCCCTGCGGATGTGGTTGGTCCTTTTGTGGATGATCGTCGCTCCATGGGTGTGGCCGTTGCCGACGTGCGGCTGCTGTGCGCCAGGGAGCAGTTCGCTATCACCTCTCATCTTCAGGCGGAGAAACCTGAAGGCTGGTATGAGAACGATGAGACGGACTGCGCATGGACCAATGGGAATGCTGTGCTGCCACTGGGTGATTATCTCACCAGGGGCAAAATGGGCATTCTCTCCGTGACGATCCGGGCCGCTGGACCTTACCTTGTCCTTCCCAAACAGGTGGAAGAAACGAACGTCCGTTCTGCCTGATTTTCAGATTTGTTAGTGCTGACAAGCAGGCTCTACCCTGAGGGGCTGGGCCTGTTTTTTATGGAATATTTTTTTTCTGAGGCATCTGGCTTATTCGTGCCGGAGGGTGACGACCAGAACGTCCCGATAGGCCGGGTGGGTCGGGTCAACCGGCTTGACTGGCGTCACACCATGATAAACCCGGCTGTCATTCACCAGCGCCGTATCCATCGGGTCTGTCAGCGTAAAGCTGCCGACCGGCTGGCGGTTAAGGTCGTGAATAGTCGTTTCCCCTCGGGCAATATTTTCCCGGCGCACCATCATCACACAGACCCAGTCCACGCCGTCACGGTGCAGACCTTCCGGGGTGGGGCGCCCGGCTGAGTCCGGGCTTGCTTCAATCCGGAACTGATGCACTTCCGCATGCCAGGCCACAGGGCGCTGGGTCTGCGGAGTCAGATCATCCGCAATATGCTGCGTTAGCCGGAGCACTGCGAGCAGCGCCGGGTGCTCCACTATGGCGGGGGTAATGGCCTTGAACCAGCGTTCAATTCCACCATTAAGGGTGTTGTAATCCCGGCTCTGATAATGCGGCTGATGCGGCTTTCTGAGAATCTGGTCTTCCGTCAGGGTGAAGGTCGCGTGGCGGCGGCGGCGGTAACGGCCGCCATCTGCCATGTAGCGATCAACTCCCAGATGATTCCAGCTTTCTGCGAATTCCTCCCATCGCTCCATCCCGAATTGCTCCAGCAGCGGGCGGATGGCAGAGGCCTGCTCATAGGCAAAACCGTTCTGACCAAGCGGCGCTTCAAGGGCTTCCAGCGGTTTTAAGGCCGCTGGCGGGAGGGAGTGTGGGCGGGCGTCAGGCATGGGGCGGACCTTCTCCAAAAGCAGCAGCAGGGGAGCTTTCATCTTCAGGCTTTTGCAGGCCTGTGTCAGATTTTTCTGCGGCTTCAATCGCCTTTTTTTCTTCAGCGGAGGGCTGAGGCACAGGCTCAGGGGCAACAGGCTTAGGCTGCTGCGCATGGGCGGCTGGCGTCATGGTATCCGGCACATCGTCCACAGCCAGATGCATGCTGTTGCCCGGCGGCGTGGTGTAATAGGACGTGGGGGTGTAGAATTTCACCCCGGCTTCGACCATCAGGTTGGCCAGACGGCGGTAGAATTCACGCTGCACCTTCCACTTCATCATCGGCGCAGTCTTGATGGCACCGACCAGCACAGCGCCGTTGCTGTCCGTTTTATCCACACCCAGATCAGCATAATCCGAGAAGATCATGTGGCTGAAGGCATCTTCGGTCCGCATCTGGGCCACAACGCTGGCCATCAGCTTGGCGACTTTCACGGAGTCTTCGCTCAGATCCAGCACCTGTTTGACGATAATCTGGTTGAAGCCGCGGCCCGTGTTGGCAATGGATGTCACGGAAGAGAACGGGATGATGTGCAGGTCACCATCAATGGAGCGCACACGCAGCGTCCGGATGGACAGATGTTCCACCGTGCCGGAGACACCCCCGGTGGTCACCCAGTCACCCACCTGAATGGCATCTTCCGCCAGCATGAAGAAGCCGGTGATAACGTCCTTGACCAGACTCTGGGAACCGAAGGACAGACCCACACCCATAATTCCCGCACCCGTCAGCAGCGGTGTGACGTTAATGCCAATCTGCGAGAGGGTGGTGACCGAGACCACGATGATGATGATGGCCAGCAGCACAGTACGGATAATAGGCAGCACGGTGCGCAGACGTGTCGCGCGGGAGGCCTGAGAGGATGAGGTATAACGGTCGATCTGCTTGTTCAGCAGACCATTGATGACTTCCCATGCCAAGGCGGCAATGGTTGCCCCAATGGCCAGACTGAGAGCCGCCCCGACCAGACGTGAGCCCAGCGGAGAGTGGAAGAAGAACTGGAAGCTCGGCAGGCCCCAGCTCTGCGCGATGATCACGCAGGTCATGAACACGATGACAATGGTCAGCACACGGCGCACGAACGGGTAGTAATAATCCGCCCGTTTCTGCAGGCCGGGATATTCCGCCTCAACCGTATCACTAATCCGAAACAGACGGTCCTGCATGCCATAGGCCAGCACCGCCACCAGACGGGACAGGACCAGAAAGGCAAAGGTCAGGCCCGTGCCGCGCAGAATCCACTGATACCCACCCTTCAGGTGTGCCGCCCAGACGAACCACAGCGCGATATCCAGAAACAGGACCGGAATCCACCAGAAGCGCGCAATGGTGCCCACAAAGGCCCAGAAGGCTTTTTTGCGCATGTTGTCGGAGGGTTGGAGCGCATTGGCCACAATATGCCGGACCCGCCAGATGAACGCGGCAATAATCAGGTGCTGGATCAGCACCACCGCGCGCAGCATGGCTTCCGTGCCACGCGGAGCCAGATTGAACTCGCTCCCCAGTGTAGACAGACAGATGACCAGTGAGGGCGCTGCCACCAGCACGTTCCACCAGCGGGTAAGCATCCGTGCCGTATCATCTTTGGCAGGAGCCAGACGGATGGCGGGTGAGCGCGGTGCCAGAGCGGTTTCAACCAGCAGATACAGGCAGCGGGCCACCACGTAAGCGTTGGTCAGTGTGATGGTGACGGTGCTGGCCTGCTGGGTGGTCGTCAGGAATTCCGCTCCCAGATAACCCAGGCCCAGGAAGACCGCGACGGGCAGCAGCTTAAGCAGGAAATGCAGAGCATTGTAAGGAACCCGGATGAGGTAACGCATCACCTCATTACGGCGGCGCTGGTCATCGGCGCGGGTTTTGGTGTTGTCACCATCCGGGGTGGAGGTGGCAGCCTGCACATTTTCCACCGCAACGGCGGCTTCCTGTTTGCGCTCACGCGTTTCGGCGTGGGCTGTTACAGAATTCAGTGGCTTTTTAAGCAGCAGGCTTGTGGCCCGTTCCAGAGCAAGAGCCACCAGCATGATGATCAGGGCGCGACTGAACGCATCAATCAGAGTCTGACGAGACTGCGGATTGCTGATTTGCTGATGGAACCACGTGCCGACTGACCGTAAATCCTTGAACAGCGCCGTAAAATTCTGGGTGTAACCCCGCATGGCAGTCGTCAGACCGTCCAGTTCGGAGTTGACGTCACTGTCAATCACCGCGGTGGGATTGTCTTTTTTGGCGGCAGGCGCTGCGGCGGGCTGCGCAACAGGCAGGCCTTTGGCCATGAGCGTCAGGGTATTGGTGAAATCCTGCCGCTTTTTGGGGTCGTTCAGAACGCTGAGGAGCTGTTCCGCATCCTGACGGCTGAGGTTCCCTGTGGAGGCTCCTGCTGCCGGAGCGGCGGCAGGAGCCGTATCAGCGGCCAGAGCCTGGCTGCTCAGCCGGGGCGCAATCCCGAAAACCAGAAGGCAGACAAAGCAAAGCCCGAGGGCAAATCTGGCTAGAGAAAAAGGTGGAGAAGCCGTGAGGGCTCGGGTCGTGCTCTGGTGCAGGCTCTCTGCCGCCATGGCGTGCCGTATCCTTGTTTAAAATGTCGGTCAGGAAAGGGGCACACTACAGGCCCCCTGTGTGAAGAAATGGTAAGGGGCAAATCTGGCGGTAACAAGGTGCGCAGCCGAAGGCCTGATGTGCCGCCAGATGGGGGACTACATACGGCGGTCGAACGTGACGATCTGGCTGTTTTCCGCGCGAAGGACCAGCGTTCCGGCAATCAGATCATGCAGTCCCTGTTTCTGGCGCGTGAAGGCCACCATCAGCACCCCAATGTGGAAGAAGGGGAAGGAGATGAACGCCTTGATCAGGAACCGCACAGTCGCCCGCGCAATGGAAATGCGCTCACCCTGCAGGGTGGTGACTTCCAGCTGACACAACCGCTTGCCCGGTGTGGCGCGGAAGCGGGAGGACTCAAACAGAATGAAATACAGGGCCGGGACCAGCGCCATCAGGAGCCCCGGCAGATGCCAGTGACCGACCTGAATATGGGGGATGAGCACGGAAATGGTGTCAGGCTGCACGCGTTGCGCAATGTCCACCACATCCACGGTCTGGCCGGAACTGTCAGGGATGGGGAGTTCTTCCCACTGGACCTTGAAGTCCGGCAGGATGAAATATCCCAGAACGGCATCCATCGCAGTGAGGATAATGCTGTCGATAAGGAAGGCCCAGACGCGCCACCAGAACCCGGCATAAATCCAGACAGGCTGGCTACCATTCCCTTGTGGGAAACCTGCCCCGTTTTGTGCGCCAGACGGTTGCCCCCAGCCGGGAGGAAAAGCGGAAGAAGACATCAGGCCTGTTCCTTAAAGCGCGATGAAGCGCGGTCAGCTCCGGTATGATCCATTGATATCAATATAGCCGTGGGTCAGATCACAGCTCCATGCGCGGGCTTTGCCATCGCCAAGACCGAGATCCACGTCGATGTCGATTTCATGACCCTTCATGTGGGCCACAACCGGCGTCTCATCATAGCCGGGCACAACAGTGCCTTCACGCGCAATGCACACACCGCCGATGGAGACGGACAGCGTATCGCGGTCTGCCGGTTCTCCGCATTTGCCAACGGCCATCACGACACGGCCCCAGTTGGCGTCTTCCCCGGCGACAGCGGTTTTCACCAGCGGAGAATTGCCAATGGCCATGGCGACGCGCCAGGCGGAGTCGTCAGAAACGGCACCGGTTACGGTGATGGTCATGAGCTTGGTTGCCCCTTCGCCATCCCGAATAACAAGCTGGGACAGATCATGCAGCACGGCCTGCAGGGCCTCACGGAAATCCGTCAGGGCTGCGGCGTTGGCCTGCGTGCTGGCGGAAAGCTCATCATTGCCAGCAGCACCGGTGGCAAACAGCAGCACCATGTCCGAGGTGGAGGTATCCGAATCAACCGTAATGCAGTTGAAGGTCGTTTTGACCCCTTCGGACAGCAGGGCTTGCAGAACAGAGGCAGGCAGGGCGGCATCGGTGGCGACAAAAGCCAGCATGGTGGCCATGTCTGGCGCGACCATGCCGCTGCCTTTGGCGATACCCTGAATAATGACATCCGTGCCGTTCAGCTTTGCGGTGCGCACGGCGGCTTTGGGGAAGGTATCTGTGGTCATGATGCCACGGGCGGCGGCTTCCCAGCCATTTTCAGAGAGTGCGTCATGCAGGGCGGGGAGAGCCGCCGTCATGCGCTCATGCGGCAGAATTTCACCAATAACGCCGGTGGAGGCGAGGTAAACCGCCTGCGGCGTGCAGCCAGCAAGCTGGGCGGCTGCCTCAGCCGTGGCCTTACAGGTTTCACGGCCCGCGCGGCCGGTGAAAACGTTGGCGTTCCCGGCATTGACCACGAGGGCGCGGGCTTCCCCTGTGGGGAGGCTGTCGCGGCACCAGTCAACCGGTGCGCCGGGGCATTTGGAACGGGTAAAGACACCGGCCACCGTGGTGCCCGGTGCAAATTCAGCCAGAACAAGATCAGTCCGGCCTTTGTAGCGAATGCAAGCTTCAGCTGCGCCAAGGCGCACCCCGCGCACCTCCTTCAGTTCCGGAAGAGGCCGAGCGAGGGGGGAGACGGGGAGAGCGTGCGCCATAACGCGAAGTCCTTGGAAGCGGCAAACCCCGCCAGCAGGCTGGCGGGGCTAGTCAGTCTGGAGTGAAAATTATTTTTTTGCAGGGGCAGCGGCAGGAGCGGGAGCGTCCGGCAGCGGCTTGCCTGTGGTGGGATCAAAACGCACGATCTTGACGCCTGCGGTTGCTTTGGCGACGGCTTCACGCACGTATTTCTGGATCAGAGACTGACGGATCTTGCCCTTGACGGAATCCAGAGACGGGATCGGGTCCGTGCGCGTGTCGAGCACCTGAATAACATGGAAACCATACTGGCTCTTGACCGGGGTGCTGCTGATTTCGCCCTTTTTCATGGCGAAAGCGGCATCGGAGAACGCCGGGATCATGTCCTGTTTCTTGAACCAGCCGAGGTCGCCGCCATTCTGCTTGGCGCTGCCCGTATCGGTGGATACCTGAGCAGCCAGCTTGGCGAAGTCTTCACCCGCTTTGAGTTTCTTGATGACGTCCTGTGCTTCGGCTTCCGTCTTCACCAGAATATGGCGGGCATGCACTTCCTGTTCCGGCGGCTTGCCAGCATAGTTCTGCTGATAGTCAGCCTGAATTTCGGCATCGGTCAGGTGCGGCATGACTTCGCGGGAGAGCCAGGCGTTCTGCAGGGCGTTGGCTGCAGCGGCATCCATGATCTTTTTCACTTCAGCAGACTTGTCCAGGCCATCCTTGTGGGCGGCAATCTGGATGGCTTTCTGGTCTGCCAGCTGGTTGATCAGCATCGGGTAGATCACGTTGGGGGGCAGCTGACGCATCTGGTCAGGCATGTTGCCGACTGCGTCCTGCACGTCCGCAATCGTGATTTTCTCACCGTTGACTGTCGCGACAACCGCCTTGGGATCTGCCGGGGGAGCTGCGGGAGCTGAGGCCTGCGGGGCAGGAGCTGCTGCCGGGGCCGTAGCCGGGGCTGCAAAAGAGGGTGCAGAAAGAACGGCTGAGGCAATCAGGGCCGTGGCTGCAAGAGCTGAGGCCTTGGTGGAAAAACGCATGAGGACAAACCTTAAACAAAGGAAAATTGCTCAATCATCTATGAAGGAGGCTATTCTGCCCTGCAAGCCCTCTGACCTGCCCTGAGGGAAGAAACACGGCTGATTGGTTGACCGAAACGGGTCCGGGTCCTATTTTGCAGCCGAGCCACTCCATGCTGATGTTCTCCTCATGTTTTCGCCGGTCTGGTTCCGGATGGAAAACAGGAGAAATCGCGCATTGTCCCGGAAAGGTTTTCATGCTCGCAAGCTTCGTCCGCGCCCTGTTCGGCACTGCCAATGACCGGACGCTCAAGATGTTCCAGCGCCGCGTGCCGGAAATCAACGCCCTGGAACCCCAAATGCAGGCGCTGGACGACGCTGCTTTGGCTGCCAAAACCGGAGAATTCCGGGAACGGCTGGCCAAAGGGGCTACTCTGGATAACCTTCTGCCAGAAGCCTTTGCTGTCACGCGGGAGGCGTCTCGCCGTGTGCTGGGGATGCGCCACTTTGATGTGCAGCTGATTGGCGGCATGGTGATGCATGCAGGCAAGATTGCCGAAATGCGCACCGGTGAGGGCAAGACCCTTGTCGCCACGCTGGCCGTCTACCTCAGCGCACTGGCTGGTAAAGGCGTGCATGTGGTGACGGTGAACGACTATCTCGCCGCGCGTGACGCCGCCGAGATGGGGCGGCTGTATAATTTTCTTGGCCTGACCACGGGCACAATTGTGCCCAACATGCCCGATGAAGCGCGTCGGGAAGCTTACGCCGCGGACATCACCTACGGCACCAACAACGAATTCGGCTTCGACTACCTGCGCGATAACATGAAATATCGCCTGGAAGAGATGGTTCAGCGCCCCTTCTACCACGCCATTGTGGATGAGGTGGACTCCATCCTGATTGACGAAGCGCGGACCCCGCTGATCATCTCCGGCCCGGCTGAAGACAGCTCAGACCTCTACCGCTCTGTGGACGAAGTCGTCGCGCAGCTGGTGCAGGACCCTGAAACCTTTGACAAGGATGAGAAGTTCCGCAGCGTTGTGCTGACGGATGCCGGGTCCGACAAGGTTGAGGAACTGCTCCGCGCCGCTGGTGTGCTGGATGAAGGCGGGTTGTATGACCTGCATCATGTCGCCGTGGTACACCATGTGCAGCAGTCCCTGCGGGCGCATACGCTGTTCTCACGGGATGTGGACTACATCGTGCGGGGCGGGAAAGTCGTCATTATTGACGAATTCACCGGCCGTATGATGGAAGGCCGCCGGTATTCCGATGGCCTGCATCAGGCGCTGGAAGCCAAGGAGCATGTGGAGGTTCAGCAGGAGAACCAGACCCTCGCCTCCATTACCTTCCAGAACTTCTTCCGTCTTTACCCCAAGCTCTCCGGCATGACCGGAACGGCCATGACCGAGGCCGACGAGTTTGCTGAAATCTACAAGCTGGATGTGGTGGAAATTCCCACCAACCGTCCGGTGGCCCGTAAGGATGAAGACGACGAGATCTATCTGACGGAAGCCGAAAAGTTCGGTGCGGTCGTCAAGCTGATCAACACGGTGCATGAGCGCGGCCAGCCTATTCTGGTCGGCACCACGTCCATTGAGAAAAGTGAAGCGCTGTCTGAACTGCTGAAGCAGGAAGGTATCCCCCATAACGTGCTGAACGCCCGTTTCCATGAAATGGAAGCGAAGATTGTCGCGCAGGCCGGGGCTCCCGGTGCCATTACCATTGCCACCAACATGGCGGGCCGTGGGACGGACATCAAACTGGGCGGCAACGTGGAAATGCTGATCGGCCAGGAGCTGGACGGCATGGAAGAGGGGCCGGAACGCGATGCCGCGGCGCAGGCAATCCGGGAGCGCGTTGCGCGTGACCATGATATTGTCAAAGCGGCAGGCGGTCTGTTTGTGATCGGCACCGAGCGGCATGAAAGCCGCCGGATTGATAACCAGCTGCGTGGTCGTGCTGGCCGTCAGGGTGACCCGGGTAACTCACACTTCTTTATCTCCCTGCAAGATGACCTGATGCGGATTTTCGGGTCTGACCGTATGGGCGGCATGTTCCAGAAAATGGGCATGAAGGAAGGGGAAGCCATTGTTCACCCCTGGCTGAGCAAGGCGCTGGAACGGGCGCAAAAGAAGGTCGAAGCCCGCAACTTCGACATGCGCAAAAACACGCTCAAATATGATGACGTGATGAACGACCAGCGTAAGGAAGTTTACGCGCAGCGCCGGGAATATATGGCGACAGAAGACGTCTCCGGTATTGTTAATGAAGCGCGGGAAGATGTGGTGGATGCCATGGTCGCCCGCCATATCCCCGAAAAATCCTTTGCTGAGCAGTGGGATGTCGAGGGGCTGACCAAGGCCGCGCAGGAAACTCTGGCGCTGGATCTGCCCATTGCGGAGTGGGCGAAAGAAGACGGGATGGACGCTGAGGAAGTGGCAAACCGGATTAGTCAGGCTGCCATACAGGCCCAGGCTGCCCGTGCTGCCAACCTCGGCCCGGATCTGATGCGCTTTATTGAAAAGCAGGTGCTGATGACCACCTATGACGGGGTGTGGAAAGAGCATCTGCATGCGCTTGATCAGCTGCGTCAGGGGATTGGTCTGCGCGCCTATGGTCAGAAAGATCCGCTGAACGAGTACAAGCACGAAGCCTTCCAGCTGTTCACCATCATGCTGGAAGAGATGCGCGAGCGTGTGGTCTCTCTGATGGCGCGGGTAGAAGTGGCACCGCAGGAAACTGTGGACCCGTTTGCCAACACGGCTGAAATTCACGCCAGCCCGGAAATTCCGGGATTTGCATCTGAGGCCGGCCCCGGTCTTTCCCCCGGAGCCGCACCGGAAATGGCAACGCCCATCGGTGCAAGTGCAATCATGCCGGATGATCCCTCAAGCTGGGGGGAAACACCGCGCAACGCACCATGCCCATGCGGGTCAGGGAAGAAATATAAGCATTGCCACGGCCGTCTGGTTTAAGACGCGCCGGGGCCGACGGACAGGGTAAGAGAAAATGGCGGGTCATTCCCAATTTAAGAACATTATGCATCGCAAGGGCGCGCAGGACGCCAAGCGGTCCAAGCAGTTTGCCAAGATCATCCGCGAACTGACTGTAGCGACCCGCTCCGGCCTGCCTGACCCGGCATCCAACCCGCGCCTGCGGTCCGCCATTACGGCCGCTCGTGATGTCAACATGCCCAAGGACACCATTGACCGCGCCATTAAAAAGGCGTCCGGCGCTGCGGGTGGTGAAGACTATATTGAAGTGCGGTACGAGGGTTACGGCCCGGCGGGTGTAGCTGTGATTGTTGAAGGTCTGACCGACAACCGCAACCGTACGGCGTCTGATGTGCGCGCAGCCTTCTCCAAATACGGTGGCTCTCTGGGGGAAACCAACTCCGTTTCCTTCATGTTCCGCCGTCTGGGTGTGATTACCTACCCGCTGTCCGTTGCGTCTGAAGATGAGATGCTGGAAGCCGCGATTGAAGCCGGTGCGGAAAACGTTGTCTCTTCCGACACGACGCATGAAATCACCTGTGAGGTCGAAGCCTTCTTCACCGTCCGGGATTCTCTGGAAACCCGCTTTGGTGAGCCGGAAAGTGCCAAGCTGGACTGGCGTCCGGAAAACACGGTCAGCCTTGATGAAGAAAAGGCCCGGACCCTGTTCAAGCTGCTGGACGTGCTGGAAGATCATGACGACGTGCAGAACGTCTATGCCAACTTTGATCTGTCGGACGAGCTTGCCGAAAAGCTGTCAGCCTGACGGTGGTACGCCTGCTCGGCATTGACCCCGGCCTGCGCTTTACAGGCTGGGGGGTGATTGATGTCGAGGGTAATCGGTTGCGGCACGTCGAAAACGGCGTGATCGCAACCAACAGTGCGGACAGTGTGCCAGACCGGCTGAAAGTCCTGCATGAAAACCTGACAATCCTGATTGACCGCCTCAACCCGGCGGAAGCCGCGGTGGAAGAGACGTATGTCAATCGCAACGGCACGGCCACGCTCAAGCTGGGCTATGCCCGCGGTGTGGCGTTGGTGGTTCCGGCACTGGCCGGCCTGCCGGTGGCGGAATATGGCGCGTTGGCCGTCAAGAAGGCCGTGGTTGGCACAGGGTCTGCGGATAAAGATCAGGTTGAAATGATGGTGCGCCGCCTCCTGCCGGGGGTTAAGGTGGCACGGGCTGATGCGTCGGATGCGCTGGCAATCGCCATTTGCCATGCCCACCATCGGGCCAGTGCCCGCCATATTGCAGCCGGGGTAAGAATGGCATGATTGCATTTCTGAGCGGACTGGTCATTCAGGTGGAGTTGGGGAGCTGCGTGATCGACGTGAATGGCGTCGGTTATCTGGTCGCGGCCTCCACCCGCACTCTTGCGGCTCTGCCGAACCCTCCCGAAAAAGCCCGCGTGCTGATTGAAACCGTCGTGCGGGAAGACGCGATTCTGCTCTACGGCTTTGTAGAAAGTGCAGAGCGCGAGTGGTTTCGCCTGCTGACCAGCGTGCAGGGCGTGGGCGCAAAAGTCGCGCTGGGGATGCTTTCCACCCTGTCTCCGGGTGAACTGGTCGCGGCCCTTACAACATCGGACAAAGCCTCTCTGACCCGCGCCCCCGGTGTGGGCGGCCGTCTGGCAGAACGTATTCTAACAGAACTGCGGGACCGTGCGGCCAAGATGCCCGGTGGCGGCGGGGGCATTGTGGTGCCTGCCAGCGCCACGCCAGGTGGCGGGATTGAGGCTGATGCGTTGCTGGCACTGGCTGGGCTTGGGTTCCGTCGGTCGGAAGCGGCTCCCGTTATCAAACGGTTGATGGACGAACAGGGGGCTGCCGCCTCGCTGGACACCGTGTTGCGGGATAGCCTGAAAGCTCTGGCGCGATGAGCGGCGCAGAATTTACCCCGGAGCGGGAGATTGATCCCTCCCGCCGGGATGAGGATGGAGCGGAAGCTTCTCTCCGTCCGCAAACACTGGCCGATTTTACCGGCCAGAAATCCAGCCGTGAAAATCTGTCGATTTTTATTGCCGCAGCCCGCCAGCGCGGCGAAGCGCTGGACCATGTGCTGCTGCACGGACCGCCGGGGCTGGGCAAAACCACGCTGGCGCAGATTGTCTCACGGGAACTCGGGGTTGGCTTTCGGGCAACTTCTGGCCCAGTGATTCAGCGGGCCGGGGACCTTGCCGCCATTCTGACCAATCTTCAGCCGCGTGATGTGCTGTTTATTGATGAAATCCACCGTCTTCAGCCCGCTATCGAGGAAATTCTTTATCCCGCGATGGAGGATTTTCAGCTCGATCTGATTATCGGGGAAGGCCCGGCAGCCCGCTCCGTGCGGATTGATCTGCCACCTTTCACCCTTGTGGCAGCTACCACCCGCGCCGGACTGCTGGCGACCCCGCTGCGGGATCGGTTTGGTATTCCTCTGCGGCTGGTCTTCTACACCCCGGACGAATTGCGGGCCATTGTGGCGCGGGGAGCGGAAAAGCTCGGCTTTAATCTGACAGAGGCCGGGGCGGAAGAAATCGCCCGGCGCTCTCGTGGCACACCGCGTATTGCGGGCCGCCTGCTGCGTCGCGTGCGGGATTTTGCCGCCGTGATCGCTCCCGGCGGTGCGCCCGTCAGCCGAGAAGTGGCCGATGCGGCCCTCAGTCGGCTGGAAGTGGATGCGCTGGGGCTGGACGCCATGGACAGGCGTTACCTGCGCCGCATAGCAGAGTATCACCACGGTGGGCCGGTTGGGGTGGAAACACTCGCTGCGGCTCTGGCAGAAGCGCGTGATACACTGGAAGATGTCATTGAACCGTATCTGATTCAGGAAGGGCTGGTTCTGCGCACCAGCCGGGGGCGTGTGCTGGGAGAGCGTGGCTGGCGTCACCTTGGCCTGACACCGCCTGCGCAACCGGATGAACCGCGCTCTGCCCAGATGGATCTTTTGCCTGACGAAGAGGACGGCGCATGACCACACATGCAATCGATTTCCGTATTTATTATGAGGACACCGATGCCGGGGGCATCGTCTATCACGCCCGGTATCTGGCGTTTGCCGAACGGGCGCGGACGGAAGCCATCCGCAGTCTTGGCATGCCAGCAGCCTCTCTGCTGAGTGACTACGGGCTGGTGTTTGTGGTGCATGACGCCACCATCAACTACCGCGTGCCGCTCAAGCTTGATGATGTAGCGACGATCACCACCCGCCTGCTGGAAGAAGGGGCGGCAAGCTGCCGGCTGGAGCAGGTCTTTACCCGCGATGGCGTTTTCTGTGCCCGCGTGGACGTAAGGCTGGCCTGCGTGCGGGCAGAAGATGGTCGTCCTGCCCGATTCCCGCCATTATGGCGTGATCTTTTGCGAGGACTTGCGGCTGAGGTCTAGTCGGCCTCTTCTGCTTTTGCGCGGAAGACAGTAAAAACAGCACGACCGGGACGCGTGGAGCCAAGCCCGAGTCGCAGACAGGTTGCCCGGGACGGGTGCTAGAGGCAGGAGGCGTTTTTGGATCGTGCGGTTGACGCGGCAAATCTCGGCGTAGCAGCGGCGGGAGACCTGTCGGTGTGGGGGCTGTTTATGAATGCCTCCCTGATGGTCAAACTGGTCATGCTGGGACTGGTGTTCTGTAGCGTGATGGTCTGGGCCATTATTTTCGATAAAATTGTGACGTTGCGGCGGATCAACAAGCAGGCAACCGCCTTTGAGGATCGCTTCTGGTCCGGTGGTAGCCTGGATGATCTGTATGAAAGCGATGGCGCCAAGCCCGTCCATCCGCTGGCTGCCGTTTTTGGTGCCGCGATGGGAGAATGGCGTCGTTCTGCCCGTATTCCCGGTGTGGATCTTGTGCGCGGTGGCGTGAAGGAACGTGTGGACCGTGCTATTGGCATTACGGTCACGCGTGAAATGGACCGCCTGCGTCGCTGGGTAATCTTTCTGGCAACGGTTGGCCCGGTGGCTCCGTTTGTCGGTCTGTTTGGCACCGTCTGGGGGATCATGCATTCCTTCAGCGCTATTGCCGCCATGCACAATACCAACCTGAGCGTTGTGGCTCCCGGTATTTCTGAAGCTCTGTTTGCGACGGCCATCGGCCTGCTGACCGCCGTGCCGTCCTACGTGGCGTATAACGTCATCAGCAACAGTCTGGACCTGTTTCAGGATCGGCTGGAGGGCTTTGGCACCGAGTTTGCGGCCATTCTGTCCCGCCAGTCCGAAGAAAGGGCCTGAGTCATGGGCATGCCGTCAGGAGGGAGCGGGCGCCGTCGCAGGCGTCCGATGGCTGAAATCAACGTGACGCCGATGGTCGACGTCATGCTGGTTCTGCTGATTATCTTCATGGTCACATCCCCCATGCTGACCAGCGGCGTGAATGTGGATCTGCCCAAGACAGACGCCAAGCCTGTCAATTCCGATACGAAGCCCATCACCGTGTCCATTCGCGCGGATGGCAGCCTGTATCTGGGGGATTCTGAAGTGTCGCCCGAGCAGCTGGTTGCCCAGCTGAAGGCTGCTTCCAACAATGACCCGTCACACCGCATCTTTGTGCGCGGTGATGCCCATATCGATTATGGCCGTGTGATGCAGGTTATGGGGCAGGTGACAGAAGGCGGCTTTACTCATGTGGCTCTGCTGGCGCAACAACCCGCCAGCAGCGGCCATTAACTCACTCTCCTGCGCAGAGAGGCGGAGAAATTTCATGGTGCGGCCACGCCGTTCCGAACAGACAGTGCTGAGGCGCTGTCTCTATCTGTCCGGCGGAGCGCATATTGCGTTCCTGCTGGCCCTGCTGGTTTCTCTGCCCCCGCCTAAACCGGAGGAAGAACCTCCTCCGGTGGTGGAAATGCAGTTTGAGGCCCCGGAAGACTCCGGTGGATCTCCGGCCAAGGCCAGCCAGCCTTCTTCCAAACCCACACCACCGGCTCCTGTGCCGAATGATGCGCCCCCCACGCCGGAGCCCCCCAAGGAAGCCCCGAACGAGGAAGCGCCGCCTCCGCCACCACCGCCCCAGCCGGTGCCGCCTCCGCCTGTGCCGGAATCTGAAAAGCTGCCGGATACGCCCGTGCCGCCCAAAGCGGATGAGCCGTCTCCCGATGTGGTGAAAACGCCGCCGTCCCCGCCGACGCCGCCCAAGACGACGCCGAGTGTGGCCCCGCCGTCTCCGGTTACGGAACCGACGGACACGCTGCCGGACACGCCCACGCCGTCGCACATCACACAGCCCAACAAGGCCAAGAAAACGCAGGAAGAGTCGCATTCTCTGTTGGAAACGCTGGATTCTTTCCGGTCCGACACCAAGCAGACGCATGCGCCCAAGGCCAAGGCTAACCCTGCGCAGGGTGGGGCACCCGATGGGGGTGGTTCGCCCAACGGGGATATTACCCGCAGCCTGTCCGCTGGTGAGCAGAAGGCTATCGGCGGGGCCGTGCGCCGTTGCTATACGGAAGATACGGCGGCCAAAAATTATGCCACTTTTGTCGCGCACCTGATTGTGACGGTGGATGCCACGGGTGAGGCTCGTATTGTGCAGTTTGCTCCGCAGACGCAGGCGCAGATGAATGCTGACTCCTCATACCGGGCGCTGGCGGAACGGGCGCGGGCAGCAGTGCTGAGCCCCACCTGTTCCAGGCTGCCTATCCCCAAAAACCTTCTGGGCCAGACCCGGCAGTTGAAATTTGTGTTCAGGCCTTGATCAGGCCACCTGGAGGAAAACCGATGCTTACGAGTACACGACCGCTTATTTCTGATCAGGAAGCCGACACACTGGTGGCGGCCCTTGGCCGCCGCACGCTGATGGGAGCCAGTGTGGCCGCTGGTGGTCTGCTGATGACCCCGCTGCCCGGTATGGCCGCCACGGCTGCCCCGGAGGCAGAAATTACGGTTGATCAGGCCCGCACGGCGCCGATCCCCATTATTGTCCCCAACTTTGGCGGAGGCCTTGGCGCGCAGATTGCGGAAGTGCTGACAAACGATCTGACCAATACCGGGCTGTTCAAGGTCATTCCCGGTGGGGCTGGTTCTGGCACGCCGGATTTTGCCAGTGCAAAGTCCATGGGCGCGCGGGCGCTGGTAACCGGCAGTGTGACGGGCAGCGGTTCTGTCCGCGTAGAAATGCGCCTGTGGGATGTGCTGACCCACCAGCAGATTCAGGGCACGGCCTATACGACCACTTCTGCCAACTGGCGACGGATTGCGCATATTGTAGGTGACGTTATTTACGAGCGCATGCTGGGTGAAAAAGGCTACTTTGATACCCGTATCGCTTTCATCTCCCGTTCCGGTGCGCGTGCGCATCAGGCGACCCGTCTGGCGATCATGGATCAGGATGGAGCCAACAGCCGTATGCTGACGGCGGGCAAATGGCTGACCCTCACACCGCGCTTCAGCCCGGTGAAGGATCAGGTGGCGTTCATGTCCTACGCCAACAACCGTCCGCGCGTGTATCTGTTTGATCTCGGCAGTGGCCGCCAGCAGATTCTGGGTGAGTTTGCAGGCATTTCCTTCGCACCGCGGTTCTCTCCGGACGGGCGTTCTGTTGTGCTGTCTGTGACACGCAATGGTGGATCTGATCTGTTTGTGGTGGATCTGGCGTCCGGCTCTCGCCGTCAGATCACGTCTTCCGGCGCGATTGATACCAGTCCGTGCTACAGCCCGGATGGGTCTCAGATTGTGTTCAACTCTGACCGTGGCGGCAGCCCGCAGCTTTATATCATGAGCGCTTCTGGCGGTGGTGCGAAGCGGATTTCCTATGGCCACGGCACATATGGCTCTCCCGTCTGGTCTCCGCGTGGGGATTTGATCGCCTTTACCCGTATCGCCAATGGTAGCTTCTCTCTGGGGGTTATGAATCCTGATGGCACGGGTGAACGCATCATGACCGAAGGCTTCACGGTGGAAAGCCCGAGCTTCTGCCCTAATGGTCGTGTGCTGGCCTATTGCCGCCAGAGCCGTGCCGGAGCAGGGGGCGCAGGCTTTAGCTCCTCCATCGGCATGGTGGATATTACCGGGTTTAATGACCGCGTTCTGCCCACGCCGGGGCAGGCGTCCGATCCGGCGTGGTCACCGCTCAACGGATAAGTCTGTTTTGTCATAAAACGGTGCAAAGCCCCGGATGAAAGTCCGGGGCTTTTTTTGCGTTTCCAAGAATACTTGTGTTTGATTTTTTGCCTGAAGCTTTTGAGGGCACCGAGGGCCAGATGTTGTTCTGCGTTAAGAGCGGCTTTGCTTTTTTTCTTTGAAGACTGAATTTCGTGGCATGCTCTGAAATGGAGCAACCATTGGTCATTCCATGCCTGAAAAATGGTCGCAAAAAGAGAACGTCTTCGAGTCGGTTGGCCTGACAGGGCGGGTAAAAATAATCCCGGACTCTGTCTTTATGGTTTTTTAAAGGACAGTCTTCCAGATTAATCACAAAAAAGAGTGATGGATGACTACTCAAGATCAGGGAGTAGTTCCGTTTTTCTTAATAAAGCCACAGTATGAAAGAAGCATAAAAACTGCCGCAAATGCGTCGCAGAAGCATTGCTCAGCGCCCCGGGGTAATTCGCTGATAAATTCTGAACTGCGGTAAAAACCGGAGTGCAGAGGGGGCTCTGTGTCTATTCAGCATCGCTTTTGCCAGGTCAGCTATGCCAAAAACAGATCCCGCTTGACCGGAGGAATGAGCTATGGCTTAGGGCAAGGTGGTCTCCACAGTTCGTCGGCTCTTCGATGGTTTTCGGAGGGGAGCAGAGGAATGCGCGGGGATACAGGCATTAAGCTGTTTTTTCTCTCCGAATAGTTCCTGTTGGGAACTAATTCTCAGGATCCGACACATGAGACTGAAATATATTGCTGCGCTTAGCATGGTTGCCCTTCTCTCTGCCTGTGCGCACGAGAAGGCAAACACCGGTGACTCCAACGGCGCAGCGACTACCGCTGTCCAGCCGAGCGGCCCTGTCCCCGGCAGTGAAGAAGATCTGGTTGCCACCGCGGGTGACCGCGTGCTGTTCGCTCTGAACAAAAGCGGCCTGACCTCCGAGGCACAGGCAACACTGGACAAGCAGGCTTCCTGGCTGGCTCAGTATCCGCAGGTGAACGTTGAAGTCGCCGGTAACTGCGATGACCGTGGCACGGAAGAATACAACATTGCTCTGGGCCAGCGCCGCGCCAATGCAGCCCGTGACTATCTGGTTGCCAAAGGCGTTGCGTCTTCCCGCATCTCCACCATCTCCTACGGTAAGGACCGCCCGACCCAGGAAGGTGATGATGAAAGCGCATGGGCCCAGAACCGTAACGCAATTACCGCCGTTCACTAAGGTCTGGCGTTTTTCGCGTTTGAGTCGACAGGGCAGGTCGGGTGAGTTTCACCCGGCCTGTTTTTGTATTTCCTGTCTTGTTTTCCGGGGAGGAATGGTGAAATCCTTGCCCGCTTTTAAGGAAAGGGTGAGGTCTTGATGAAACACGGGTTGATGACGTCCGTTGCTGCGCCGTGGCGTGTTCTGGCCTTGTGTCTGCCTGTTGCTGCTGTGCTGGTGGCCTCAGCCCCGGCAGCTCATGCGCAGGATGTGACCAGCCGTGAAGGGCTTGCGCTGCAAAACCAGATTATGGCGCTCAAACAGTCCATGAGCCAGATGCAGTCTTCCGGCAGCACACTGGCTCCCCCGTCCGCCACACCAGCGCCCGCTTCTTCCGGTAATGGGGATCTGACAGCCCAGCTGCTGGACCGGGTCAACACGCTGGAACAGCAGCAGCGCGACATGCGCGGTGAGATTGACCAGCTGACCAACGAGCTGCAACAGAAGTCCGCGGCTCTTTCCAAACAGATTGCCGATAACCAGTTTGCGGCCCAGAATGGCGGGGGCGGTGCAGCTGCTCCAGCTGCTGCCGCCGCAGCGGGAGCCGCAGGTGCAGCTTCATCAACATCGCATACCACAGCGACTACGCCGGATGCGCTGCTGGCCAGTGGCAAGGCCGCCCTGCAGAAGCGCGATTACGCCACAGCGCATGAGAATGCGGAGGAAGCCCTGAAGAACGCCAAAGGCAGCTTCAAAGTTGATGCGCAGTTCCTGCTGGCTCAGTCTCTGGCGGGTGAAAAGCAGTATCGTCAGTCTGCCGTGGCGTATTATGACGCCTATCGTCAGTCCCCCAAAAGTACCCGCGCTCCGGATGCTCTGCTGGGGGTAAGTGCTTCCCTGCTGGCTCTGGGTGACAAGAAGGCGGCCTGTCAGGCGCTCGGGAAGCTGAAGACAGAGTTCCCGTCTCCCACGCAGCGTGTGTCTCATGCTGCGGAGATTTACGCCGGTCGGGGCGGCTGCCAGTAATCTTGACGCAGTTTCCCGGCAGGGCGGGAGAGGCCGAGACGCAGCCTTGCTTCGCCCTGCCGGATGATCCCTTTTCTGAAGCCCCGGTCTCTCCGGGGGCATTTATTGCCCGGATAGAACAGCTGGGGCCATGGCTGCCAGATGATCCGGCTTTGCCGCCGGTCGGGGTGGCCGTTTCCGGGGGCGGAGACAGTTTGTGTCTGGCCTGGCTTGCGCGGCACTGGCGGAAAAATCTTCTCGCCTTTGTGGTGGACCACGGACTGCGCGCCGAGTCCGCAGAAGAAGCCCGGCTGACCGTGCGGCGGCTCACCGCCATGGGTGTGCCTGCTCGCCTCCTAACCCTCACAACACTGACCAAAGGCCCCGGTATTGCGGAACGCGCCCGGCAGGCGCGCTATGCCGTGCTGGCGCAGGCCAGCCGGGAGGCGGGGTGTCTGGATCTCCTGCTCGGTCATCAGGCGGATGATCAGGCTGAAACCATTCGTATGCGTCAGGAGGCGGGTAGTGGGCCGGATGGTCTGGCGGGGATGGGCTGGGTAACGGCTTTGCCAGATGTAAGGCTTGTGCGGCCTCTTCTCAGTGTCTCACGGCAGGCGTTGCGTAACACGTTGCGGCAGGCTGGGCGGGCGTGGGTAGATGATCCCTCCAATCAGGATATGCGGGCCGAGCGGGTGCGGGTCAGGCACAGCTTGCAGGTGCAGGATACGCGACACACTTTATGGCAGACGGGCGTTAAAACTGGTGCCGCGCGGATGCAGCGGGACGCTGAGCGGGCTGCCGTTCTGGCCAGACAGGTCACGCTCAGGCCGGAAGGCTGGGCCTGCTTAGGGCCAGACCTGCCGGAACCGGAAATCCTGTCTGGCCTTATTCGGTGTGTGGGCGGCTTGATCTATCCCCCATCTCCGATTGCCGTGGCCCGATTACAGGCAGCGGAGCAGGAGGCCACGCTGGCTGGCGTGCAGCTGATGCGCGGGCAGGCGGGCTGGTTTCTGGTGCGGGAAGCTGCCGCTATGGCAGCTCCCGTTCGGGCGGAGGCGGGCGCGCGGTGGGATAATCGTTTTGAACTCAGGCTCCCTCCTGCCGTTTCTGGTGAGGAGCTATGGATTGGTCCGGCAGGGTTGGGGCTGGAGCGTAAGGAGCGTCAAGGCTGGCCCGCTCGCTTCTGCGCGACGCTGCCCGCGCTATGGCGAGGGGACCGGCGTGTGGCCGTGCCGCATCTGGGCTGGTGTCTGGAAGAGGGGCTCAACCAGACTCATTTTCTGTTCCAGCCACCGGTTTCCGTCACGGGCAGCGGCGTGTATGGCTGGCCGGAGAGGAAAGTGGACCAGCCTCACACCTGATAATAAATGTCATGTGTGGGGTGGGAATATCGGCTCAGCATCCCATTTGTAATGAGAGAGGTTGCATTTTCCGGCGTCTGCCGCTCAGATTGGGGCACTCCGGCGCTCCCGCACGATAAGTATGGAAACACAGGCAAGATGAACAATTTAGGCCGCAACTTGGCGCTTTGGGTCAGCATCATTGTGATGCTGCTGTTGCTTGTAGATGTTTTCCAGCCGGGGAACACGCAGCACGCAGCACAGCAGCTGGCTTATTCTGACTTCATTACCGACGTTGATACCGGGCGTGTCCGGTCCGTGGTGATGCAGAACCAGAATGTCTCCGGCACGCTGACGGATGGCACGGCTTTTGAAACTTTTGCGCCGCAGGACCCCTCTCTTGTCTCCCGTCTGACGGGCAAGGGCGTTGAGGTTGTGGCCAAACCGCTCGATCAGGAAGGCAGCCCGCTGCTGCGCTATTTCCTGAATGCGCTGCCGATCATCCTGATGGTGGGTATCTGGCTGTTCATGATGCGCCAGATGCAGGGCGGCGGTGGCCGTGGCGCCATGGGCTTTGGTAAGTCCCGCGCCAAGATGCTGACGGAAAAGCAGGGCCGTGTGACCTTTGAAGACGTTGCGGGTATTGATGAAGCCAAGGGTGAGCTTCAGGAAATTGTCGACTTCCTGAAAGACCCGCAGAAATTCACCCGTCTGGGCGGTAAGATCCCCAAAGGCGTGCTGCTGGTTGGCCCTCCGGGCACGGGTAAAACCCTGCTGGCGCGTGCCATTGCGGGTGAGGCCAATGTGCCGTTCTTCACCATTTCCGGATCTGACTTTGTGGAAATGTTTGTTGGTGTCGGTGCGTCCCGTGTGCGTGACATGTTCGAGCAGGGCAAGAAGGCCGCACCGTGTATTATCTTCATTGACGAAATCGACGCTGTAGGCCGCCATCGTGGTGCAGGCCTTGGCGGCGGGAATGATGAGCGTGAGCAGACTCTGAACCAGATGCTGGTCGAGATGGACGGGTTTGAAAGCAATGAGGGCGTGATCCTGATTGCTGCCACCAACCGTCCCGACGTGCTGGACCCGGCTCTGCTGCGCCCCGGTCGTTTTGACCGTCAGGTTGTGGTGCCGAACCCGGATGTGGCTGGCCGTGAAAAAATCCTGCGTGTGCATATGCGCAAGGTGCCGCTGGCTTCTGACGTGGACCCCCGCATTATTGCCCGTGGCACCCCCGGCTTCTCGGGCGCTGACCTCGCCAATCTGGTGAACGAGGCCGCTCTGGCTGCTGCCCGTCTGGGCAAGCGCACGGTGTCGATGCGTGATTTTGAAGACGCCAAGGATAAGGTGCTGATGGGCGCTGAGCGTCGCTCTCTCGTCATGAGTGATGAAGAGAAGAAGCGCACCGCGTATCATGAGGCCGGCCATGCCATTACGGCGGTGCTGGTGCCGGAAAGTGAGCCGATCCATAAGGCCACCATCATTCCGCGTGGTCGTGCATTGGGGATGGTCATGCGTTTGCCGGAAGGTGACCGCCTGTCCATGAGCAAGAAGAACTGCATTGCGCATCTTGTTGTCGCCATGGGCGGTCGCGTTGCTGAGGAAGTCATCTACGGGAAAGACAATATCTGCAATGGCGCCATGGGTGATATTCAGATGGCAACCCGTGTGGCTCGTAGCATGGTGACTGAATGGGGCATGAGCGACCGGGTCGGTATGATTGCCTACGCCAATGATGATCAGGGCGGTGGCGGCATGTTCTTCGGTGGCGCTGCCAAGAACTTCTCCGAGCACACGGCGAAGGAAATCGATTCCGAGATCAAGCGTCTGATTGATGAGGCGTATGATCAGGCCCGCAACTACATGCATGACCATGTGGATGAACTGCACCGTCTGGCTGAAGCGCTGCTGGAATATGAAACCCTGAGCGGGGAAGATATTCGCCAGATCATGCGTGGCCAGCCGATCGAACGGGTGGAAACGGATGACACCACGCCGGTCAATCGTCGCTCTTCCGTGCCGCAGGTCTCCGGTCCGGAAATTGTTGAGCCGAATGACAAGCCGGATGGTGGCGGTGAAGGTGGCGGGGTAAACCCGGTGCCGCAGCCCGGCTAACGGGTCACGTCAGAGAAACAAAAGAGATTAGAAGGGGCGGCAGTAATGCCGCCTCTTTTGCGTTTGATGGGAGAAAGCTGAGAATGGATTTTCGGCGTCTGGCAGAGCCTGCGGGCCTGCTCTACGGCACAGCGGCACAAGACGCTGTAAAACGTGGCTTTGCTCTTCCTCTGGCGGGTGGCCCGGCGGCGTTTAGCTGTGTGGATCTGATAGAAGACCAAACCCATAGCGGCTTTATGCCCGTGGGGAATGTTCCCGCAGGCTGGCAGGACGTGCTGGGCCGTCTTGTTGCTAAACCTCCCGTGGCTGGCATGCCGGAGGGGCCGCAGGTTATGGGGATCCTGAATATCACGCCGGATAGTTTCAGTGACGGCGGCTTGCATCAGGAGGCCCGGCGTGCGGTACAGGCGGGAAAGGAACTGGTCTCGGCCGGGGCCAGCGTGCTGGATATTGGGGGTGAAAGCACGCGGCCCGGCGCGGTAGTTGTTACTCCAGAGCAGGAATGGGAGCGCATCGGGCCTGTGGTGCAGGGGTTAAAGCAACAGGTGCCGGGCGCAGTGTTATCCATTGATACGCGCAATAGTGCCGTGATGGCGCGGGCGCTGGCAGCTGGCGCAGATGTGATCAATGATGTCTCGGCCCTCACGCATGATCCTGAAGCCCTGCCATTGCTGGCGGGAAAACACTGCGGCGTAGTGCTGATGCACATGCGCGGTACACCCGCCACCATGCCGCAGCATGCGGTGTATGAAGATGTCGCCTGTGATGTGGTGCGGGAACTGGGCGCACGGCTGACTGCGGCCATAGAAGGTGGCATTGCTCCGGAGCGACTGAGCGTAGACCCAGGTTTAGGCTTTGCAAAAAATACAGCGCAGGGTGTCGCTTTACTGACTCGCCTGCCGCTGCTGGCCAATCTGGGGTGCCGGGTGGTTCTGGGGGTGTCTCGTAAACGGATGATTGGTGAACTGACGGGCGAGCCGAACGCCGCAGGGCGGGATGCGGGCAGTCAGGCGGCCTCGCTGGAAGGGCTGGCGCTGGGCCAGACTGTGCTGCGTGTGCATGCGGCGGAGGGCATGGTTCAGGCGCTTCGCGTCTGGCAGTGTGTCCACACAGCCTGAAAAAAGACGTTTGTTTTGGAGCCTTACGGTTCCTTCTCGTCAAAAAGCGTTTTAGGGAAGAAGAAACACAAATGCGTCCGCACGGCCTGAGTGACATCATCAGGCCACCTGTCTGGGCGCAGACGCCACAAAAAGAGATTGGACGAGGCAGATGAGACGTCTTTTTGGGACAGATGGCATTCGGGGGACCGCAAACATCGCGCCTATGACAGTCGATATTGCTCAGAAACTGGGGCAGGCAGCTGGCCTGCATTTTACCCGTGGGGAACACCGGCACAGCGTTCTGCTGGGCAAGGATACCCGGCTTTCTGGCTATATGATTGAGAGCGCGCTGGTCGCAGGTTTTCTGTCCGCCGGAATGGATGTCACGCTGGTTGGCCCGTTGCCTACCCCCGCGATTGCTATGCTGACCCGTTCTCTGCGTGCTGATCTGGGTGTCATGATTTCTGCCTCGCACAATCCGTTTGGCGATAATGGCATTAAACTGTTTGGCCCGGACGGGTTCAAACTGTCTGACCAGAATGAAATCGACATCGAAAATCTGATGATGGCCGATCTCACAGGTCGTCTTGCGACGCCGCGTGAAATTGGCCGGGCGTCCCGCCTGAACGATGCTGCAGGCCGGTATGTGGAAAGTGCCAAGGCTTCCTTCCCGCGCAAACTGCGGCTGGACGGCATGAAAATCGTGATCGACTGTGCCAACGGCTCAGCCTATCGGGTGGCTCCTACGGCTCTGTGGGAACTGGGTGCTGAGGTGATCCGCATCGGCTGCACGCCGGATGGTGTCAACATCAATGAGAAATGTGGCTCCACCCACCCGGAGGCGTTGTGTCAGGCTGTTGTGCAGCACGGCGCCCACCTCGGGATTGCGCTGGATGGTGATGCAGACCGCGTGCTGATTGCAGATGAAACCGGACGCCTGATTGACGGGGACCAGATTCTGGCTCTCATCGCACAGTCCTGGGCGCGGGAAGGGCGGCTGGTCGGTCAGTCTGTGGTTGCGACAGTGATGTCCAACATGGGGCTGGAACGCTTTCTGAACACGCTCGATGTCGGCCTGGAACGCACCGCTGTGGGAGACCGCTATGTGGTGGAACGGATGCGGGAACTCGGGAGCAATGTGGGTGGCGAGCAGTCAGGCCATATGGTGCTGACAGATTTTGCTACGACGGGGGATGGTCTGATCGCGGCTCTGCAGATTCTGGCAGTGCTGGTTGAAGATGGTCGTCCGGCCAGTGAAGTGTGTCGCCTCTTCAAGCCTTTTCCGCAAAAGCTGAAAAACGTACGCTTTAGCGGTACATGCCCGCTGGATGCGGATGTGGTGCAGGCGCGGCAGAAAGATGTGGAGAAGATGCTTGATGGGCGTGGTCGTCTTGTGCTGCGCAAAAGTGGTACGGAGCCGCTGGTGCGTGTGATGGCGGAAGCTGAAGATGCGGCTCTGGTGGACGATGTTGTCAACCAGATGTGCGAAGCACTTGAGGCCGTAAACGTCCCGGCGTAACGCGACACGCGTTGGAGCGTATGATGGAAGCTGAACAGAAAAACCCAGCGCGCATTCTGGCAATTGCCGGGAGTGATTCCGGTGGCGGTGCGGGCATTCAGGCCGATATCAAGACGATAACGGCGCTGGGTGGCTATACGATGACGGCCCTGACAGCTCTGACGGCCCAAAATACTGAAGGGGTGCAGGCTATTCTGTCGGTGCCTCCGGAATTTTTGCGGCAGCAGATTCGTAGTGTTCTGGATGATCTGGGCGCTGATGCCATCAAGACCGGTATGCTGGGAGGCGCTCCGGAAATTGAGTGTGTGTGCGAGGAAATTTCTCGCTACCGTCGTACGGTTCCCGATCTGCCTGTTGTTGTCGATCCGGTGATGGTTGCAAAAGGGGGAGCCAGTCTTCTGGCGGAGGAGGCTTTGTCGTGCCTGAAAACACAGCTTTTTCCGCTGGCAACGGTCCTGACACCTAATTTGCCGGAAGCTGAAAAGCTGACGGGCATGCGCCTTTCGTCAGTAGAAGACATGCGGCGTGCTGCTCAGAGTTTACGGGAAATGAGTGGGGCTGCCGTGCTCGTTAAAGGCGGCCACCTATCAGGCGATACGTTGATTGATGTTTTGCTTGATGACGGTGGATTCACAGAATTTAGCGATACACGCATTATCACGCGGCATACGCATGGAACAGGCTGCACGCTGGCCAGTGCACTGGCCACCGGGCTGGCGCAAAAACTCCCGCTGCGCCGGGCGGTTGAGCTGGCCCGTCTTTATGTGCGGCAAGCGATCCTGACAGCGCCGGGCTTCGGAACGGGGGCGGGGCCTCTTTGGCATGCGCACAGATGGTATAAAACAACCTGATATCTCAGAATGTTTTTAAAATTTTAGTCCCCTGCTGCCTGAAACTGTTGCTCTGGGATGGGAGCACGCATAGGGATTTCCGGGCCACTGGGAAGAGAAAACATTTTAGTTTTGGGGTCGTTGAGAATATAGCCTTTGCCCCAGACTGTAGAAATCAGATGATCTGATGCGCCGGCCGCCTGAAGTTTTTTGCGAAGTTTGCAGATAAAAACATCAATAATTTTTATATCTGGTTCATCGCGACCACCATAGAGGTGGTTCAGGAACGTTTCCTTGCTCTGGGCCATGCCTTTGCGCAGCACCAGAAGTTCAAGGATGGAAAATTCTTTGCATGTCAGATGTACGGGCTGATCGTGCACCATCACAGTATGGCTGTTTAGATCCAGCTTAAGCTCAGCGACCTGAATGACGGGATGTGCAAATCCGCTGGAGCGACGGAGAATGGCCTGAATCCGGGCGACGAGTTCTGCCGGATCAAACGGTTTGGTCAGGTAATCATCTGCGCCCATAGAAAAGGCCCGGATTTTTGCTTCAGGCTGATCAAGTGACGAAAGGATGATGACGGGTGTCGAGATTTTCAATAATCGCAGAGAATTAAAGACAGTATAGCCATCCATGTCGGGCAGATGGAGGTCAATTACCGCGATGCCGTAATCATAGTTTCGCAGCATCTCAATCGTGTTCCTGCCAGAACGCGCCAAGTCTACAGAAAGACCAGCTTTCTTGAGTGTTGGTAAGAGCAGACGGGCTGACGTGGCTTTGTCTTCAGCAAACAGGATACGCATTGGGTTCCCCCGCATAGAGCGCGATGCACCTTAAGGTTGTATTAATTATCAATGAATCTACTTTTAGGTGTTTTTTTGACAAAGATAAACAGAAATTTATCTTATTTTGACTGGTTTGAGGGAAGGTATGCAACCGGAGCATGTTTTGGCCACGTCCCTATAAAAACAATCATAGGTTGAAAGTGGTGACGATGAATTTTTATTTTCTTACTGGGAAAGGGTAAATTTTTTATGAACATAAAACAAAAAATGACTAAAATCATGAAAATAACATAATCATTTCTCATTTATTAACTAAATATTACAAACAAAAATAAGTAAACAAATAGTTTATTTCAAAATGCGTATTACAAATAGATTTTTATTAAATATGAGAGTGGGAAAGTATCCGGGCAGAAATATAATCTGCATCGAGAATGCATTTTATTATATTGATTTTGAGAATACAAAAAGATTAGAAATAAATAATTATAGTAAATATAAACGTGTTTCCTGATTTTTTTGGGTATGGGTTGGTCATGTTTCCCGGTTACCAGTCTTTTCCCGTCTGCCATAATATGTGAGGAGAAGAAGAGCTGGTCGTGCAGGGGGCGGGATGACAGACACACAGATAGTTCTGAAAAATGAGCAGGCAACAGAGCAGCTGGCCCGTATGCTGGCCGCTTCGACGCAAGCCGGTGATGCGCTTTTGCTCACAGGCCCGCTAGGAGCCGGGAAAAGCGTTTTTGCCCGCGCCTTCCTGCGCTGCTTTTGTAAGGATGACACTCTGGAAGTGCCAAGCCCTACTTATACATTGGTGCAAACCTATCAGGCTCCTGCCTGTACCGTCTCGCATTTTGACCTCTGGCGTCTGGGTGGGCCGGATGAACTGGAAGAGCTGGGCTGGGATGATGCGCGGGACGGCGTCGTTCTGGTGGAGTGGCCGGAACGTCTGGAAGATCTGACGCCGCCCGAGGCTCTGCATATTGGGTTTACGGTCAGGGCAGATGGTGTGCGCACGGTGCATCTGCACGGCTGGGGTGACAGGCTGAAGGGTGCTGCACTCTCTGCCAGCTTTCCGGCCTGAAGGGTTTGACCATGAGTCTTGCGACAATCCCGGCGCATCTGCCGTTTCTCGACCAGCTTGCTGCGCGCTGGCTTCAGGCAGCCGGACATGATCCGCAGGCCGTAGGAGAGGGGACAATTATTCTACCCGGTCGTCGTGCGGCGCGTGGCCTGACAGAAGCGTTCCTGCGGCAGATGGATGGCCGCGCCATGTTGTTGCCGCGTATTCTGCCTATCAGTGCGCTGGATGAAGCGGAACTGGGTCTGTCTTCAGATCTGGGCGGCACAGCGGGTTTTGATCTGCCTCCCGCCGTTGCTGGTATGACCCGCCTTGCCGTGCTTACGCGGCTGGTGTTGCAGGCGGAAGGGGCGTTTGGCACCCGGCCCACGCTGGATCAGGCATGGCCTCTGGCCAAAGCTTTGGCTGACCTGATGGATGAGGCAGAATGGGCGGATGTCGATCTGCCAACCCGTCTGCCAGAGGCGGTGCAGGAAAACTTTGCGGAACATTGGCAGGTTATCCTGAAATTTCTGGAAATTGTGACACGCGCCTGGCCGGAATGGCTGGCGAGTCAGCAGGTGATGAACCCGGTCGCACGTCAGGTCACGCTGCTCCGTGCACAGGCGCGGCTGTGGGAGGAACAGGCGGCGCGGGGGGATAAAACACCCGTGTGGGCTGCCGGGTTTACCAATGTCATGCCTGCTACAGCGGAAGCCTTACGGGCGGTGATAGCCTGTCCGGGTGGCCGCGTGGTTCTGCCGGGTCTGGATCTGGAGATGCCGGAAGAGACGTTCGTGCAGTTGCCGGATAGTCATCCGCAGGCTGGTCTCAGCTATCTTCTCGCCTCGTTGGATGTGGTGCGGGCAGATGTTACGCTCTGGGATGCAGAGGGAGGATTTCCTGAGCGGGCTCAGGTGCTCTCCCGGGCGTTGCTGCCAGCATCAGCTCTGGAAGACTGGGCAAAATCTGGCCCTACCAATCTGGCACAGGTCTCCCGGCTGGACGCAGCAGACCAGCAGGAAGAAGCTGTGGCTATTGCGATGATTTTGCGCAATGTGGTCGAAACACCTGGTAAGCGGGTCGCATTGGTTACGCCGGATCGTGCCCTTGCTGCTCGTGTGGCGACGGAACTGGCCCGTTGGGGCGTGCTGGCGGATGATAGTGCCGGTGCTTCTTTGATTGAAACACCCGGCGCGGTGCTGCTGCGGCTTGTGGCGCAGATGATCGAAAACCGGTTTTCTCCGGTATCTGTCTTATCTGTTCTGAAACATCCTTTAGTGGCGTGTGGCCTTTCCATAGGTGTGTGCCGTGCTTCAGCGCGCCTGTTGGAACGAACGGTGTTGCGTGGCCCGGCTCCCCCCCCCGGATTTGCGGCGTTGCGGACGGCGGTGACAGCCGTTCTTAAAGACCATGAAAAAGACGACCGGGCCTCAGCGCGCGCAGAAGGTGGGGCAGAGGCAGACCGTCCTTACGGACCGGAACCTCTGGAAACCTTTATGGACCGTCTGGCTTTTTGTCTGGAACCGATTTTGCCGTGGGATGGCTGGGTTGCCAGTGCAGGAGAGGGGGCGCTGCCGGGTGATCCGGGACCGGAAGCATGTGAAGCGTATGCAGATCCGGAAGAAGTAGCGACCGAGCCTCAGGCAGGCCCAGCGGGCGAGACGCCTGATTTTAGTCACCGGGAACCCGTGCCGGATTTGCTCGCATCCTTGATTCAGGCTGTTGAGCGACTTGTGAAAACAGAAGATGAAGACGCAGCAAAACGGTTGTGGAGCGGAGAGGAGGGGAATCTTCTGGCCGGTCGTCTGACCGAACTGATGATGGCGTCTGATGTTCTGCCCCCTCAGCCGCCTGCTGTGCTGGACGGATTGCTGAGCGCCGTGCTGGCCGAAGACCGTGTGGCAGTGCGGCGAGGGGTGGAGCATGCTGCCCTGCATCCGCGTGTATTGATCTGGGGTTTGTTCGAAGCCCGATTGCAGACAGCGGATGTGGTTGTTCTGGGTGGGCTTGCAGAAAATATTTGGCCCCCTGCGGCAGATGCCGGACCGTGGATGAGCCGCCCCATGCGTCAGCGCGTCGGCCTGCCTTCGCCAGAACAGGGCGTAGGGCAGGCGGCGCATGATTTTTTTGCCAGTGCCGCTGCGGCGGGAGAGGTTGTGCTGTCCTGCCCGCGTCGGCGCGATGGTGCGCCAGTGGTGCCGGCCCGCTGGATTTCCCGGCTGGATGCGTTTTTATCCGGACGTGGCCTGACAGTACCGCCGCATCCTGCGCTGGAGTGGTTGCAGGTGCTGGACCGGCCGGATGGCCCGGCGCAGCCTGTTGCCCCGCCGCGCCCCACGCCGCCCGTTGCTTTGCGTCCTCGTCGGTTGAGCGTGACGGAAATCGAGACATGGATGCGTGATCCATATGCCATTTACGCGCGTCACGTTTTGAAGCTTCAGCCTTTGCCAGAACTGGAAGAAGCAGCTGACGCCTCGGATTATGGGATGATTGTGCATGATGCGCTGGAAGACTGGTTCCGGACACATGGCACAACATGGCCCCCGCAGGCGGAAGCCGGATTGCAGGAGGCTTTCCGGAAAGCCTTGCTTAAACGCACTCTGCGTCCGGCGTTACAGGCCTGGTGGGAGCCCCGGCTGATGCGCATTGCCTCATGGGTAGCACATGCGGAATCGGCTTTGCGCGAAGAGGCGGGAACACCCGCTGCTATTCGCACGGAATCTCGCGGGCAAGTGGATATTCTGGATGCGCCCCATGGCGCGTTCCGGCTGGTCGGGCGTGCAGACCGAATTGATTATGATGCTGAAGGCCGCGTGATTGTGCGTGACTACAAAACCGGCACGCTGCCGTCCGTGCGGGATGTGCGCTCCGGCTGGAGTCCACAATTACCCCTGGAAGCTGCAATGATTTTGCGAGGTGGCTTTTCCGGCCTGCCCGGTACGGCGGATATTGCCGGTCTGGTGTACTGGCGGCTGACCGGGGGAGCTGACCCCGGTGAGGAAGTGGCGATCAAGCCGGAAGGGGAGATGTCTCTCACCGCTCTGGCAGAGCAAACATGGCAGAGCCTGCGGGACCGCATCTGCGCGTATGACAACCAGGCACAACCTTATCTGTCGCACCCGCATCCCGGTCGGGAACCGCGTTTTGCGGATTACGCGCGTCTGGCCCGGGTGCCGGAGTGGAACACGGCGCGGGTGGAGGATGAGGCATGAGTGGCCGCCAAACGATGTTAAAAAATCCTGCATTTTCTGAAGCGATTGATCAGGCTAACCGTCAGCAGGCTCTGGCGTCTGACCCAACGGCGTCTGTTTTTGTCTCGGCGTCCGCAGGGAGTGGTAAAACCAAACTGCTGATTGACCGTCTGCTGCGCTTGATGTTGCCGCGTTCCAACCCCGCAGGCGGAGAGGTTTTGCCGGGTAGTCCACCAGCCCGTATTTTGTGTCTAACCTTTACCAAGGCCGCTGCGGCAGAAATGGCGATCCGGCTCCAGACGCGCCTTGGCCGCTGGGTGACCTTGCCGGATGATGCACTGAACAAGGAATTGCAGGGCTTGTCCGTGCCCTGCACTGAAGAAACACGCAGGCGGGCTCGGGCATTATTTGCAGAGGTTCTCGATTTGCCGGGCGGGATGCGCATTGGCACCATTCACGCTTTCTGTCAGTCGCTGCTGCGGCGCTTCCCGCTGGAAGCGGCCATGAACCCGCATTTCACTGTCATGGAAGAAACCGATGCTACACTGGCCTTGCAGGGCTGTGTGGAAACGGTGCTGGGGAATAGCCCGACAGCGAGCATTGCACCCTTGGCTGGACAAATCAGCCTCGGGGACTTCGTTAATCTGGTCGGTGCACTCCGCCATGATTCACGAGCAGAAGCTATTCGGGATCGGGTGCTGAAACTGCCAGCTCTGCTGCCAACCATTCTTTGCCGCGTGTTAGGCTTGCCGCAGGGAGCGTTGAAGGGGACTGATAGCGCACAAATTCAAGAGGCCTGCACGAATTTTCCGGGTGAGGACCGCTTACGAGCGCATATTCCCACACTAGTGGACAAAGGGACGGAGACCGTTAAGGCGACGGCATATCGTCTTTTGGACTGGCTGGCTTTGCCTCCAGTTGAGCGGGCTGCGCAGTGGGATGTATGGCGAAATGCTCTGCTCACAAAGGATGGAAAGCCTCGCAAACGGGGTTTGATTACCACAAAACTTGCGAATGATTACGCGGATCTGGCGACGGCTCTTGAGCGGGAAGCTGCGCGAATTCTTGAAGTGGAAGAAGCTTTGCGGGCCAGACGGCTGGCACGGCTCGGTCTGGCGTTGCTGAAAACAGCGGCTCCGGTTGCGGCTTTGTATGACATCCGCAAGAGTCAGCGCGGACTTGTGGAGTATGATGATCTTATCCGTCGTACACTTGGGCTTTTGCAACAGCCCGGCGCGGCGTGGGTATTGTATAAACTGGATGGCGGGATTGACCATCTGCTGCTGGATGAGGTGCAGGATACCTCACGCGAACAGTGGCGCATTGCTGGCGATCTGACGGCAGAATTTTTTGCGGGTGAAGGCACACATACGCGGGAGCAGAGGCCACGCACCGTCTTTGCTGTGGGCGATTATAAACAGTCTATCTACGGTTTTCAGGGCGCTGACCCGGAATCTTTCCGTCTGTGGCGGCGGGAATTCAAAAACCGCGCGGCTTTTGCGTCCTTGCCCTGGCAGGAGCCGGATCTGACGGTGTCTTTCCGCTCCACTGCTCCGGTTCTTGCTTTGGTGGATGCGGTATTTTCCGTGCCGGATGCTGCGCGTGGCGTGGCGGAAGAAGATGGCCGTGCCATGCGCCACCTCACAGCCCGACCGGGCGAAGGGGGGCGTGTGGAACTGTGGCCGCTGGCTGAGGCGCAGATGGATGAGGAAGAGGCCCTCAGTCCGTGGGAACCGCCCACCGCCAATACCACCCGCCAGAACCCGCAGCAGAAACTGGCTGATACACTGGGGCGTTTTATTGCGCGGCAATTGAACAGCCCCCCGGAAGAGGGCGCGGCACCGCTGACGCCGGGTGATGTACTGGTGCTGGTGCCGCGTCGGTCTTCGTTTGTCACGGCGCTGATCCGGGCTTTGAAAACGGAGAATGTGCCGGTTGCGACTCTGGTGCGCACAGGGCTGGCTGATCAGCTTGCCGTGCAGGATCTGATGGCACTCTGCGGTGCGCTGCTGCTGCCCCAGGATGATCTGACACTGGCGTGTGTGCTGACGTCTCCTCTGGGTGGCCTCTCAGATGAAAGCCTGATGGTGCTGGCAACCGGGCGCGGCAAGGCGGAGCCGCTCTGGTCCGCCTTGCGGGAGCATCACGCGGAACGGCCAGACTGGACGCAGGCCTGGCAGATGCTGGATGGCCTGTTCCGGCGTGTGGATTATCTGACGCCGCATGAACTGCTCTCCGAGGCGCTGGGGCGCTCTGGAGGGCGGGCGCGTTTGCTGACCCGTCTGGGGCCGGAGGCTGCCGAGTCGATTGATGAACTGCTTTCGGCAGCTCTGCGCTATCAGGATATGCATCCGCCTTCTTTGCAGGGCTTTCTGCACTGGCTGCGTAATTCGGAAGAAACTGTGAAGCGCGAGGCCGAAGCCGGGGGCGATGCTGTGCGTGTCATGACCGCGCATGGGGCGAAGGGGTTGCAGGCGCGGCTGGTCATTCTGCCCGATACGGTGGGCACACCCCGGTTTGAGGATCGTCTGTTCTGGGTGAAGGACGGTTCAACCGGGCTGGACGTGCCGCTTTATGTGCCGCGCGGTGCGCTGGCCGTGAGCGTGACGCAGAAGCTACGGGCGGCCATGCAGGCCAGTGCGATCGAGGAATATAATCGCCTGCTCTATGTGGCGCTTACGCGCGCCGCAGAGCGTTTGGTGGTCTGTGGCTGGAAGCCGGGGCGCGTGGTGCCGCCGGAAAGTTGGTACGAGCGGTGCCGCAAGGGCTTTGAAGTCGTCGGCGCTGTGCCGCAGGAGTGGGATGCCGGCGGCTGGACGGGCGAAATGCTGGTGCTGGAGGAAAAGCCTCAGCCGCATGGTCCGAAAGAAGGCGTGAAAGACCAGTCAGGCAGTCAGTTGCCGGTTGCGGCCTCCCCGTCAGCTCTGCCCGCATGGCTGGGGCATGCCCCGACGTGGCAGGGCATGCCGCCGGTGCCGGATGCTCCACTAGCCCGGCCTTTGGCGCCCAGTCGCCCGGATGATGCCATGCTGGGGCCATTGCCTCCGGTCCGCTCTCCGCTGGATGTGGCCACGGTAACGCCGGCTGCGGCGCGTGAGGCGGCCTTCCGACGTGGCACATTGGTGCATGCGCTTTTGCAGTATCTGCCTGCTTATCCACCGGAGCTGCAGGCCGAGATGGCTTATGCCTGGCTGGGTCGGCCTGCCAGCGGACTGAAACCGGAAGAGGCCGCAACGCTGGCCGAACAGGTGCTGGGTGTGCTGGCGCTGCCGGATCTGGCCCCCTTGTTCTCCCCGCAGGCGCGGGCTGAACAGCGTCTGGCCGGTGTGGCAGGTGGCCAGGTGATTGTGGGGCAGGTGGACCGCATGATTCTGCTGCCGGACAAGGTGCTGGTGTGTGACTTCAAAACCGGGCGGCACACGCCGCGCATGGTGGCGGCCACGCCAGTGTTGTATCTGCGCCAGATGGCGGCCTACCGGGCTTTGTTGCAGGGGTTGTATCCCCATAAACCAGTCCGGTGCGTGCTGGTCTGGACGGAAGGGCCGCGCGCGGATGTGCTGCCCGATGCCTTGCTGGATCTGCATGCGCCGGGGGGCGGCTCATACAGCGCATCTTGACCGGATGCGCTGGCCCCTTAAGTGTAGAGAGACACAGAAGGGGATGGGGAACCGTTTGCACGCGGCTGGGTTTGGCCCTGCACGACGCACCTGCGTGATCCGTCCCTTAAACCAAGGAAGAGACAATCCATGAGTGAACATACACGTGCTGTTACAGATTCCAGCTTTGATGCCGATGTGCTCAAGGCTTCTGGTCTGGTGCTGGTTGATTTCTGGGCAGAATGGTGCGGTCCGTGCAAGATGATCGGCCCGGCGCTGGAAGAGCTCGGCAAGGACTTTGCGGGCAAGCTGACGGTGGCCAAGATCAACATTGATGATAACCCCGTCTCCCCCAACACTTATGGTGTGCGCAGCATCCCGACCCTGATGCTGGTGCGCGATGGTCAGGTGCTGGACACCAAGGTGGGCGCACTGCCCAAAAGCCAGCTGAAAGCCTGGGTTGAAGGCGCTCTGTAAGGCGCGTCTTACAGCCTGACGCGCCGTCCCGCCGGGCCATAATGCTTGGCAGGACGGCGCAAGCAGCGTAAGGCACGCTGCAACAGGGCTATGTTCCCTTTTTTTGATTTATCGCAGTTGCAGGGTTCAAAATGAGCTGGATCACCGAATACGTCCGTCCCAAAATTCGCGGCCTGCTGCGTCGTGACGTGCCGGATAATCTGTGGACCAACTGCGAGTCCTGCAGTCAGATGGTTCTGACCAAGGAACTGCACCGCAACCTGAATGTGTGCCCCCATTGCGGGCACCACATGAAAGCGCCGGTGGCTGACCGTCTGGCCTGGACGTTTGATAATGGGGAATGCACCCAGATCGAACTGCCGCCAGCCCCGGTGGACCCGCTGGGCTTCCGCGACCAGAAAAAATATACCGACCGCCTGAAAGACGCCCGCGCCAAGAGCCAGCTGGATGAATCCCTGATTGTTGCCCACGGCACCATCGGCGGTCACCCGAGTGTTGTGGGTGTCATGGCGTTTGAATTCATGGCGGGCACCATGGGCGCGGCCTTCGGTGAGCGCTTTGTGGCTGCCGCGCGTCTGGCCGTGCTGCAGAAATCTCCGCTGGTCATTTTCACGGCCTCCGGCGGCGCGCGTATGCAGGAAGGTGCGATCAGCCTGATGCAGATGCCGCGCACCACCATTGGCGTGCAGATGCTCAAGGAAGCAGGCCTGCCTTATATTGTGGTGCTGACCAACCCGACCACGGGTGGGGTGACGGCCTCCTTCGCCATGCTGGGTGATGTGCAGATTGCCGAACCCAACGCTCTGATCGGCTTTGCTGGTCCGCGTGTGATTGAAGATACCGTGCGTGAAAAGCTGCCCGAAGGCTTCCAGCGGTCGGAATACCTGCTGGACCACGGTATGCTGGACATGGTGGTGAAGCGCAAAGACATGCGGGAAACACTGGCCCGGATCATTGGCTTGCTGATGCGCACGCCTGTTACGCCTGAAGGCGATAAGGTTGCGCCCACGCCTGCCGCTACGGTTGTGCCGGATGCCGCCCCTGCGGCCCCCGCTGCCTGAGCGATTGGCGCGTGACATCCTCTTCTGGCGGCTCTGCGCCGACAACTGAGTTTTCTGGCCGGACCGGAGAAGTGCTGGAACGGCTGAACAGCCTTTACCCGGCGTTGATTGATCTCTCGCTCGGGCGGCTGGAAACCCTGCTCGGTAAACTGGGCCATCCGGAAGACAAATTGCCGCCCGTTATCCATGTGGCGGGCACCAACGGCAAAGGTAGCACCTGCGCCACGCTGCGCGCCATTGGCGAGGCAGCTGGCTGGCGCGTGCATGTCATGACGTCCCCCCATCTGGTGGATGTGACGGAGCGGTTCCGCATTGCCGGAAAGCTGGTGAGTGAAACCGAGCTGGTCGCCACATTGGAAGAAATCGAACAGGTGAATGCGGGCGCGCCCATCACCGTGTTTGAGGTGTTGACGGCAGCGGGCTTCCTGCTGTTCTCTCGCCATCCGGCGGAACTGGCCATTATCGAGGTTGGTCTGGGTGGCCGGTGTGACGCCACCAATGTGCTGAAGCACCCGGCAGCCTGCATCGTTACCTCTGTTTCCATGGATCATGAAGCGTTTCTGGGGAACACGCTGGAAGCGATTGCCGCGGAAAAAGTCGGTATTTTCAAGCCCGGTGTTCCTGCCGTAACCGGCGCGCAGCCAGACGCTGTGCGGCATGTGCTGGAAGCGGAGGCCCGCAAAGTGGGTGCGTCGCTCGCCAGCCGAGGTGACGCCTGGCAGATCGCGCCAGCCGCTTCTGTGGGTGTTTCCGCGCCAGAGGGCAGCCTTATCTTTACCGATTCCCAGGGGACGCTCACGCTCCCTGCGCCGGCTCTTGCCGGCCCCTGGCAGATGGAAAATGTCGGTCTGGCGGTAGAGGCTCTGCGCGTTGCTGGCCTGAGCGTGCCTGCTGCTGGCTGGCAGGGGGTGGGCAAGGTCTCGTGGCCTGCACGCATGCAGCGCCTGCACGGAACACTGGCGCAAAGCCTGCCCGCAGGGTGGGAGTTGTGGCTGGATGGCGGACACAACCCCGGCGCGGGTCATGCTCTGGCGCAGGAATTGCAGAAATGGGGCGATGAACCGCTGCATCTTCTGGTCGGCATGAAACAGACCAAGGATGCCACGGGCTTCCTGAACCCGGTTCTGCCTTACGCCACCACGCTGTGGGCTATCAGTGAACCCACGCAACATCTGGCTCTGCCGGTCGAAGCGATTGTCGCGGCCTCAGCAGGCAAAGCGCAGGTTGGTCCGACACTGGTTAAGGCTTTGGAAGGCCTCAAGGCACAATCAGACGGCAAACCCGCCCGTGTGCTGATTTGCGGCAGCCTGTATCTGGCCGGTGTGGCGCTCACGCAGGATGGCTGGAAACCGGGCGCGTAAAAGCGCGCCTCTGGCTCATTGAGAGCAGGCAAAAAAAAGCATTTCTTGAAAATGGGAAAGAATGGTGCCCCCATTCAGATTTGAACTGAAGACCTACCGCTTACAAGGCGGTTGCTCTACCACTGAGCTATAAGGGCACAGCACGTGACGTGCAGGGGCGGATTAAAACTGTAAAACACGCAGCGCGTCAAGATCCGGTTTTCGATCTTCCCGCAGTTTTTTGGTTGTGCGGATATTGCATCGAACCACACGCTGGCGCATCTAGTCGCTTATGTCGCACTCTGCCTCAGCATCTTTGCCAGCACTCTCTCTGCACGATAGTCAGCGTCGCGCGACCGTGCCGTTCACGCCGCTCGATCCGGAGCATGTGAAAGTTTATTATTGTGGACCTACGGTCTATGATTTGGCCCATATCGGCAACCTGCGCGCCATGCTGACGGCTGACGTGCTGGTGCGGTTCCTGCGGCATGCCTATCCGCGTGTAACCTTTGTGCGGAATATCACGGATGTGGATGACAAGATCACCGCCCGCGCCCGCGCCAACGGGGAAGATATTGGCTCCCTGACGCAGCGCACCACGGAAGAATTCCATCAGGATCTGGCCGCCATGAACGTGCTGCCACCGGATATTGAACCGCGCGCCACGCATAATATTGGTGAAATGCAGGCGCTGATTGCCCGCCTGATTGAAAACGGCCACGCCTATGAGGCGGATGGCCATGTGCTGTTCTCGGTCGCCTCTTTCCCGTCTTACGGCGCATTGTCTGGCCGGGACCCGGAAGAACTGGTGGCCGGTGCCCGCGTAGAAGTGGCCGGCTACAAGAAAAATCCGGGTGACTTTGTGCTCTGGAAACCCTCCGATGCAGATCAGCCGGGATGGGAAAGCCCGTGGGGTCGCGGGCGTCCCGGCTGGCATATTGAATGTTCGGCCATGTCGCACCGCTATCTGGGGGAAAGCTTTGATATTCATGGTGGCGGGTCGGACCTGCTGTTCCCTCACCATGAGAATGAGCGCGCCCAGAGCCTGTGCTGCTTCCCGCAGGGCAAGTTCGCCAATTACTGGGTGCATAACGCCATGCTTCTCGTTGAAGGCGAGAAGATGTCGAAATCCCTCGGCAATTTCCTGACGATTCGGGATGTGCTGAAACAGGCACCGGCGGAGGCCCTGCGCCTTCTGCTTCTGGGGGCGCATTACCGCTCCACCCTGAACTATACGCAGGCCGGTTTGCAGGAATCCCGCAAGGTGCTGGACCGGTTCTATCGCGCTCTGGCCGCAGGCCCTGTGCCGGAGGTTGCTCCGTCGGAAGCGGTTATGAAGGCACTGGCGGAAGATCTGAACACGCCGATGGCCATTGCTGAACTGCATGCTCTCGCCGGTCAGGCACTGGCAGGTGACAGACAGGCTGCCGGGGCTCTGAAAGCTGGCGCTGGTATGCTCGGGCTTTTGCAGGAAGACCCGGAAAAATGGTTCAAGGGCGACAGTTCTGACGAAGATGCCGTAATCGACGCCCTGATTGCTGAGCGTGCAGCCGCCAAGAAGGCCCGCGATTTTGCAAAGGCGGATGCCTTGCGTGACCAGCTACAGGGACAGGGCATTGTGCTTGAAGATACGAAAGACGGCACCATCTGGAGGCGCGCATGACCGGGCGTGACGGCGGGGCACCGCTGGAGCTTGTTGGCAACACGCCGGTTGTGATTCTGGTGCGTCCGCAGCTTGCGGAAAATATTGGCACCACCGCGCGGGCCATGGCCAATGGTGGGTTGTTTCACCTGCGGCTGGTCAGCCCGCGGGATGGCTGGCCGCAGGACCGCGCCTGGCGAACCGCCTCTGGCGCGGACCGGATTCTGGAAGCAGCCACGGTGCATGAGAGCGTGGATGACGCCATTGCGGATCTACACCACGTTTTCGCCACCTGTCCGCGCCCGCGCCACATCGTCAAAACGGTGATGACGGCACGCGGCGGGGCAGCGGAATTACGAGCAGCCACCAATCGGGGCCTGAAAGTGGGCCTGCTGTTTGGGCCGGAACGTGCTGGCCTTGATAATGAAGATATGGCGCGGGCGGATGCGCTCATTCGCTACCCGCTGAACCCGGCCTTCATGTCGCTCAATCTGGCGCAGGCCGTCATGATCATGGCGTATGAATGGTGGATGGCGGAAGATCAGACCGCGCCGTGCGAACTCATGACCAACGAGACCCATGTGGCCACTAAAGGCGAGCTGGAAAACTTCATGGGGCATCTGATCCGCGAACTGGATGAGTGCGGCTTCCTGCATAACGAGCAGAAGCGCCCCGGTATGGTTCGCAATCTTCGGCACTTTTTCACGCGTGGGGAAGTCACGGAGCAGGAGCTGCGCACGCTGCATGGCGTGGTGCGGGAGCTGGCTCACCCGCGCAGAAAATAATCTGAACGACCGAACTGCACGCCCTTGTTAGGTGGTGGTTCGGTATGCAGGGGCAGACCTACGGACGTTCTGCCCCATGCATAAGAAAATCAGTCAGCAGCCAGCGGCATGTTGCGGTGCGCCATGGCTGTCGTCACGTGGTCTTCCAGAGCGGCCGTTACCTTGTCTGCCTGTTTGGCAAAGATATGGTCTGCATCGGGGAACACGCGGTAGTCCACCGTCACACCCTTCTGGGTGTTCAGCTTATCTACCAGTTTGTGGATGGCGGGTTCCGGAGCCATGTCATCCTTGCCGCCTGCAATCATCAGGCCGCCACAGGGGCACGGTGCCAGAAAGCCAAAATCATAATACGTGGCCGGGGGGGCGACGCTGATCCAGCCGGTAATTTCCGGACGGCGCATCAGCAGCTGCATCCCAACAAAAGCCCCAAACGAATAGCCCGCAATCCACAGACCGCTGGCATTGGGGTTGACCATCTGCATCCAGTCCAGAGCGGCGGCGGCATCGGAAATTTCACCAATCCCACCGTCATACCGGCCCTGAGACCGCCCGACACCACGGGAATTGTAGCGCATGACCGAAAAGCCCATTTTTTCAAAGGACCGGTACATAGCGTAGGTAATGCGGTTGTTCATTGTGCCGCCATGCAGCGGGTGCGGGTGCAGCACCAGTGCCAGGGGGGCATTGGGCTGGTTGGAATGGTGGTAACGCCCTTCAAGACGCCCGTCCGGGCCGGCAAACATAACCTCAGGCATTCGGGTTCCGCATTGTTTTGGAATGCGTCCGTGGGCATGACGCATCCCGGTTTGGCAGATGCTCCGGCAGGCGGCGATGCCACGCTACAAGCCGGTGCGGGCGGGTCAGGCGGCCCGCAAAACATTCGTAAAACAGGCCACCCACCGCCGCATGCAGGAAAGACGCGGCTGAGAAAGGTCTGTTATGGACATGGTATCATGCAGGAGGCAGGAAAAGGGGTGAGGCGCAAAATCTGAGATTGACCTTGTCGCCGGCAGGGGCATACTGCTCCTATGTTGTCTTGTGGCCACCAAAGACACCGGAAAACAGACATTCCATGCTGGCCCACCTTGCTGCACTGTATGGTATCGACCATGTGCCCTTCTATAAGGGGTGTGCAGTCATAATTTCCACATAAATCGTTCTAATGGCTGTTTTGTGCCCCTTGCAGGGGAGCGCACGGACAAGTGAAGGCAATCGGACAGCACCAGAAACTGGCCGGAAAGAGGAGCAGAGTATGAGTCTCTGGACGCGCAGCGGGAGTGAGACGCCGCGTAGGATTTATCTGGATGCCAACGCCACGGAACCGCTTCGGCCGGAAGCGCGCGAGGCCATGCTTGCGGCGGCTGACCTGACAGGCAACCCGTCCTCCGTACACCGGGCCGGGCGCATGGCGCGGGCCGTGCTGGAAGACGCGCGGGATCAGGTTGCAAAAACCCTTGGTGTGGCCCCGCTGAATTGTATTTTTACATCCGGTGGCACGGAGGCCAATGTGCTGGCCATGCACGGGCTGGGGCAGGGCAGGCGCTTTCTGGTCGGCCAGACGGAGCATGATGCCGTGCGCAAGGGCGTGCCGGCAGGCGCGCCTCTGACCTGGCTGCCCGTGGACACTGCCGGTCAGGTGCGGCTGGATGTGCTGGAAGCCGAACTGGCGCAGGACGGTCCGCCCGCCTTTGTCTGCCTGATGCTGGCCAATAATGAGACGGGTGTTCTGCACCCGATGGCGGAGATTGTGCGCCTTTGCCGAATCCATGGCGCGCATGTGCATGTGGATGCCGTGCAGGCCGCAGGCCGCATGGCGTTGTGTGTTGAAGAGATGGGCATGGATAGCCTTGCCTTGTCTGGCCACAAAATGGGTGGCCCCAAAGGTGCTGGGGCTTTGCTGCTGCGTGGTCCGGCTCCCGCGCGTCTGGACCCGTTGTTTGAAGGGGGCGGTCAGGAACAGGGCCGCCGAGGCGGTACCCCGCCATTGCCAGCACTGGCGGGGCTGACGGCTGCCTTGCAGGCGTCTCTGGCCCAGCCTGCTCAGCCGCTTGCAGCGTTGAGGGATAAGCTGGAAGAAGCGGCTGTTGCCGCAGGCGCTGTGGTGAACGGCGGTGATGCACCCCGGTTGGCAAACACTACCAATCTGTCCTTGCCGGGGCGCAGAGCGCAGGGGCAGCTGATGCGGCTGGATCTGGATGGCGTGTGTGTCTCTGCCGGGTCGGCCTGCTCATCCGGCAAGGTTGCGGCCTCTCATGTGCTGGATGCCATGGGGCTGGGAGATCTTGCGGCGCAGGCTATTCGTGTGTCCCTGCCCTGGAATGTGACGGAAGACGACATAAATCAGTTTATCCGGGCTTATGGGGCTATGGCGCAAAGTGCTGCCCCGACTATTGCGGGCTAACCAAAAAGGGGAGGACATGGACGAGCTTTATTTCGATCATGCGGCGACCACCCCGTGTGACCCCCGCGTAAGGGCCGTGATGCTGACTGCTCTTGAAGAAGAGAATGGGAATCCGCACAGCAGCACCCATGCTTCGGGCCGGAGGGCTGCGGCACTGGTGGATACAGCAAGGGCGGAAGTTGCAGCCCTCATTGGGGCTGACCCGCGTGAGATTATTTTCACGTCCGGGGCGACCGAGGCCAATAATCTTGCCATTAAAGGGGCTGCACGTCATCTGGCGGCACAGGGCAGCCCGCGCCGCCGGGTGATTACCGTGGTTACCGAACATAAATGCGTTTTGGAAAGCGTGCGGGATCTGGCTCAGGAAGGATTTGAGCCGGTTATTCTCCCTGTGGATGCCAATGGACTGCTGGACTCGGCTGTTTTGCAAAAGGCGCTTGAGGTCCCGACCGCTCTGGTCTCCATCATGGCGGCGAATAATGAGACGGGCGTGTTGCAGGATTTGGCAACACTTGCCCCGCTGGTGGAGCAGGCCGGAGCTTTGCTGCATTCGGACCTTGCGCAGGCGGCGGGGAAAGTTCCGGTCGATGTGCGGCAGATGGGGCTCGCTCTGGGGTCTATTTCCTCGCACAAATTGTATGGCCCCAAAGGGGCTGGGGCGCTGTTTGTCCGTCGTCGCCCACGGGTGCGGTTGCAGCCCCTCTTTTCTGGTGGCGGGCAGGAGCGCGGGCTGCGGTCCGGCACATTGCCGGGTTTTCTACTGGCCGGATTCGGGGCGGCCTGCCGGATTGCGCGGGAAGAAGGGCCGAAAGATGCTGCCCATCTTGCGCATCTGCGGAACGTGTTTCTGGCGCGCGTGAAACGCGGCCTGCCGGGAGTTGTGGTCAATGCCGTAGCAGCGCCTCGTCTGCCGGGTTTGTTTAGTCTGCGTCTGCCGGAAGGCCTGAAGGCGCTGGACGTAATTGCCGCCATGCCGGGGCTTGCGGTGTCTCTGGGCTCGGCCTGTTCTTCGGCGGAAATCGCCCCGTCTTATGTGCTGGAGGCCATGGGCCTGGGGCGCGATGAGGCCGGAAGAAGCTTGCGTCTCTCCCCCGGACGTTTTACCTCAGCCGCCGAGGCGGAGCGCGCGGCGGACAGGCTGGTGCAGGCCGCCATGACAAAGATAGCCTTGGCAGGATAAAAAACGAATGCCCCAGATGACGTTTGTTGAACAGGACGGAACCGAACGCACGGTTGATGCACCGCTCGGCCTTTCTGTGCTTGAAATTGCCCACAAGCATGGCATTGATCTTGAAGGAGCCTGTGAAGGCTCTCTGGCCTGCGCAACCTGCCATGTGGTTGTGGACCCGTCCTGGGCGCCGAAACTGGCTGCCGCCACGGATGATGAAGAAGATATGCTGGATCTGGCCTTTGGTCTGGAAAAGACGTCCCGCCTTGGCTGCCAGATTGTCATGACAGAAGCACTGGATGGTCTTGTTGTGCGCCTGCCGCGCACGGCCTGAACACCGTTTACAGATAAAAAGGGGACGCGCCGATGCGCATTCTTGTGGCCATGTCCGGGGGGGTGGACAGTTCCGTGGTTGCCGCCCGCCTTCAGGCAGAAGGGCACGAGGTAATCGGGGCGACCCTTCAGCTTTATGATTCCCGCGGTGCAGCCAAAAAAGGCGCGTGCTGTGCCGGGCAGGACATCCGTGATGCCCGTGCCGTGGCCGACCGTCTGGGATTCCCGCATTACGTGATTGATGCGGAACGCCGGTTTAAGGACAGCGTGATCGAGCGGTTTGCTGATGCCTATGCGGCAGGTGAAACGCCGGTGCCGTGCGTGGCCTGTAATCAGGGCGTGAAATTTACCGATCTTTTGGGGCTGGCGAAGGAAATCGGGGCCGACGCCATGGCCACCGGCCACTATGTGCGCCGCGTGGAAGGTCCGAACGGGGCGGAATTGCACCGCCCGGTTGATGAGGCACGGGACCAGTCCTGGTTCCTGTTCGCCACCACGCGGGAGCAGCTGGATTTCCTGCGTTTCCCACTGGGTGACATGCCGGACAAGGCCGCCGTGCGTGAGGAAGCCGAACGGTTTGGGCTGGTTGTGGCGGGTAAGCCCGACAGTCAGGATCTCTGCTTTGTCAGCGATGGGTCCTACGTGGATCTCGTGGAAAAAATGCACCCCGAGATGGCTGGTCCTGGCGAGATTGTGGATGCTTCCGGGCGTGTTGTCGGCCAGCATGAAGGCGTGATGCGCTTTACCGTTGGTCAGAGCAAACGGTTGGGTAACGCGGCCCGGCTGGATGGTGAACGCCAGATGGTTGTGGGTGTGGAACCGGGCCGCAGGCGTGTGGTGATTGGCCCGCGTGAGGGATCTTATGTCAGCACCCTTTCCGTGCGGGATGTGAACTGGCTGGTGGATGCCCCGCCGGAAGGGCTGATCTGCCGCGTGCAGATGCGTGCGCGGGAAGAGCCTCGCCCGGCTCGTGTTGTGCCGACTGCGGAGGGCGCGACTGTTCTGCTGGAAGAACCCGCCATGCCAGCCCCCGGTCAGGCCTGTGTGTTTTATGATGGCAGCCGCATTCTGGGCGGCGGCTTTATTCGCCGGGCGGAGGCAACGTCGGCGGCCTGAAGGAGAGAAAAAATGGCAGACGGACGGCTTGTTATTGGAACGCAGCGCTATTCTTCATGGTCTCTGCGGGGCTGGCTGCCGGTCCGGCTGGCCGGACTGAATGTCGATATTGATGTCATCCCTCTGGCCGGTGGCGGCAAGACGACAGCCCTTAAAACCCTCTCTCCCAATGGATGTGTACCGTATCTGGAACATCATGGTGCCGTGGTGTGGGACTCGCTCTCTATTGCGGAATATTGTGCGGAACAGGACCCCGATCTGTGGCCTGTAGACCGCTGCGCCCGCGCCGTTGCGCGGTCCATTTCTGCTGAAATGCATTCCGGTTTTCGCGCTGTAAGGGCTGCTCTGCCCATGAATCTGGGCCGCGATAAACGTCCGCCTGCTGCCGGGTTTGATGAGGACGTGTTGAAAGACATCGCCCGTATTGATGCCCTCTGGACCGATGCCCGTACCCGTTTCGGGCAGGATGGTGCATTTCTCTTTGGGGCAGAATTTGGCAATGCCGATGCCATGTATGCCCCCATCGTGGCGCGTTTCCTGTCCTATGATGTGCCGGGTCTTTCGGATATTTCCCGCCAGTATATGGCGGCCGTGCGCCAGCATCCGCTGATGCAGGAATGGTATGATCAGGCTGCGCAGGAACCCAAAGACTGGTATCTGGACGTTTATGAATCTCTGGCCTGAGCAGGGCCGTTTTTCTGTGATGTTCTGCCAGATATGATGGCGCGTTCCGGCATGGGGCCGCCAGCGGCTCCCACACCCACCGAATCAGCCGGAGGAAAAGGCGCACACGGCGCGCTTTCAGCCTTGCGCGTTCTGACGGTGCTGACTCCAAGAGAACGCTTTGCGCCGGGTGAGGCCGGGGCCATTGCGCTGCTGGTGCGGCGCATGGCGAGTAGTGCGGAAACCGTGGTGGGGCTTCCGCCTGTCGGGCAGTCCTTTGCCGGGGTGCGGTTTGTGCCTGTGGTGCCGGTCTTTCGGCCTTTCAGCCGTATTCAGCGTTATGCCGCAGGCGTTGCACGCGTAGCCCGGTCTGTCCGGCCTGATCTGATTGAAGTTCATAACCGGCCCGATGTTGCTCTCGCGTTGCGCAAAGCCTGCCCCGGCCTGCCGATTGTGCTGGTGCTGCATAATGACCCCTGCGGTATGAAGCGCGCCCGCACAGCGGCAGAGCGTGAGCATCTGGGGCAGGCTGTAGCGGTGGTTGCCGTCTCAGAATGGGTACGTGGGCGCTTTATCAGTCAGGGTGTGACGTCCTGCGTGCGGGTGCTGCCCAACAGTCTGGATCTTTCTGCCCTGCCGTTGCCAGCGGAACAGCGTGCCTCGGTGCTGTTGTTTGCCGGGCGTATTGTGGCGGACAAAGGGGCCGATGCTTTTGTGGCGGCCTGCGCCCGCATCTTGCCCCGCCATGCCGGCTGGCGCGCTGAGATGATTGGCGCGGATCGCTTTGGCCCCGACTCGCCAGAGACTCCGTTTCTCAACGCTTTACGTCCGCCGGCTGAACAGGCCGGTGTGGTGCTGCGTGGCTATCAGCCGCATGAGGCTGTGTTGCAGGCCATGAGCCGGGCCGCAATTGTGGTGGTCCCCAGCCGGTGGCCGGAACCGTTTGGCATGGCAGCTCTGGAAGCGATGGGATGCGGAGCGGCTGTTGTGGCCTCGCATCGGGGCGGCCTGCCGGATGTGGTTGGAGATGCCGGGTTGTATGCGGACCCGGACGAACCGGATGATCTGGCCAATGTGCTGGAACGCCTCATCCTCTCGCCAGCCCTACGAGCGGAAGCAGGCCAAGCTGGCCGTGCTCGTGCCCGGTTGTTTGATGCCGCTACCATGCGGGAAAAACGTCGCCTCCTGCATGAAGACATTGTGCGGGAATGGCGCTGGAAAGGCCTGTTCCGCGCCTGATGGTGCCCGTTCAAGACCGTCCGTTGCTTAGAAAATCGTTTTTTTAGGCCTTAGATGCCCTGCCACCCGCAAGCCTGGAGTGCTGCTTCCATGCCTTTACGGGGAGGTGCTGTGGCGGAAACCGGCGGCGTAAGCGGCAGCGTCAGGCTGCGGGCCAGCAGGTGAAGCCCTTCCGGGTGAGGGTGTCCGTAGAGCGTATCCCCCAGAATCGGCCAGCCCATGGCAGCGCAATGAACACGGGCCTGATGCGTTCGCCCTGTGTGCAAAGAGAGCTCCAGCCAGCACAACCCCTCGCCACGTCCCAGCACACGCCAGTCTGTGCGGGCCGGGGTGCCATCGGGATCAGTAATCATACGCCAGCCGGACGGAGCCGTTTTCTTGGTTAGCGGTAGAGAGATTTCACCCCGCTCTGCGTCCGGTCCACCTTTCACAATGGCCCAGTAGGTTTTGCGGGCTGTTTTGTCGGCAAAGGCTTTTTGCATGGCCAGAAGCGGCTGCTTGCGTAAGGCAATGGCCAGACAGCCGGACGTTTCCGCATCCAGCCGATGTGCCAGCCAAGGGCCGTCCTTGCGGCGGGAGAGCAGGGGAAAGCAGTCTTCCACACATGGGCCGCCCTTGGGGCCGGCATGCACGGGCACACCGGCGGGTTTATCCAGAATCACCACATGCTGATCCTGATACAGCACGCTGAGCGGGAAAGGGCAGGAGGCGGGCTTGGTCATTCCTCGCGGTTGGGGCCTGTCAGCACCTTGCGGCGGCCGACATGGTCGGCGCGGCTGATAATGCCCTCACGTTCCATCTGCTCAATCAGCTTGGCGGCCCGGTTGTAACCAATGGACAGGTGCCGCTGCACGAAGGAGGTCGAAGCTTTGCCTTCTCGCGTCACAATGGCCACGGCTTCATCATACATATCGGATTCGCCGTTATCGCCGCCGCCGGATTTGCCGCTGCTGGCCGGGGCTTCTTCCACCGGTTCGGACAGAACGTCATCATCATAAATCGGCTCGCCCTGTTCCTTCAGGAAGTTGACGACCTGCTCAACCTCGTTATCCGCCACAAATGGACCATGCACGCGGGTAATGCGGCCGCCACCCTGCATGAACAGCATGTCACCCTGCCCGAGCAGCTGTTCAGCACCCTGTTCACCCAGAATGGTGCGGCTGTCGAACTTGCTGATCACCTGGAAGGAGATACGGGTCGGGAAGTTGGCTTTAATGGTGCCGGTAATCACGTCCACGGAGGGGCGCTGCGTGGCCATGACTACGTGAATGCCCGCTGCACGAGCTTTCTGCGCCAGACGCTGCACACAGGCGTCAATTTCCTTACCGGCTGTCATCATCAGGTCGGCCACCTCGTCGATAATCACGACGATATAGGGCATCGGGTCCAGTGTGACGGACTGTTCCTCAAACACCGGGTTACCGGTTTCCGGGTCAAAGCCTGTCTGCACACGGCGGACAACCACTTCCCCATCTGCACGGGCTTCTGCTGCGCGGGCGTTGTAGCCTGCAATATTACGCACCTGCAGATGCGCCATGGTGCGGTAGCGGCGGTCCATTTCCCGCACGACCCATTTCAGAGCGTTCACGGCTTTGGGTGGTTCTGTCACCACCGGGGTCAGCAGGTGAGGGATGCCATCATAAATGGAGAGTTCCAGCACCTTGGGGTCAATCATGATCAGGCGGCACTCATCCGGGGAAAGCCGGTAGAGCAACGAGAGAATCATGGCGTTGACGCCAACAGACTTACCCGACCCGGTGGTACCGGCTACCAGCAGATGCGGCATGCGGGCTAGATCACTGAAGACGGGTTCGCCCTCAATATCCTTACCAAGTGCGAGAGAAAGGTGCGCCGGGTCTTCCCGCCAGTCCTGCTGGTTAAGCAGCTCGGACAGATAAACCGTCTCCCGCTTTTTGTTCGGCACTTCAATACCGATCACATTGCGGCCGGGGACCGTTGCAATACGGACACTCAGCACGGAGAGGGAGCGGGCGACGTCATCCGCCAGACCAATCACGCGGGCAGACCGGATCCCTGCGGCGGGTTCCAGCTCATAGAGCGTGACGACTGGACCAGCACTCATGCCGACAATCGTGCCCTGCACGCCGTAATCACACAGTACCTGCTCCAGCTGGCGGGCTGTTTTGGTCAGGTCCTCTTCCGAGGGACCGTGTTGTGTACGGGCCGGAGCGGGCTTCAGCAGATCCAGAGGCGGGAGTTCCCATCCGCCTTTCCGGGTCGGGGAGGAAGAAGCTTTAGCCGCTTTGGCCGGGCTGCCGGAGGTGGCGGCATCCTTGCCGGTAAACAACCGGCCCAGAAGGCCATTCCGGCCCTGTGCAGGGGCTGCGGACGGGGCAGGCTCCAGAGTCAGGCCAGAGGCAGCAACAGGCTCTTCCCTTACAGTGGCTGCTGCCTGAGTGGGAGCAGGTTCCTCCGGTTCCGGAGCATAGGCGGCAGGGGCTGCACTTCCTGCTCTGGCCGAGACCGGGATATCCTCCTCGTCCTCATCATCCTGAAACAGGCTGTGCGCAGACGCGCTGCTGCCTTTGGCGTAGGTCGTTTCTTCCCCGCTCGCATAGCCTCCCAGCGGGCCGGAGACTTCGGCGGTCTGGGGTTTGCGGCTGGCGTAATAGCGCACAAAGCGCATGCCAAGCTGGCCGGGCAGGCGAACAAGCACCATCATACCGCGCCAGAGTGTCAGCCATTCTTCACGCCGCAGACCTGTGCAGAGGGCGGTGAGCAGAATGGCGAGCAGCCCCCCGAGAATCCAGATCACCATGCCGCCGGCCGGCCCAATGGCCGCAGTACCAGCGGAGAGAGATGTCTGGGCAATCGAAAAGCCGATGCCTCCCCCAATGCCAGCCGGTGTCGGCCAATGGATGGGGGGCAGGGCGGTAAACAGGAGCGGAATGGCGGCAAGCAACGCCCCGGCAACCGGCAGCAGGCAGATCAGCGCGACCACGCGCAGGGCGAACACCATTGGTGCTTCATGCCCGAGCAGACGGTGGCTGAGGAAACGCCAGCCCCACGCCATCAGGATCAGGGACGGCAGAACAGCAGCTAGTCCGATTCCCTGTAGCAGGGTGTCAGACAGCACAGCCCCGGTCATGCCCAGCAGATTGGTGGGCGGCTGGCCGGTTGCGGTGTTAAAGGAGGGATCGTTCGGGTTGTACGTAACCAGTGCGACCAGCAAGACGCAGGCGAGCAAGCACAGCAGAATTCCCCCGCCTTCTTCAAGGCGCAGACGAAACGCGCTTTTGTAAGGGGAGGGGACGTAATCGGAAGATCTTGAGTGGCTCACGCGCGCCAAGGGCCTGGATCCTGACTCCAAAAGGCCGCCCGTACCCTCCTCTGTCTGAAAAGGGAGACCGGCGACGGATAGTTGATGATGGTGTTTCAGGCTGAAACAGCCCGTAACCTAGCCTGAACTGGTGTCCTAAAGAAGGTTGGGAGGCGAGTCTTTGCGCAAAACGCGGGAACAAAAGCTTATCCCAGCAAAAACCACACCCGGAAAACCAGTTGTTCGAGCTTTTTATGCCGTCTGAGCTGCTTCAGACGATGCATGAGAGAGACTCGGGAAAGTGCTCCCCTCCAGCCGGGCGTCTGCGCTTTGCGCAGCAGATGCAGAGCGTTCACCGCGTCAGGTGTGAGCAGGTTCTGCCGGTTGAGCAGATACAGCGTATTGGCCCGGAAAATATTCATGAATGCGGTCGGACCACGCTTTAGGGCAGCCAGCGCGCGGTGCAGGAACTGGCTGCGTGCCCCCACGGCGTTTTTTTCATGCTGGCGATAGAACAGCGACGGCTGATTATCCGTAAGGATGCGTCCGCCTGCGCCACTCACCATCAGGTAAGCCCACCAGTCATGCAGGAGGAATGTAGGGGCGGGCATGGCTTTGCGGAGCAAGGCACAGGCCGCAGGAGACAGCATAAGGGTACAACCTGTCGCAATATTCTGCGTCATGGCGGGCAAAAAGCCGGTTGTGTCTGGCAATTCGGGAGACAAGCCGGTTGGACGCAGGTTTTTGTCCGTCAGGGTCTGGCGTGTGCAGTACAGGGCTGGCGTAGATTCTGGCACCGTAGCCAGAGCACGCAGACCACGTTCCAGCTTGTCGGGGAACCAGACATCATCCTGATCACAAAACGCGACAGAAAGGGTGGGGAGCGTATGGGCCAGGAGTGTGGCGTAGGAGGCCGTGACCCCGAGATGCTCACCATTGCGCGGCATGACTTCCACGCAGCGCTCTTTGCCAACCTGTTGAGCAAACTGGTGCATGATGGTCAGGCTGGTATCGGTAGAGCCGTCATCCCGCCAATATAAAGTCCAGTCAGGGCGGGTTTGCTGCAGGAGCGAGTTCAGCTGCTGCTGTAAATACGGGACGGCATTATAAAGAGACATAAGAATGGCAACAGAAGAGCCACCGCCCAAAGAAGCATTCTGGCGGTTTATAAGAGTGTGCTGGCTGGTCTCCTGCACCTGTGATGCTCTTCCTTCAGATCCTGCGGGATACGAAACGCCTCCCGTGTGGGCGTGCAGCAAAGCTGCCTGGAAAATCTGTCAAATTTCAGACCGTTTCAAACAGCTTTGCAGGAGTTTTTACGCAGACTGTGCAAAAATCTGATCAACCGTTTTCCGCACACTGTCCTGCCATGCAGGCATTGTAACGCCGAAAACGTGCGTCAGTTTGCTGTTGTCCATACGGGAATCAGCTGGACGCTTTGCGGGAGTCGGCCAGTCTTCCGTGCGGATGGCGGTTACTTCCGGCATTTTCTGGCCATGGGGGACCGCATCCTGCAGGGCTGCAACAGCCAGACCGTGCCAGGTTGTCTCTCCCGTGCCGCAGGCATGGTAAATGCCTGCGAACGCATCTTTCCAGCCGTCTTTTTCCAGAACCGCAAGAATGGAGAGAATGGCCTCAGCTAGGTCATCCGAGCTGGTCGGATTACCTTTCTGGTCGCCCACCACTTTCAGAACCGGGTTTTTAGCGCCGGCATTGAGCATGGTGCGCACAAAGTTTTTACCGTGTGCGGAGTAAACCCATGAGGTGCGCAGCACGATGGTTTTGGGGTTGGCAGCCAGCGTCTTGCTTTCGCCTTCCGCCTTGGTGCGGCCATAGACAGTCTCGGGTGAAACCGGGTCTGTCTCCACATACGGTGCGCCCTTGTCTCCGGAAAACACATAATCCGTGGAGACCTGGATTAACGGAATACCGCGCTGGGCGCAGAGGCGGGCCAGTTCTTCCGGCCCGGTGGCGTTGGCGCGGGCAGCCCCTTCGGCCTCAGTTTCCGCAAGGTCAACCGCTGTCCATGCCGCAGCATTCACCACCGCAACCGGCTTGATGGCGTCCAGTGTGGCTGCAAGGGTTTCAGGCTTGTCGAAGTCAAAGCCCGGCCGACCAACGCAGCGGATGCGCGGGCCACCCAGATTGACCAGAGAGGTTGCCAGCTGGCCTTTGCCACCCGTAACCAGAATGGGACCACCGTTTTGTGCAAGACGACTCATGAGGTCTGCTCCTGATTACAGATGAAACCAGCCTTTGGCGGCAGAAAATTCCGGGGCTTCCAGATCTTTTTCAGAAAGAACGGCGTCTTCTGTCTTGATGGGCCAGTCAATGGCCAGTTCTTTGCTGTTCCAGATCACGGCACGTTCAGAGGCCTTGTTATACAGGCCTGTGCATTTGTACTGCACTTCCGCATCTTCGGTCAGGGTGCAGAATCCATGCAGGAAACCCGGCGGAATCCACAGCTGTGACCAGTTTTCTTCAGACAGTTCAGCCGCAACCCATTTGCCATAGGTGGGAGAACCGGTCCGGGCATCAACAGCCACATCCCAGATTGCTCCTTTGGTGCAGCGGACCAGCTTGCCCTGCGCGTAGGGGGCCAGCTGGCAGTGCAGGCCACGGATCACGCCTTTCTGGCGGGAAAGGCTCTGGTTATCCTGCACGAAGGGTTCGGTAATGCCTGCGTCCCGCATCCGATCGATATTGTAGGTTTCAGAGAAAAACCCACGATTGTCCTGAAAACGCGGCGGCGTGACCAGAATCACGTCCTCAATGGCAAGGCGTTCGACTTTCATGAAAGGAAAGCTCCTGTCTGCAAATGTTCAGAAAAAGAAAAGGGGAAGTTCAGCCTGCGGGCTGAGCTGTGTTGGCAACCTGCATCAGGAGCCGTCCCAGTTCTGTTTTTCCCATGCGGGAGGCATGTGCGCGGAGCTGGTCCGCATCAATGAAGCCAAGCCGGTAGGCAACTTCCGCCGGAGAGCCAACCAGCATGCCCTGACGCGCCTGAATGGTATGCACAAACTGCCCGGCTTCCATCAGGCTGTCCGGAATACCGGCATCCAGCCAGGCACAGCCACGGCCCAGACGGTCGACATGCAGGCTACCTTCTTCCAGATAGAACCGGTTGAGGTCTGTAATTTCCAGCTCACCGCGCGCGGAGGGCTTTACGCGCTTGGCAAAGTCCAGAACACGATTGTCATAGAAATACAGGCCGGTCACAGCCCAGTTGGAAACAGGCTCTTTCGGCTTTTCAACAATGCTCAGAGCGCGGCCCGTTTCATCAAAAGACACGACGCCATAGCGTTCCGGGTCACGTACCTGATACGCAAACACGGTGGCACCTGTCGGGCGCACGGCAGCGGATTGCAGGGCGGCACTCAGATGATCGGCAAAAATCAGGTTATCACCCAGTGCGAGCGCACAGGGGGAGTTGTCGAGCCAGTCTTCCGCAATCAGGAACGCCTGCGGAATGCCATCCGGCGAGGGCTGGGCGCGATATTCAAACGTGACCCCAAACTGAGATCCATCGCCCAGCAGACGCTTGAACTGCGGAAGATCGTTCGGGGTGCTGATGATCATGATATCCCGAATCCCCGCCAGCATCAGCGTGGAGAGCGGATAATAGACCATCGGTTTGTCATAGACCGGCAGCAGCTGTTTGCTGGCGGCCAGCGTCATTGGGTACAGGCGCGTTCCGGAACCACCGGCCAGCAGAATACCCTTCATTTTTGTCTGGATTGCAGGTTTCTGTGTCATTCTACGGTGCTTCCCAGTCGGTTGCCTGTGTAACGGCGGGCGCGGATGCCTTCCCACCAGTCGCGGTTGTCCAGATACCATTGAACGGTGCGGCGAATGCCGGCTTCAAAAGTATGCTTTGCTTTCCAGTCCAGCGCTTTTTCAGCGTGGGACGGGTCAATTTCGTAACGGAAGTCATGGCCGGGGCGGTCTGTCACAAAACGGATCAGACGGCTACGCGGGCCGGCCGGGTCGGGCACCAGTTCGTCCAGAACATTACAGATGGTTTCCACGACCTGCAGGTTGGTGCGCGGCTGGCGGGCGCCGATGGCGTAAGTCTCGCCGGGCACGCCGGTTTCAACAGCCTTGACCAGTGCTTCGGCGTGGTCTTCCACAAACAGCCAGTCGCGCACGTTCTTACCATCGCCGTACACAGGCAGATCCTTGCCTTCGATAGCGTTGATGGTGATGAGCGGGATCAGCTTTTCCGGGAAGTGCCAGATGCCGTAATTGTTGGTCGTGTTGGTAACAAACGTGGGCAGGCCGTAGGTATGGTACCAGGCACGGACCAGATGGTCGGACGAGGCCTTGCTGGCAGAATACGGGCTGCGGGGGTCATACGGCGTGGTTTCGGTAAAAGGCGGATCGTTCGGCTCCAGCGCCCCAAAAACCTCATCGGTTGAGATGTGATGGAAGCGGAAGGCAGCGCGATCGGCCTTGTCCAGCGTCAGCCAGTATTTGCGGGCGGCTTCCAGCAGGGAATAGGTGCCCACCACGTTGGTCTGGATGAACACGCCGGGTCCATCAATAGAACGGTCCACATGGCTTTCGGCTGCCAGATGCATGACCGCCTGCGGACGGAACGTTTCAAACAGACGGCTCAGTTCGCTGCCGTTGACGATATTGGCGCGTGCAAATTCGTAGCGCCCGCTGGCGGCTGCGTCTTCCACGGTTTCTTCAGAAGCCGCATAAGTCATGCAATCAACATTCAGGACAGAATGACTGGTGTCCCGAATAATATGGCGGATCACTGCGGATCCGAWAAAACCGCACCCGCCTGTCAATAAGATACGCATTGGTATTCCGTATACTGTGGACCGAAACAAACGATTAAAATCACTAGTCTTTGGGCATAGCTCAGAAGTACAATCTTCGCCAGCAATCTTGGCAGATTTGCGATTTTCTTGCGCTTGGCTGTATGAAAAACAAGCGTGTAGGCAGCCAGAGAGCATGGTTTGTCAGGGAGTTGAAAGCGGAAAAATGTTTGCCAGAAACCTGACGGAAACCTTGCTGCATGTGTTGGATCGCCCGGAGCTGCGCCTGCTGGCAACAAAATGCCGGATCATGCTGGATCCGGCTGTAGCGCATCCTTTCCATGTTCAGCCTCCGGGGCAGATTGTTCTGGGCGCGCCGTGTCTGGGGGAACGTCGGGTGGTGGCGTTCCATTTGCGTCATGCGCTGGAACTGGCGGTTTTGTCAGACGCGCAGGAGCCGGACTTTCGTCAGGCGCTGAAAATTTCCTTTTCCGCCGCCAGAACAGCAGCCCGGTTCTGGATGCTCGATGCGCCAGCGGATTTMCCCGCCCCCGAGGCATGGGTGCGGACGCTTGCCAGCGCATATCCTCCCGCCACAGACGATCTCCCTCAGCTTTTTGCGGCTTTGCATCCCCTAGTCAGTGTTCCGGGCAAAGCTGCGCACGATAGTTCTGCTCTATGGGATGAGCTCTACGCGTGGCTTGTACCAGCCTGGCCGCTGATTGGCCCGGTTGAGGCTTTGATGGCGGAAGGGGGCGATGCGCGCCTCAATATTGATGTGCGCACGGGCCTCAATCATTACGGCTGCTCGCACCGTCCGCGCCCCTGGGCAGTGACTTTTGCATCTTCCACAGCCTCTTCCCTCTCAGAGCGAGGCTTTACCGGCGGAGAACTCGCGCGGGTGAATCTGGCCCGCGCTGTTCTTGAGGGTAAGGCGCCGGAAGCCTTGCATGCGCTGGCGCTTGATGTCCGGCATTTTCTGGCAGGCTGGTTCGGGTTGCCGGGGCAGGACCATGTCGTTCTGGCTTCTTCGGGCACAGATGCGGCGCTGGCTGTGTTGGCGCTATCCACCTTACCGGGGCAACCGGTGACAACAGTTCTGACCGCGCCGGAAGAAACGGGTAGTGGTGTGCCCCTGGCCTCGCATGGGCGGCATTTTGCGCAGGAAACAGCGCTCGGGGCGTCCGTCTGCAAAGGGGATCTGGTGGCCGGATTCCCGAATGATACTGTGTGTGTGGATCTGCCTTTGCGGGATGCCGAGGGGCAGTTGCGGCCGGAGGGAGAGGTGACGGCTGCCTGCCGGAAAGACATTCAAAATCAGGTAGCCAAAGGGCGGCGTGTGCTGCTGCATGTGCTGGATCTGTCCAAAACCGGCCTGCTGGCTCCCAACCTGAAAGCTTTAGAGGCGCTGTGTGACCAGTATCCGGGGCAACTGGATGTGGTGGTGGATGCCTGTCAGGCCCGGCTGATGCCGGAGCGTGTTCAGGCCTATCTGGCTCGTGGCTGGGCAGTGATGGTGACGGGGTCCAAATTTTTCACTGGGCCGCCGTTCTGCGGGGCGCTTTTGCTGCCAGACTGCTGGAAAGCCCGACTGGATCAGGGCATGTTGCCTGAAGGACTCGCAGCCTATGCCAACCAGTGTGAATGGCCCGCTAGCCCGGCCTGCCGTGGTCTGGCGTCAGGCTTTAATCATGGTTTGCTCCTGCGCTGGCGGGCAGCACAGGCCGAAATGGCAGCGCTCGGGGCAATTCCGTCAGCCGTTGTGGCGGAACGGTTGCAGGGTTTTCTGGGGGCCGTTACGCAAGGGATTGAAGCTAACGCTGACCTCGCGTTTCTGCCGCAGCCCGCTCCCCAGCGGGATGCGTTACCCCATGACTGGGACCGTCAGCAGACAATCCTGTCCTTTCTGGTGCGTACTCCTGAGGGAACGGAGGGCGCAATTCCACTGGATCTCGAGCGATGTCGTAAGCTCTATCAGTGGTTGAATGCGGATCTTTCGTCTTATGTTCCGCAGGAGAAGAAGGTGCTGGCCGCGCTGCTGTGCCATATCGGCCAGCCTGTCCCCATTCCGCACGCGCAGGCCGCTGGTGGGCTGGTCGGGGCTCTGAGATTATCCGCCGGAGCTCGCCTTGTGTCCGGGGAGCCGTCTCATGAAGGTCTGGACGCTACTGCTCGCATGACGCGGGAAATTCAGGATGCGCTTCGGGTTCTGGAAAAAATCAGTCTCATTCTGACGTATTGGGATGCCATCGCACAGGCGGACCCGCTGCCCTCTTACGCGCCGCGTTGGGAGCCGGAAGGTACGGCGAACGAGTCTCACTGGTCAGAGCGCTCGGGGAAAGAGGGTGTCACAGACGAGCAGAAAGCAGACGCAATGCGGCGTTCCATTTCTGCTCTTGCGTTGGGCGGTCCCTGACAGCACAACAGACCCATGACTGTCAGCCTCACACGTCCCGCCGCCCAGCAGATCAATCAGGGTAATTTTCTCGATACGCCGCAGCTTGCGCCCGGCATTACGCGCTTCTGGCTGATTCGCCATGCGCTGGTCGAGCAGAATGCGCGTCTCCGTCTTTATGGGGCGTTAGATGTGCCGCTCTGCCCGGATAGCCTGATTGCGCAACGCCCGATGTATGAGGCTCTGGCCGCGCGCCTGCCGCGTGAGGCGCACTGGCTTGTCAGTCCCCTGTCCCGCACACGACGCACGGCTGAGGCTATTCAGGAAGCCGGTTACGGCCCGGTGCCGATGGATGTGGAACCAGCTCTGATCGAGCAGAACCTCGGTGAGTGGCACAACATGCCGCATCAGGAGTTACCGCAGCATCTGCGTCTGGCCCCGCATCCCTTCTGGTCCATCTCGGCCACGGAATGCCCGCCGGGTGGTGAGAGCATGCTGGATGTATGCGGACGCGTAGGTGTGACTCTGGACCGGCTGGCCGAAGCCTATGAGGGGCAGAATATCGTGGCTGTGAGTCACGGCGGGGCTATTCGCGCTGCTCTGGCGCATGCGCTGCGTATTCACCCGGAGACCGCGCTGCATTTCTCCATCCAGAACCTTTCCCTGACTATTCTGGAAAGGCTGGATGAGGGCTGGCGTGTTGTCACAGTAAACGAACTGCCCGGTATCTGAGGATTCAGGCAGTCTCGTTCGGGCCTGAGGTGATTGCTGGCCCTCAAGACCGCTTTTCCAACCAAATCTGCTTTACGGCCCCGGCGCAGAAGTTTTTGACTCTGGTGCTGGTGCTGGTGCTGGTGCTGGTGCTGGCCCACTGGTTGGCTGCGGGTTTTGTGTCGGACTGAGTTGCGGAACAACCGGAGCCGGTTCTTCCTGAGCTGCCGGTTTGTTGTCCTGCTTCTGGTCCGGTGTGGACTGCTGCGTATGCTCTTCCGGTTTTGCTAGATTCTGCCCGGATGAGGGGTGCTCAGAGTCTGGCACAGCGGGGTGAGCTTCTGGTGACGCAGGTGCAGACGGGGTGGCCGGGCTATCGTTCTCCTGCGTCGGATGCTCAGCTTTCAGGGTGGAAACCGGCACACCTTTCAGCGGAGAGTGTTCTGTAACCGGGATTTCCGGCCCTTTTGCGTCCCATGCATCGACCGGGGGGAGAGGCTGCTGAGAGGGCTGATCAGCCAGCGGGTTGTTATCCAGCACTTTACGGGTGTTCTGCGGGTAACGGTTCATCAATCCCAGCAAAGTGCCGTTGGTCCAGCCAAAGCCGATCTGCATGGGGTATTCGCCGCCGCCCTTGCCGCCTGTGGCGCTGATCTCGGGCGAGACGACATCATATTTTTCCAGCAACACGCCGCTTTTTTCATAGGTGCCAATCACACGGGCCATCCATCGGCGGCCAATGTCGGCTGCCAGATCATCATGCCCATACTGTTCCAGCCCTTTGATGGCCATCCATTCTTCCGGTGCCCAGCCGTTGGGGTAATCCCACTGCTGTCCCGTTTCACGGTCTGTGACGGTCAGGCCGCCCACATGGAGAAGGCGCGCCTTGACGGTACGAGCCACGGCATCGGCCTTATCCTGCGGGGCAATATGCAGGAACAGCGGCACAACGGTCGCAGTGGAAAGCACGTCTCTGAGCTGCCCGGTGCGCCAGTTATAGTCGAAATACGCGCCATCCTTCTCATTCCACAGATAGTGGTTGATGGCGTTTTTAAGCTGCGTGGCCTGCTGCGCGTAAAAGGCAGCTTTGTCTTTTTCTCCATTCAGGGCGTAGGCGTGGGAGAGCGTTTGCTCCAGATGCACCATCAGACAGTTATATTCGACGGTGATCAGGGAGGTGGTATTGATGGTGTCTAGCGTCTTGTCATCCGCCAGCCAGCGGGAGGAATAATCCCACCCGGTTTCTGCCCCGGCGCGAAGGTCGCGCCAGAGTTCGGGGGAGGGGCGGTGGGAGCGTTTTGCTGTGGCTAAGTCCTGTGGAAAGCTTTCATCGCGCGGGGAATCCATGTCGTCCCACGGGCGGAACATCAGGGTGTCATCCGTCAGACGGACAACATGCTGCCAGGCCGCGCCGGGTTTGAGAGCGTCGGCACCATGCGTCCAGTAGTCATACTCACGCTGCAATTCCGGCAGGAAGGATGTGTAGACCACCTGTCCGTCATGACTGGCGAGCAGGTCCAGCATCACGGAGAAAAACGGCGGTTGCGAACGGCTGAGGTAATAGGTGCGGTTGCCGTTGGGCATATGGCCGTATCGGTCCATTAGCGAGGCAATGTTGCGCACCACATTGCGCAGCAGATCAATCCGCCCGTCTTCATACAGGCCGATCATGGTGAAGTAGCTGTCCCAGTAATAAAACTCTGAGAACCGGCCACCGGGCACGATATAAGTCTCCGGCAACGGCAACAGGGAAGACCATGGCACCGCCGTATCGGCTTCACGCGTCAGCACGTCCCACATGCCGGAAATGTAATCGCGCACATTCTCGCCCGGTTTGCGGCTATAGGCCGCCGAGCGCAGCACGGGGATGGTGAAGTGCTGTGAGACAAACCGCTTCAGATCGAAATCGGGCAGATCTTTCTCCTGCCGCCACGCGGCGACCAGATCCGTTGGCGCCTGATCCGGGATGGCATCCGCCACAGCCTTCGCATCCGTAAAGATCCGGGCCGCATGAATGGCAGAAAACAGATCGCCCAGTGCAATGGATGGTGGTCGAAGGTCCTGTGGCACAAAATCTGGCGCTGCATGTTCGCCAGCATGGGTGGCGGGCTGCACATCGAACAGTTTGACCTGCACAGGGGGGGCTGAATTTTCCTCATCCAGCGTGGGCTGCGCCGCTTCCGTGCTTGCCTGCGGTGAGGCCTCAGGCACCTTTTCAGGAGCAGGAGCAGGAGCAGGAGCAGGAGCAGGAGCAGGAGCAGGAGCAGGAGCAGGAGCAGGAGCAGGAGCAGGAGCAGGAGCAGCGACCGAGGGGGCGCTCATCTGCTGATCTGATGGGATGGTCGCCGGTTGCTGTGCTCCTGACGAAGCGGCCGCATCAGCGTGTGGCGCATGGGCTGTGTCGGGCTGTGTGGGCGTGGTGTCGTGCGTCAGAACCGGGGCGGACACGGTGGGGGCTCGTGGTGCCGGTGCGGCGGTCTGTGCCAGAGCCGCGGCAGGATTGGCCGCCAGAAAACAGATCAGAGCAAGATGGACTATAGAGCGGGAGGAGGCGTGCTGGCCGGAAGCGGGCGATACGGGCAGGGGATGGCCGGAGCGTGTCCCGTCCTGATAGGCACTCATAGTTGTCTTTCCTCTGGCTGCGGCGGAACGCCGGGGCACCAGGAGGAGGGCCGCAGCGGTCAGTCTGGCAAGGGTCCTGAAAAAGCGTCAGGATTCGTATCTGGTCATCAAACAGAAACGATGAAACCCCTTGCGGGTTTTGCGGTAGCACTTAACTGTTTATGCTTTGGCCGCTCTGCCGGGAGAACCCGCTACCCGGAGCCTTAGTCCTGTCAGGAGTTTCGTCCATGTCATCCATTCCTTCAAGCCCTGGCGCTCTGGCGGTTACAGACCAGATGTTTTTTGACAGACCCGGAGCCCTGCTGGACCGCGCCGATGCAGAAGCCCTGACCCGCAAGGCGCTGGACGGGATGGATGATGGCGAACTGTTTCTGGAATATCGGGAAAGTGAAGGTATCGCGCTGGATGACGGCGTTATCCGCTCCGCCTCCTTTGATACCAGCAGCGGGTTTGGCCTGCGCGCTGTGCTGGGGGAAGAAACCGGCTTTGCTCACTCCGATGATTTGAGCCGCTCCGCGCTGGCTCGCGCCGGAGAGGCGGTGAGTGCGGTGCGTGGTGGTCGGTCCGGGACGATGTCCGATGCGCCGCGTTCCACCAATCGCCGCCTCTATACGGATGCCAACCCGCTGGGCGAGACAGATTTTGCGGCTCGTTCTGGCCTGCTGACCCAGATTGATGCCTATGCGCGGGGCAAGGATAGCCGCGTGGTGCAGGTTATGGCGTCTCTCTCGGGTGAATGGCAGGCGGTGCAGATTATCCGTGCCGATGGTGCTCGTGTAGCCGATCTGCGCCCGCTGGTGCGGCTGAACGTCTCTGTGGTGGTCGAGCAGGACGGCAAACGTGAAAGTGGCAGCCACGGTCTGGGTGGCCGGTATGAAATCAACCGCCTGCTGGAAGCGGAAACATGGCAGGGCGCTGTGCATGAAGCGCTGCGGCAGGCACTGATTGCTCTGGAGGCGCAGCCCGCGCCTGCGGGTGAGATGGAAGTGGTGCTTGGCGCAGGCTGGCCCGGTATTCTGCTGCATGAAGCGGTTGGGCACGGGCTGGAAGGCGACTTCAACCGTAAGGGCACATCTGTTTTTGCCGGACGTATGGGCACGCGCGTTGCAGCGCCGGGTGTGACCGTGATTGATGATGGCTCACTGCCGGACCGTCGTGGGAGCCTGACCATTGATGATGAAGGCACACCCACAGGCCGGACCACGTTGATTGAAGACGGAATCCTGAAAGGTTATCTGCAGGACCGCCTGAACGCGCGCCTGATGGGTGTGGCCCCGACTGGTAATGGTCGCCGCCAGTCTTATGCCCATATGCCACTGCCCCGCATGACCAACACGCTCATGCTGCCCGGTCAGGCTTCTACCGACGACATGATCAGCTCCATGAAGCGCGGCCTGTATGCGGTGCATTTTGGCGGCGGCCAGGTGGATATTACGTCCGGCAAGTTCGTGTTCTCGGCATCCGAGGCTTATCTGGTGGAAGATGGCAAGATCACCGCGCCCGTCAAAGGGGCGACGCTGATTGGCAACGGCGCGGACGCCATGACGCATGTTTCCATGATCGGCAAAGACATGGAACTGGACCCCGGCATTGGCACCTGCGGCAAAGCCGGGCAGGGCGTGCCGGTCGGCGTTGGTCAGCCGACCCTGAAAATGACGGGCTTGACGGTTGGCGGCACGGCCTGACAGCTGCAGCACTGATAGAAAAAGCATACAGAGAATTCACCCCGGCTGCCCGCAGGTAAGGGGGCTGACCGGAGATCTGACGCGGGAAGAGGTTCTGCCGGGCCGGTGCTCATGCTAGAGCGTGGGCCGGATAATCCTGCTCCGGCGGCAGGTAGAGGCGTAAACAGGAATTAAAGAGAATGGTCGAAAACGGGTTTCAGAGTTCCTTCATGCAGGAAGCCGCTGCGCGTGGCTTCATTTTTCAGTGCACGGATCCCGTGGCGCTGGATGAAGCGATGACGAAGGGCTCTGTTGCGGCCTATATCGGCTTTGACCCAACTGCGGACAGCCTGCATGTGGGCAGCCTGATCCAGATTATGATGCTGCGCCTGCTGCAAAAGCACGGGCATCGGCCTGTGGCTCTGGTAGGTGGCGGCACGGCCAGAATTGGCGATCCGTCCTTCCGTGAAGAAGCCCGCAGACTGATGACGGAAGAGACCATCGGCACCAATCTGGCAGGGATTGAAGGGTGCCTGCGGCAGTTCCTCACCTTTGGTGGCGGCGCGTCCGAAGCCATTCTGGTCAACAATGCCGACTGGCTGGACAAGCTGGCCTATATTGATCTGCTGCGCGATGTCGGGGTGCATTTCTCCATCAACCGCATGCTGTCCTTCGATTCCGTCAAGAACCGTCTGGACCGTGAGCAGGGCCTGACCTTTCTTGAATTCAATTACTCCATTCTTCAGTCCTACGATTTCCGGGAACTGAACCGTCGGCATGGGGTTACGCTTCAACTGGGTGGGTCTGACCAGTGGGGCAACATTGTCTCCGGTGTGGATCTGGTGCGCCGCACGGACCAGAAAAGCGTGATGGGCCTGACGACGCCTCTGCTGACGACCGCGTCGGGCGCCAAAATGGGCAAGACGGCGAATGGCGCTGTCTGGTTGTCTGAAAAACGTCTGCCGGTGTTTGATTACTGGCAGTTCTGGCGCAACACGGAAGATGCGGATGTGGGGCGTTTCCTGCGTCTGTTTACCGATCTGCCGCTGGATGAATGTGCACGGCTGGAAGCTCTGCAGGGTGCTGAGATTAACGAAGCCAAGAAAATTCTGGCCACCGAAGCAACTGCTCTGTGCCACGGGCGCGAAGCGGCTCAGGCTGCGGCAGAAGCGGCTCGCCAGACGTTTGAGGAAGGGAAGGTCGCCGCAGCAGATCTGCCCGTGCATACCGTGCCGCAGACGATGCTGGCAGAAGGTGTTCCGGTGTTCCGCCTGTTTGTGGAAGCCGGACTGGCCAAAACCAATGGCGAAGCGCGTCGGCTGGTGCGGGGCGGCGGGGCGCGTGTGAACAACGCCGTGGTGCAGGATGAAAACGGCGTGATTGCAGAGAAAGACATGGTGGACGGGGCTATTCGGTTGTCTTCTGGCAAGAAGCACCATGTTCTGGTCAAAGTTGGATAGTTTCTTCTTGCATCCGAATAAGGCGACAGGAGTGAGCCGCATGAAACGTACCCCTCTGATTTTAGGCTGTTTGGGGCTGACGCTGGTCGGCACACTCTCTGGCTGCGCAGGCCCGATGTATGGCGGAGGCTATGACTATTACGGCTATAGCCCCGCTGGCGGTTATGATGAGTATTACGGGTATGGGAACGGCCCGCGCTGGGGCTATGCCGACAGGCGCGCCCGCCCGTTCCCCGGAGGGAGCCGCCCCGGCATGGCTCCCCGCCCCGGTGGCCGACCGGGCGGTGGCGGTATGCCTCGCCCGTCCGGTCCGGGTGGTGGTGGCGGTGGACGTCCCGGCGGTGGGGGGCACGGCCCTGGAGGCGGTGGC
>NZ_JACRVS010000029.1:0-24937 GCF_018811985.1 Acetobacter sp. P5B1 | reverse complement strand
GCCCTGGAGGCGGTGGCGGCCCAGGTGGGGGCGGTCATGGTGGCCCCGGAGGTGGTGGAAAACCCGGGGGCCCGGGCCACTGAGGCTGGATTAAGTCTGATCAGACGGATGGAAGAGGGGGCTGTTATTCAGCCCCCTTTTTTTATCACCAGCTCACAGTGCGTGTGCGCACAGGCTCCTGAGGGTATCAACCTTGGGTGATGCGTAGTGAACCAGCGTTTTCCCTAGGGATAAATAAGAAATCCAGTTAATTATCCACAGCCTCTGGAGTCGCTTTTCACTGGTTTTCTGAGTCGCGCACCGAGGTTGCACCCGTTATCCACAGGTTTACCCACGGGGAGGCAAAGAGCCGCACATTAAAGGGATAAAGAGTGAGAGCGCCAAACACGCACGTCGGTCCCACAGTCCCTAAGCGGGCTGAAGGGCGGGCTGTCTTGCAATTTTAAAAAAAGAAGAAAGCTGGTGCTGCTGGACAGGATTGAACTGTCGACCTCTCCCTTACCAAGGGAGTGCTCTACCACTGAGCTACAGCAGCCCGCTGGCGGCGTTCTAGCTGTTCACGCCGAACGCCGCAAGTCTGTTTCCGCTTAAAAAGCGGAATTAATCGTCACGATGGGTTTTTTCCATCCGTTCATGCTGTTCCTGCGCCTCAATGGACAGGGTCGCAATCGGGCGGGCTTCCAGTCGGCGCAGAGTGATCGGCTCACCCGTTTCCTCACAATAGCCGTAGGAGCCGTTCTCAATGCGCTGGAGGGCAAGGTTGATCTTGCCGATCAGCTTACGGGCACGGTCACGGGTGCGCAGCTCCAGCGCACGGTCTGTCTCCACACTGGCACGGTCTGTAATGTCGGCTTCATGAATGCCGCCTTCAGAAAGGCTGGCAAGCGTATCCCCGGCCTCTTTCAGGAGTTCAGCACGCCACTTCAGGAGTTTCTGTCTGAAATATTCCGTCTGAAGAGGGTTCATGAACTCTTCATTGTCGGACGGGCGATAGTCTGGCGGTAGAGTAATCATGTCAGTTGTCAGCCTTTGCAATGACAGGACACCTGCCTTGAAAGAATGACGCGGCTTATAGCGGTGTGCACCCCGAACGCCAAGAACATTATGAGATTTTAGCGGAAGAAAAAGGACAGCATAGGCATGCAGGCGGCTGGATATGCCCAAGAAATAGTATCGGAGCAGGCCGCTAATAAAAGGAAATATTTAGATTTTCTTAAAAACTGATGGAGCGGCGCTGCTCTGTTGGGAGGAGTTGCGCGGCTCCGAGGCGGCCAGAAGCCAGCCGGCAAACAGGAAAACCCAGCCTGCGGTGGGGAAGGAGAACAGGGCGCTGGTGGAGGCTACCGGCCATAGCACCACACAGCACATGACAAACAGCATGGCCTGCTGCGGGTTTCGGACCGGGGCGAGCGCGCGCAAGCCGGTGCGCAGCCAGCAGAAGATCATCCATGCGAACGCCACCAGTCCCGGCAGCCCGGCGGTGGTGGCAATCTGCAGATAATAATTATGGGGGTGGATGTTGCAGCCGTGTGCGGTGTCACTATCCAGCGGGGGCAGCCCGATGGCGGTCAGGGCATTGGTGTGGAAGGGGGTGTGGCAGAAGTTTCTGAACCCATCCATGCCCAGCCCAATCCAGGGGTGCGAGACAATCATTGTCACAGCGGTGCGATATAGCTTGCCGTAATCGCTCTGAGTAAAATGGTGCAACTGGTTGGAGAATTTGAGCACCAGCTTGGCATATGTTCGCGGGGAGATATCGGGCAGGCTGGCCACCAGCCCCGCTCCGCCAGCCAGCACGAAGGCGAATGGCACGCGAAAGCGCGGGATCATCAGGGCGGTCAGCATCAGGCCGAAGAGGAGCAGCACATTGCTCATCCGCTGGCCAATCAGCACCATGGTGGTCACGCTCAGCACCAGCAGCACCACGCCGCCAATCCATGGGCGCAGACGCTTGGTATAAAACGCGCGCAAAACCACCGGCATCAGGGCCGGGAAAAAGAGCATGAGCAGCGTAAATCCGGCCCGTGGCTTCACGAAGGGGCCGGTCAGAGCACCATCATCCGCCGGGGGATAGCCCAGCAGGTTGGTGCCGGTCAGATACTGTTTCCAGCACTGGGTGATCAGCCACAGGGCCAGCACAAACAAAATGGCGGCCAGTGTCTTACGGCGGGAGGCCGGGACCAGAATCCAGCTTTCCATGGCGGCGGTGAGCAGGAAGAGACGCGGCAGACATAACGCCTGAACCCATGCGCCTTTCTGGCCGATATAAAGGGAGGAGATCAGGCAGAGCCCGCAGAACACGGCAGCCGGGCGTAGCCAGTCCTTCCGTATCCACTGCCAGTCTTTCTGCAGAGCGGAGTAGAGGAGGAACAGGCAGGCGATAGTGGTCGCCGCCACATCGCTGAGCGCGCGACTATAAAAGAAGAGGAGGGGGAGAAGAAAAGTGCACCCTGTTCCACACAGCGTCAGCGCCGCTGCAAGGCGACCGGAAGAGTGGGGAACAGAAGATGCAGGTGTCATTACGGAAAATTCCCGTTGAGACAGACCGCATCACCCCGGCAAAGGGCCGGGGGAGGGACTGTCAGACCCATAGGCCGATCAGAACGGGATTTCGTCGTCCAGATCACTATTGCCGGGGGCGTCCCAGCCGCCAGCATTGCCGCCGCCCGGGCCGCGGGCCGGAGCGTTCTGGCGCGGTGCGGAAGAGCCGCCAAAGTCGCCGCCCTGATTGCCACCACCATAGCCACCGCCGCTTCCGCCGCCGTAACCACCACCGCCATTCCCGCCGCCGTAGCTGCTGCTGCCACCGCCAAAGCCGCCGGACTCTTCACCTTCACCGCCGCTGCGGCTGTCGAGCAGAACCAGTTCCCCACGGAACCGCTCAACAATCACTTCGGTCGTGTAGCGTTCCTGCCCGGACTGATCGGTCCATTTGCGGGTCTGCAAAGCGCCTTCCAGATAGACCTTGCGGCCTTTGCGCAGGAAGCGTTCTGCCACGTCGGCCAGACGATCATTGAAAATGACCACACGGTGCCATTCCGTCCGTTCCCGGCGTTCACCGGAGGCGCGGTCATTCCATGTGTCACTGGTGGCGACAGAAAAAGAGACAATTTTCATGCCGCTCTGGCTGGTGCGGACTTCCGGGTCTTTGCCCAGATTGCCCACCAGAATAACCTTGTTGACGCTACCAGCCATCAATGACCCCGTTTTCTAAAACAATAAAAAGAGTATCCAGCCCGTGTAGCGCACTCCTGCGCCCGTCGCCAGTTCTGGTTTGATTCTATCTCCAAAATGGCGAGTCGGGCGCACGCACCTCAATCGGATGGGAGGTGGGGACGCGCTTACAGCTGCCAGACAGTAAGACGCGCGGCCCCATGCCGTCGTTCCGCCAGCAATGTGCCCGCATAGGCCGGGGGAGGTGGAGTTTCTTCATCCTCACTGACGGGCGCGGTTTCCGGCAGGCGTGTCGTGCCGTCCGCATTTTTCTCTAGCAGCGGCAGCGGTTCCTGCGCGGCGGTTTCAATCACCGCAATGGCGCCGGGTGCAATCCAGCCCTGGGCGTGCAGGGCGGCTAGTGTCCGGGCAGGCAGATCCTGCCGATAGGGCGGGTCCAGAAACAGCAGGGAGCATGGGGCCGGAGCGCGCGTGGGTTTGGTGACATCCCGGGGAACGACCTTACTTCGGTCCTCCCACTTACAGCCTGCAATATTGGTGCGCAGGGCGGAAAGAGCAGCGCGATCATTCTCAAAAAACGTGGCGTGTTCTGCCCCGCGTGAAAGCGCTTCCAGCCCCAGCGCCCCGGTGCCTGCAAACGCATCCATTACGCGCGCATTGGTCAGCAGGTCCGGGCCACCCCATGGGGCATGAAGCAGCATATCGAACAGCGCCTGCCGCACCCGGTCCGCCGTGGGGCGGGTTGTGGTGCCGGGTGGGGCGGCCAGCATCCGGCCTTTGCGAGCCCCTGCAATAATCCGCATGGTTACCGGGCCTTCTTGCTAGCAGTTTTTTCCGGGGCTCTGGGCATCTGCTCACGGAGGATCTTGCCGGGCACTTCTTCCAGCTCTCCGCGCTGCAGGGTTCCGAGCTGGAAGGGGCCGTAGCTGGTGCGAATCAGGCGGCTGACATGCAGGTTCAGGCCCATCATTACCTTACGAATTTCGCGGTTCTTGCCTTCACGCAGGGACACCGTCAGCCAGGCGTTATCGCCCTTGCGGGAATCGAGCCCGGCTTCAATTGGCCCATACCGCACACCCTCGAACACGCTGCCGTTGGCGAGGGACGCCAGACGGGCCTCATCCACCACACCAAACACGCGTACACGGTAGCGCCGCAGCCAGCCATTGTTGGGCAGTTCCAGCCGTCGGGCCAGTTCGCCATCATTGGTCAGCAGCAGCAGGCCTTCACTGTTCAGATCCAGCCGGCCCACGCTGATGACGCGCGGCATGCCTTCCGGCAGCGAGGCAAAAACAGTCGGGCGGCCTTCCGGGTCCTTATGCGTCGTCACCAGTCCGTCCGGCTTGTGGTAGCGCCACAGGCGGGTGCGCTGGGGGTGGTCCACAATCTTGCCGTCCACCTGCACAATGTCGTCGGAAGTAACAAACGTGGCGGGATGCGTGACGGGCTGATTATTCAGCTTCACCCGTCCTTCTTCAATCATCCGCTCGGCATCACGCCGGCTGGCAACACCGGTTCGGCCCAGCCATTTGGCGATGCGTTCTCCACGCGTTTCCTGCGTCACTCTTGTTCTCCTGCTGCCTGTACAAAGGCGCTAAAAATGCTCCGGTCACCCGGGTCTATGCCAAATTCCGGATGCCATTGCACCCCGAGGCAAAACGGAAGGGTGGGGTCTTCCACCCCTTCAATCAGTCCATCTTCTGCCAGGGCATTGATAATCCCGCGTCCGGGTGTGCGCACGGCCTGATGATGGGAGGAATTAACGGCCATGCGGGGCCGCCCCACGCAGCGCGCCAGCAGCGTATCCGGCTCCAGATGCACTGCATGGCTGGCTTCATCGCGCGGATTAGGTTGCTCGTGCGGGAGGGCCGTGGGGCAGGACTCGGGGATGTGCTGGATCAGCGTGCCACCGAGGGCCACGGCCAGAAGCTGCATGCCGCCACAAATGCCCAGAACCGGCATTTTACGCTGCATGGCAGCAGCCAGATAGGCTTGCTCAGCCTGTGTGCGTACCGGGCGCAGGGTCACGCTGCTGTGGCGCTCGGCCTCACCATACAGGGATGGATCAATATCAAACGCGCCGCCGGCGATCAGCAGTCCGTCAATCTGGTCGAGATACTCTGAGGCAAACTGCGGGAAAAGCGGCAAAGCCACCGGCAAACCACCCGCCGTCGCAATAGCGGACATATAGTTTTCCCGCAGAGCATACCAGGGGAATCGGGAATAGCGGTCTGGTCCGGCCGCCTCATGGTCAAGCGTAATGCCGATAACGGGGCGGCGTGCGGTCATGAACTCGGGTGTCTTTTGTCAGAAAAAGCCGGATGAAGCGTATCAGGTGCCACACCCTGCGACGGTTTGCACGGGGATAAACACAAACGTCTTCTGAAAGCGGCAGAAAGTCCGCAGAAATCAACCCGGCAGCAGAGAAACCCGCTGGACGTGGGAGGAGGCTGTTGCCGGTTCATTTACCGTCCGGTCTACAACGGCAAGGCCGAGGCCGATCGCAGCGGCGGCGAGGATGAGAGACAGACTGTGCATTGTACTAATCCTTTCCGCTATCTGGGTCAGGGCAGAATTCCCTGACAATATGGTGTCAGTTGCATGTCTGTTACAGAACAGATCATGGCATCTATAAGGCATGATGACAGAGAAGATCGCGCTTTTGCAAGGAAAAACGACCGTTTGAAATAAGGCAAAAAGACGTAATTTATCGAACGGCGAGTGAGGTTTGAAATATTTGGTGAGTTTCTCCTTTTAGCTGAGGGACTAAACCGGTTTGCGGCACAGCCAGCAGGGGCAAAAAGAGGCATGCACCGATGAAAAACGGGATGGAATTAGCACTTTGCGAGGCGCAGAACGCAGCGCAAAGAGGGGAAGTTCCTGTCGGCGCGGTCTTGCTGGGGCCGGATGGCACCGTGCTGGCTCAGGCGGGCAATCGTGTGGAAGAACTGCATGACCCCTCCGCCCATGCGGAAATGCTGGTGATGCGCGCAGCAACGGCGGCACGAGGCGGCAAACGGCTGGCGGATTGCACGCTTGTCGTCACGCTGGAGCCGTGCCCCATGTGCGCAGCGGCGCTGGCGCATTTCCGCGTCGGGCGCGTGTTGTTTGGCGCGTATGACCCAAAAGGCGGTGGCGTGGAACATGGGCCGCGTCTACCCTTTCGCGCCGAGGCGCTGCACAGGCCGGAAATTATCGGCGGTGTGCGGGAACGCGACTCTGCCGCTTTGCTCAAAACCTTTTTCCAGACGTTGCGAGAGCGGGAGAGTGAGGCCTCTTCTGCGCTCTGACGCATGTTACAAGAGTAAGATAAATAAGGGGGTTCCTGCCGGGCGACCTTTTGTTTTTGTTATCAAGGAACCATGTTAACCGCAGAAGCGTATGATATCTGGCCTGATGGTCTGAATCATGCGCCCCGGCGGGGATTGACCCTGTTGGCAAGAGTTTAAGGGAACAGTCGGAATCGTGATGTCGGAAAAATCTGTATCCAAGTTTTTCGGGCGGACTAGCCGCAAGACACTTCTGGCCCTTCTGGCTGGTGCAGCCTTTGTAGGGACGATGGGCACAGGGCCGGCTGGCCTCCACGCTGCCTATGCTGAGGATGCCGGGGCCATCAAACCGAGCAGCCCGGTCCAGACGCTTCCAAACTTTGTGAATCTGGTCAAACAGGTCAAACCTGCCGTTGTCTCCATTACCTCCATGATCAAGGCTGATGCTGTTGAGGGTGAAGGCGGTGGCATGGGGGGAATGGGCGGCATGCCCTTTCCTTTTCCCTTCCCGTTCCAGATGGCTCCCCAGCAGTCCCGCCAGCAGATTGAAGCCCGCGGGTCTGGCTTTCTGATCTCAGCCGATGGTTACGTCGTCACCAACAACCATGTTGTGAAAGGGGCCACCAAGGTCACCGTCACGCTGGATGATGGCACAACGCTGCCCGCCAAGATTATTGGCCGCGATGGCAAGACGGATCTGGCCCTTCTGAAAGTCACGTCGTCCCAGAAGCTGCCCTTTATCGAGCTGGGCGAATCTGATGATGTGCAGCCCGGTGAATGGGTTGTGGCCGTTGGGAACCCGTATGGTCTGGGTGGCACTGTCACGGCAGGGATCGTGTCCGCCCGTGGGCGTGACATTAATGAAGGCCCGTACGACAACTTCATCCAGATTGATGCGCCCATCAATCGCGGTAACTCCGGTGGTCCGCTGTTCACGCAGGATGGCAAGGTGGTGGGGGTTAACACCGCCATTCTCTCTCCCTCCGGCGGTGGGTCCATTGGCATCGGCTTTGCCATTCCGTCTGACACCGTGCGCAGCGTGACAGACCAGCTACGCAAGACTGGCCATGTGGTCCGTGGCTATCTGGGCGTGAATGCTCAGGTCATCTCCCCGGCTATGGCGAAAGCCCTGAACATGCCCGTTCCGGCTCCGGGTGCGCCGCCTGCCGGTGCGCTGGTGGCCAGCACCAGCCCGGACAGCCCTGCAGAAAAGGCTGGCCTGAAGGCGGAAGACGTAGTGACCGACTTCAATGGTCAGAAAGTCGCCTCTCCGCATGATCTGGCGGTGCGGGTTGCTTCTGTGGCTCCAGGCACGGACGCCAAAATCGGCTATCTGCGCGGCGGTAAGCCGCAGACGCTGACGGTCAAGATCGGCAACCTCGCCAAAGCTTCCAACGATGGTGGGATCGAGGGCAATGCGTCCTCAGGCCAGCATCTGGGCGTGTCGCTCACGCCGCTGAGTGGCGATATCCGTCGCCAGCTTGGTCTGGGTAGTGATGTGCATGGTGTGGTGGTGAATGATGTGCAGCCCGGTTCCCCGGCGGATCAGGCCGGTATTCGCCCCGGTGATGTGATCCAGTCCGTCAGTAACCAGAACGTCGATTCCCCACGGGCTGCTGTTACGGCGGTACGCGGAGCGCTGGCAGCTAAAAAACCAGTTCTTCTCCGGGTGCTGCGGGATGGGCAGTCTCTGTTTATCGCCATTTCCCCGGATGGCACGGGGGATGGGTCTGATTCTTCCTCTTCTAATGGCGGGGATGATGACGACCAGTAAGACGGCTTTCATCGTCTAAGACCGGGCATCAAGATCCGGTCTCGCAAAACGCTGGCTCTGCAAAGGGCCAGCGTTTTTTTGTGTTGTCAGGGTGGTATTATTTCTAAAAACCGTAAAAAATAGCCTTTGAAGAGCCTTGAAGCTCAAAAACATTGTAAAATTTTGATTACATTCGATGTTTTGTGGATGAAATTTTCAGCAAGATCCGCTTAATGCGTCAAATGCAATAAAGCTATGCTCCAGCCTCGGGGCTTGTTTGCTTAGGTTCTGAGCGGGTATCTCCTGCGTAATTCATAAAGTGGGAGCGATCCGCCCAATGACACTCACTCATTTTTCTGATCTGCCGTGCAGGGTTGCGTGATGCGAGCCGGACGGGTGGTTCCTATGCGGTTGCGGGTGGGTCGGCGCGTGTTTGGCCTGCTTTGTGCTCTGGCGTGTTTGGCAAATACCCCGGCATGGGCGGAGAAAACCCCGCTTGTTGTGGGGCAGGATGGCAGCCTGAGCGTGCCGGAGGGCTCGCCGCTGCGGAAGCGGCTGGGGGTTGAGGCTGTACAGGTTGTTGTCCCGAAGGATACCTTGTCCGTTCCCGGCGCTATTGTGACGGAACCTGCCCGGCAGGTGCCCATTCTGGCACCCGTGACCGGGCGCATTGTGGCGTTGAATGTCGTGCCCGGTCAGCATGTCAAGCACGGCCAGCCGCTGGCGACTCTGCTTGCCGGGGATATGGCGCAGGCCACCACGGATGAAGAAAAAGCACGCGCCGGGCTGGTACTGGCGCAGGCTGCGATGGCGCGAGCCCAGCAGGTCAAACAGGCTGGTGGGGCTGCCACGCGGGATGTTGAGGCCGCACGCGCTGCTCTGGTGCAGGCGCAGGCGGAAGAACGTCGTGCGCAGGATCGTCTGAGTTCTTTTGATGATAATGCGGCAGCAGGCGGCAAGCTGGTCCTGCGCTCCCCGGTGGACGGCGTGGTGTCTGCTGTCAGCATGGCGCCCGGCCAGAACGTGACGGACATCACCGCGCCCTTGCTGAGTGTGGAAGATCTCTCGGAAATCTGGGCCGTGGCCGATGTGCCAGAAGCCGATGTGGACCAGATCCATATTGGCCAGTCCGTTTCCCTCACCCTGCCCGCGCGGGACGGGGTGGTGCTGTATGGAGAAATCGCCACCGTTGAGCCGGATCTGCGGCCCGAAACGCGCCGTCTGCGGGCCATGATTCCGCTGCCGAACCCGGATGAAGACTTGCATCCCAATATGTTCGCAACGGTCAATATCCAGCTCAAGCAGCCGCCGGGCCTGATGGTGCCGCAGTCGGCCCTGTTGATGAATAATGACAACGTGACGGTGTTTGTGGAAACCGCGCCCTGGACGTTCAAGCGGCGCAAGGTTGGTATTTCCTACGACGAAGGTGAAGATACACGGGTTCTGAGCGGCCTGAGTGCCGGAGACCGCATCGTGACGCGCGGTGGGGTTTTGCTGAACGATGATTGAGCGGATTATTGCGGCCTGCCTGCGGGAACGCCGGATTGTTTTTGTGGCGATGGCGGTGCTGGCCCTGTGGGGCGGCTGGGCGTGGAAAGATCTTCCGGTTGAAGCCTATCCTGACCTTGGGGCCGTGTCCGTTCAGGTCACGACCCAAAGCTCAGGGCTGGCTGCGGAGGAAGTGGAGCAGCTGATCACTATTCCGCTGGAACGCCAGCTGGCGGCCACGCCGGGGCTGTCCAACAGCCGTTCCAGCAGCACGTTTGGCCTCTCGCTTATCAATCTGATTTTTCGGGATGGCGTGAATGTTTACGCCGCCCGCCAGCGTGTGACGGAACAGCTGGCGCAGGTCACGCTGCCGCCGGGGGTGACGGCCAGCCTCGGGCCTGTCACCAGCCCATCGGGTGAAATTTACCGCTACACGCTGGAATCAGACAGCCAGAATCTGATGCAGCTGTCTGAAATTCAGCGCTGGATTGTGGTGCCTGCCCTGACAAAAGTGCAGGGTGTTGCGGCCATTAACAATTTTGGCGGCTTCACGCGGGAATATCAGTTGCTTCTGGATCCGGCCGCTCTCTCCCGCTTCCACGTGGGGGTGAATGATGTTCTGACGGCTATTACCAGCAGCAGCATCAACGCCGGCGGTGGCCGTGTGGCGCGGGGCGAGCAGTCCTACATTGTCCGCGGCATGGGCATGATCCATTCGCTGAAGGAAATGGGCGATATCCCCGTGACCCAGCATGACGGCACCCCGGTTTTCCTGCGGGAACTGGGCCGGATGCAGCTTGGACATCAGGTGCGGGAAGGGATTCTGGGGAAAAACGGAAACCCGGATACCATTGAGGGCATTGTCAGCATGGTCTCGGGCGAGAACGCCTCGAAGGTGCTGAATCTGCTGCATGCCCGTGTGGCGGAGTTGCAAAAGCAGCTGGAGCCGCAGGGTGTGCGGATTGTGCCCTATATCGACCGCGACGTTCTGGTGAATGCCACCACGGAGAAAGTGACGCATACCGTTCTGGAAGGGGTGGGGCTGGTTTTTGTCATCCTCATTCTCTTCCTTGGCAGTCCGCGGAGTGCGCTGGTGGCAGCAGTAACCATTCCGCTGGCGCTGGCGACGGTCTTTCTCATCATGAGCCTGCTCGGCATGCCCGCCAACCTGTTCTCCCTCGGTGCGATTGACTTCGGGGTGATTGTGGACGGCGCGATTGTGGTGACGGAATCCATCCTGCGTCTGCGGGAAGCAGAACCGGGCCGCACCATGTCTCTGGATGATGTGGAAGGGCTGACAAAACATGTCGGCCGCGCGATCGTATTTTCCACGCTGGTGATTATTGTCGCCTATAGCCCGCTCTTTGCGTTTGAAGGCGCGGAGGGGCGGCTGTTCCGGCCCATGGCCTTTACCGTCAGTTTTGCCCTGCTGGGTGCGCTGCTCAGCGCCATTGTGCTCACGCCTTCGCTGGCTTTTCTGGCCATGCGCAAGCCGCACAAGATTTTCCATAACAAGCCGCTGGAAAAGCTGCATCATCTGTACCATGACGGTCTGGCCCACGCCATGCGCCGCCCGTTGCTGGCCTATATCGGCGCAGTGATTGCCTTTGTGCTGGTGGTCGTGCTGGGCATGAATACCGGACGCGAATTTCTGCCGGAAATGGATGAAGGTGCGTTGTGGCTTCAGGTTCAGCTGCCCTCCGGCCTCTCACTGGAAAAAGCCGGAGCCATGGCGGATGAAGTGCGCCATGCCATCTATACGTTCCCAGAAACCTCTTACGCCGTAACCCAGCTGGGCCGGAATGATTCCGGCACGGACCCCTGGACGCCGTCACACATCGAAGTGCCGGTGGGCCTCAAGCCGTATAACACCTGGCCGCATGGCGAGACAAAGGCTCAGTTTGTCGCCAAATTGCATGAACGTCTGGCGAAGATTCCGGGTATCGATTTTGGCATCAGTCAGCCGATTGCCGATGGGATGAACGATCAGGTCGGCGGCGCGCATTCTGCGCTGGTTCTGCGCGTTTATGGCAATGATGCACGGGAAATCCGGCGGATTGGCAACCAGATTGTTGATGTTCTGAAAACCGTGAAGGGCACGACCGAAGCGTCCGTCTTTCAGGAGCCCGAAATTCCGGAACTCAACATTGTGGCGGACCGGCCTGCTGCCGCCCGTTATGGTATTTCTGTTGCCGACATCATGGCCGTGGTGGGCAATGCGATTGGCGATGGCCCGGTCTCTCAAATCTATATTGCCGACCGCACCTACAATATGACGGTGCGCGTGCCTCCGGCCACAGTCAGCAACTTGCGCTCTCTGGCGCATCTCCCGCTGACGGCGGCCAATGGTGCGCAGATCCCGCTGGAAATGGTTGCCCAGATCAGCCTGAAAACCGGTGAAGGCACAATCTCGCATGAAATGACGGAGCGACAGATCACCCTGCGCGTGGATAACGGCAAGCGGCCTCTGTCCGACTATATGGCGGAAGCGCAGAAGAAAATTGCCGCACAGGTGCATTTCGACACCAGTCTGTATCGTCTGCAATGGGCGGGTGCGTTTGAGCAGCAGCAACGCGCACAGGCGCGCCTGAGTGTGGCGCTGGGTATCATGCTGATCGTCATGTTGGTTCTGCTCTTTGCGGAGTTCCGGGTTCTGCGGCAGGCTGTGCTGATTCTGGCTGTGGTGCCGCTGGCTCTGCTGGGTGGTCTGGTCGCGCTACAGGTTCGGGGTGAAACCCTGAACGTGGCGACAGCTGTTGGCTTTATCGCGCTGTTCGGCGTGGCGGTGCAGAACGGGATCATCATGATTTCCAACATCAACCGGCATCGGTCCCAGGGTGTGCCCTTGTATGACGCCGTGCTGGAAGGGGCGGGTGAACGCTTCCGCCCTGTGCTGATGACGGCCACCGTCGCCAGCATGGGCATGCTGCCTGCCGCCATGGCAACCGGCATTGGCACGGACGTGCAGCGGGGTCTGGCGACCGTGGTGGTCGGCGGTCTGGGGATCGCGACGATTCTGACGTTGTTTATCCTGCCGACATTCTATTACGAGCTGGAAGCGTGGTGTGAGCGCCGGGCAGCCGCACGGGAGCCTGCGCGATGATGCCAAATAAACTGATACTCTGGGCAGCTACAGCTCTGGCTTTGAGTGGGTGCGCCGTAGGACCAGACTTTAAAAAACCTGCGCCACCCGCTCCCACCGAATATGGGCAGGCGGGGAAGGGCAGCAGCACGCAGCCTGTGGCTGGCTCAGCCGAAGCCGCTGCTGCTGGCCCGCAGAGCGTGGTGCAGGTTTTCCATCCGGGGCAGGATATTCCGCCGCAATGGTGGGCGTTGTTCCATTCGCCGGATCTGGACAGGCTGGTGCGGCGTGCCCTGGACCAGAATCCGTCTCTGGAATCCGCGCGGGACGCGTTGGCTGCGGCCAATGAAAACCGTCTGGCCCAGCAGAGCGCGCTGTATCCGTCCATTTCGGGGAGCTTCAACCCGACACGGAACAAGACCTCCCGCACATATTCGCCTGTGCCCAACAGCAACGCATGGCTTTACACCGTGCACACGGCGCAGCTGAATATTTCCTATGTGCCGGATTTGTGGGGCGGTGTGCGCCGTGGGGTGGAAGCCGCAAAAGCCTTGCGCGATGCCCAGCGTGACCAGCTGGAAGCGGTTTATCTGACGCTGACCTCTTCCGTTGTGCAGGCGGCGATTGATTACGCAGCGCTCAATGCGCAGCTGGAGGCTACCCAGTCTCTGGTGGCGTTGCAGCGCACCTTGCTGGCCTCGGCAGAACGGCAGGAGCAGGTCGGGCAGTTTTCCCGCAATGATGTGGCCATGCAGCGCGCCTCTCTGGCGCAAAACGAAGCCACTCTGGCCCCGTTGCAAAAGCAGCTGGAGCAGCAAAAGCACCTTATTGCGGCTCTGGTGGGGGATGCGCCGGATGCGCCGGAGCCGAGCTTTACGCTGGAGAGTCTGAGCCTGCCGGTTGACTTGCCGGTCAGCCTGCCTGCTCGCCTGATTGAGCAGCGCCCGGATATCCGCACAGCGCAGGCCAACTGGCACGCCGCCTGTGCGCAGGTTGGCGTCGCAGTCGCAAACCGCCTGCCCAATGTGCAGCTTGGGGCAACGCCGGGTTTTGCTGCGGCGTCCATCGCGCAGATGGCCTCACCGGGGTTTGGGCAGTGGGAAATCGCTGCCATGATTACCCAGCCGCTGTTTGATGGCGGTCTGTTGCGGCATCAGGAACATGCGGCCCGCGCGCAGTATGATCAGGCGGCAGCCGATTATCGCACAACCATTATTGCGGCTTTGCAGGATGTTGCGGATACGCTCACCGCGATACGTTCCGATGCCACGGCCCTGGGTGCCAATGCTTCCGCCGCTACCGCAGCTGCAGAGAGTTGGCATATTGCACAGGCGCAGTATCGGCTTGGCGATGTGAGTGAGGTTTCTATGCTTCAGGCGCAGCAGACCCAGCTTCAGGCTCAGCTGGCTCTGGCACAGGCCAGAGCGGATAGATTGTCAGATACAGTTGCGCTGTTTCAGGCTCTGGGTGGGGGCTGGTGGAACAGCAAGGAGCCGGACGCGCCGCGCACGCCGTCCTGGCATCCGGATAAAGGGTTAGCGACTATCCTGCCCTGAGGCGAGGTCCCGCAGGCGCGTGACGGACAGCACCCGGATCCCGTGATTATCGGTGCCGGTAATGGTCTGCTCACGCCGGAGGGCGCTGATCGTGCGGCTCACCGTTTCAATGGTCAGACCCAGATAATCCGCAATATCGACCCGTGTCATGGGGAGAGAGACCAGACGGCCTTCGGTTTTGCCCTGCCCGGAGGGGGCTGGTGGCATCATGCGGTTTAAGAGGAAACTGGCAACGCGCTCGCGCGCCGTCTTGCGGCCCAGCAGCAGCATTTGTTCCTGCGCTTCCGCCAGTTCGTCCGTCACTTCATCCAGCAGCCGGCGTTCAAACTGGGGATAATCGGTCAGCAATGTTTCCAGCTGAGGGCGCAGAAAACGGCAGACCTGCACGGTATCCACCGTTTCCGCGCCAAAGGAATAGGTCTTGGCTGTGGTCAGGCCGAGAAAGTGCCCGACATCTGCAAAACCGGTAATCTGGCGGCGGCCATCCGGAAGGGATTTGAACAGTTTGACCGTGCCGGATGTCACGTTGAAGAAGGACAGTGCGGGTGTGCCTTCTTCAATCATGGCTGTGCCGGGTGGCAGTGTCAGTCGTTTTGAGGCTTGTGCGAGGATGGCCAACTCAGTGTCATCAATGCCGTTGCACACGCTGTGTTCGCGAATTTCACAGACAAGACAACGATGAAGATCAGTCCGGGCTTCAGGCGTAAACCTGCGCCTGAGCGGTATGGACTGTGTCCGTGAATGGGGAGCAGGCGGCATGAAGGTATGGGTCCGGCAAAGCCGACTCTTGCGGATGCGAGGATTATCCGGAAAAGCCTGTGTCAGGGAAATCTATCGTAAATATTAGGTTATTGTTGATATAAATCAACGACAGCTCTCCAAAATCTCTACTCGCAAGGATGTTTTAAACGAATATCAGAGTTGTGTTGTGCGCTGTGGTTTAAATAACACACTCTTCGCCCCATCATGATGTGGGTTTGATCTAAATCATGGTGACCGGCCTCTGCGCGTGATTTCTCCCCACTCATAAACTTACAGCGCAGTTGGAAGAGTAACAGGTATGGTCAAGCTTCGTTCCTTATTTACAGCCCTTGCGGCGGGTGTGGCTGCGGTTTCCGGCACGGCCGCGGCTCAGGCACAGGTTGCTGCTCCGGCATCCCCGAACGCAACCTATGTGAATGCTCCGGTTATGAGCAAAATTCCGGCTGCTCCGCGTCCGGGTAGCGGCCATTGCGGAATTTTTGAAACCTGTGCCAGCACCAAGATCGGTCTGGGTAAAGGTGACTTCATGATCCGCCTGTCCGGTGTGGGCGTTCTGCCGCAGGACCGTGACAGCAACGTGGCTCTGCATGCCGGTGGTGCGACCATTCCCCTGCGCAACACGCACCTGTCCACCACCAACCAGGCAATGCCTGAACTGACGCTGGAATACTTCCTGACGGACAATATCTCTGTTGACCTGATTGCCACCAGCACCCGTCACGAAGTGGCTGCGCTGGGGAGCGATGTTCCGTCTCTGGGTGGCCCGCGCAAGCTGGACGTCGGGAGTGCCTGGGTGCTGCCGCCGACGCTGACCTTCGCATGGCACTTCCGTCCGCATAAGCGCTTCAACCCGTATGTGGGTGTGGGTGTTACGGCAATGTGGTTCCATAACATGAAGGGCAATGCTGGCAGCCCGCTGGGTCTGACCAAGCTGAACTCCGGCTTCACCGGTGGCCCGTCTGTCAACGCTGGCTTTGACTATCAGCTGGTTGGCAACTGGTTCTTCAACGCAGACGTCAAGCAGATGTTTGTCCGTATGCATGCATGGGTTCAGAATCCGGCAGAAACGCTGCGCGTTCGTGCGCACGAATCTCTGGACCCGACCGTGGTCTCCGCTGGTATCGCTTACCGGTTCTAATGGTATGAGCGCGGTATCCTTATCTGATCTGGTTCTCCGTTACGGCGGAAACCTGCCGCGCTACACCAGCTACCCGACCGCAGCCAGCTTTACGGATGCGGTCGGGCCTGCGCTGGCCGAACAATGGCTGCGCGCCCTCCCGGCGGATGAGCCGGTGTCTCTTTATTTTCATGTTCCGTTCTGTGATGAACTGTGCCGCTTCTGCGGGTGCAATACATCCGTCATGCGCCATGAAGACGGGCGTATGGCTTACGGAGATCTGCTGCGCGAGGAACTGCGCCGTGTTGTGGCGCTGGTGGGTCCGCAGCGGCCCGTCAAACATCTTCAGTTTGGGGGCGGGACTCCTTCCACGCTGCCTGCGGCCTCGCTTCGGCAGGTGCTGCGCAGTGTGCGTCAGTTTTTCCGGATTGAGCCGGGCGCCGAACTGGCGATGGAGCTTGACCCCCGGCATGTGCCCGCAGGGTACCCGCAACTGCTGGGTGATCTTGGTTTTACGCGCATCAGCCTTGGTGTGCAGGATCTGGAAGAAAAGGTGCAGGAGGCCTCTGGCCGTCATCAGTCCTTTGCCCAGACGGAAGACTGTATCAACGCTGTGCGTGCCGCCGGTGTGTCCGGTGTAAATGTCGATCTGATTTATGGCCTGCCGTATCAGACGGAAGAGAGTGTTGCCGCCACGGCGCGTAAAATCGCGTCTCTCCGGCCCAGCCGTCTGGCAGTATTTGGCTATGCGCATGTGCCGTGGAAGCAGAAGCGCCAGCGTCTGATCCCCGAAGAGGCCCTGCCGCCGCCCGTCGAGCGCCTGCGTCAGCGCGCCCGTATTGAAGAGGTTTTGTGTGCGGAAGGGTACGTGCCCATCGGGCTCGACCATTACGCCCTGCCGGACGATACGCTGGTTCAGGCCGCACAGGCGGGGGCGCTCCACCGGAATTTTCAGGGTTATACGACCGATTCGTCTACCGTGCTGCTGGGAATGGGCGCGTCTGCTATTTCCATGTTGCCGGACGGCTACACCCAGAACATCACAGCTGTTGCGCCGTATGTCCGCGCTCTCGCGGATCAGGATGGCCTGCCGGTTGCGCGTGGCGTGGCTCGCACGGCAGAAGACAAACTGCGTGGTTATCTGATTGAAGAGCTGATGTGTACCATGCAGGTGGACCTTCAGGCGGGTCCTGCCGCTGCGTATGATTTTTCGGTAGAATCTGCCGCCCTCAAGCCATTCGTGCAGGACGGATTCGTGCAGATAGACGGCAGTTGCGTGCGGGTGACGGAAGCAGGACGGCCTTTCCTGCGGAATGTGGCTGCCGTGTTTGATACGCGCCGCCAGACCCTTTCTTCCGTCATGCCGGGGAGTGCGCCTCAACCCCGTTTTGCCACGGCACTCTGAACCTTCACGGGCTTTGCCCGTTGAGGCATCAGTTGATCGTGCGCGTGTTTTGGCGCATGGAGAGAAAACTTTCCCCGCCCGGATGCCATAAAAAAGAACGGTATTCTTCTTAAGGGCAGGAACCCGCATCACAGCTGAAGGACAGAACAGATGCGTTCTGACGCCCCCGCTTTGACAGAAAAGCTGGCTACCATGCAGCCTGCACAGGTCCCGTTTACGCACTGGATGCTGGAGTCCGTTCTGGAACCAGACGCCTGCGATGCCTTGCTGGAATGGGAACCGGGTGACGATGCGCGGGCCGGTGATGTCGGCGGCCGCCGTGAGACCCGTAACAAGTTCCGCGTGTTTGTGGACCCCGCAACCCGTGCGCAGGACGCGCGGCTGGACCGGATGGCGCACCTGCTGGACAGCGAGGCCGCGCGCAAAGTGTTCAAGGACGTCTGTGGCGCAGAATTGGAAGACTCCGCCTTGCGGCTGGAGTTGTGTCTGGACACGGATGGCTTCTGGCTGGAACCACACACTGATATTGGTGCGAAAAGACTCACACTGCTGATCTCGCTGTCCACAAACGATAAAGAGCATGCATGGGGCACGGACCTCATGTCGCCGGACGGCAAGTCCGTCACGCGGGCGTCTGGCGCGTTCAATTCCGGTGTGCTGTTCATTCCGTCTGACAAAACATGGCATGGCTTTGTTAAGCGGCCTATCGAGGGCACACGCCGTACGCTGATCGTCAATTTTGTCGACCCAGCATGGCGTGCCGTGCATGAGCTGGCCTTTGGACCGCGTGTGCCAGCGGCTTCTGCCTGAAACAGAACTGAAAATAAGGCTTCAGACACGGGTTTTCAGGCAGAATCCGGGGTCTGCTACGGCTGTTTTTTTGCAATTCCGCGTTAAATCGGCTTTAGGAAGGCCTCGCCGAGATCTCAACGGGGGCTGTGAACGGGAATGAGTGAATCTGTGCGTGAGTCGATGGAGTTTGATGTCGTCATCGTTGGTGGCGGACCGGCCGGGTTGGCTGCGGCTATTCGCCTGCGCCAGCTTTCACCGGAAACAAGCGTCTGTCTGATTGAAAAAGGCAGCGAAATCGGAGCGCATATCGTCTCCGGCGCAGTCATTGAGCCACGGGCTCTGGCTGAGCTTCTGCCGGACTGGCAGGACCGTAGTGCACCGCTGAACACACCGGTGACGTCAGAAGAGATGCTCTATCTGACCGAAACCCGCAGCCTGCGCGTGCCCATGCTGGACCGGCTGATGCCGCACATGGCCAATCACGGCAATTATATTGTTAGTCTGGGTGAAGTCTGCCGCTGGCTGGCTACGCAGGCCGAAGAGCTGGGTGTGGAAATCTACCCCGGCTTTGCTGGCGCTGAAGTCCTGATTGAAAATAACCGCGTGGTTGGTGTGGCCACCGGGGACATGGGTATCACCAAAGACGGTGCAGAAGGCCCCAATTACCAGCCGGGCATGGAGCTGCGCGGGCGCTATACGCTGTTTGCAGAAGGTTGCCGTGGTTCCCTGACCAAGCAGGTCATGGCGCATTACGACCTGCGCAAGGGCGTGGACCCGCAGACCTACGGCTTGGGGATCAAGGAAGTCTGGGAAATTCCGGCGGAAAACCATCGCCCCGGTCTGGTTCAGCACAGCTTTGGCTGGCCGCTGGATGACAACACCTATGGCGGTGCATGGCTCTACCACTTTGGTGAAAATCTGGTGTCCTACGGCTTTGTGGTCGGGCTGGACTATCCCAACACGTGGCTTTCTCCGTTCGACGAAATGCAGCGCCTTAAACTGCACCCGGCGTTCCGCAAGCATCTGGAAGGCGGCCGTCGCGTCAGCTACGGCGCTCGTGCCCTTTCCGAAGGTGGCTTGCAGGCTATCCCACGTCTGACCTTCCCCGGCGGTGCACTGATTGGTGATTCCGCAGGCTTCCTGAACATGCCCAAAATTAAGGGTACGCATACGGCCATGAAGTCCGGCATGCTGGCAGCGGACGCTGTTGTTGAGGCCATGCAGACGGATCGGGTTGAGCCCGGCTCTTACACGCAGCGTGTTAAAGACAGCTGGCTGTGGGAAGAACTGCGCACAGCCCGCAATGTCCGTCCGGCTTTTGCACATTTCGGCATGAAGGGTGGAGCAGTTTATGCCGCGCTGGACGCCATGCTTCTGCGTGGCCGTGCGCCGTGGACGCTGCATTTCAAGCATCAGGACAACGAGACCCTGAAAGCAGCAAATCTGTGTGAAAAGCCGAACTATCCCAAACCGGATGGCACGCTGACGTTTGACCGCCTGTCTTCCGTCTTCCTGTCCGCCACCAACCATGAGGAAGATCAGCCAGTGCATCTGCGCCTGCGCAATCCGTCCCTGTGGAAAACGGTTAACTGGGATGTGTTCCGTGCACCGGAAGCCCGTTATTGCCCGGCTGGCGTGTATGAAGTGGTGGATGAAGCCACAGCGCCGGCTCTGCAAATTAACGCGCAGAACTGCGTGCATTGCAAAACCTGTGACATCAAGGATCCAACCCAGAATATTGACTGGACTGTGCCCGAAGGCGGTGGTGGTCCTAATTATCCTGCTGGTATGTGATTTTGTTGCAAAGTACGGTAAGCAACGTTTGAACGATCCTGCGTCTGCAAGCGAAAGAAGCCATGAAGATTGTAGTACCTGTAAAGCGGGTTGTTGATTACAACATCAAACCGCGTGTTAAGGCGGACGGCAGCGGTGTTGAAACCACTGGCGTCAAGATGTCGATGAACCCCTTTGATGAGATTGCTGTAGAAGAAGCAGTGCGTCTCAAGGAAAAAGGCGTTGCGTCTGAAGTTGTCGTTGTCTCCATCGGGGTGCAGCAGGCACAGGACACGCTGCGGACCGCCATGGCCATGGGCGCAGACCGCGCCATTCTGGTTCTGTCTGAAGAAAGCCCGGAACCTCTGGCTGTTGCCAAGGTGCTGAAGGCGATTAACGAGAAAGAACAGCCGGGTCTGTTCATTCTTGGCAAGCAGGCCATTGATGATGACATGAACGCAACCGGCCAGATGCTGGCTGGTCTGCTCGGCTGGGGTCAGGGCACGTTTGCCGGTAAGGTTGAAGTTGCGGATGGCCGCGTGAAGGTCAGCCGTGAAATCGATGGCGGCACGGAAGATGTCTCTCTGGCACTGCCGGCTGTTGTGACGGCGGATCTGCGTCTGAACGAACCGCGCTATGCCTCTCTGCCCAACATCATGAAGGCCCGCAAAAAGCCGACGGAAACGCTGAAGGCTGAAGACCTCGGCGTAGACATGACCCGCCGCCTCACGGTGGTGTCCGTAGCGGAACCGCAGCAGCGTCAGGCTGGTGTGAAGGTTGGTTCCGTGGGTGAGCTGGTTGAAAAACTGCGTAACGAAGCAAAGGTGATCTGATCATGACCGCTCTTGTTCTTCTCGATCATGAAGAGGGCCGGATCAGAAAGTCTGCCCTTTCTGCTGTAACCGCTGCCTCTCAGCTGGGTGACGTGCATGTGCTGGTGGCGGGTGATGCCGCCGTGGCACAGGCCGCAGCCGCTATTCCGGGTGTTTCCAAGGTTCTGCATGCTGCCGATGCACAGTATGCGCATGAACTGGCTGAGCCGCTGGCTGCTCTGATTGTCTCGCTTGCTGGCGGGTATGACCAGATTGTTGCCGCGGCCAGCGCTGTGGGCAAAAACGTGCTGCCGCGCGCTGCTGCTCTGCTGGATGTGCAGCCGATCCCGGAAGTGGTCAGCATTGTGGACGCCGAAACTTTCGTGCGCCCGATCTATGCAGGTAATGCGCTGGCTACTGTGCGTTCGTCCGATGCCAAAAAGGTTCTGACGGTGCGTGGCTCCGCGTTTGATGCCGCTCCGGCAGAAGGCGGGGCCGCTCCGATTGAAACGGTTGCGCCTGCAACCAACCCGAATGTTTCGGAATTCGTGGCAGTTCACCTGTCCGATTCCGAGCGTCCGGAACTGGAATCCGCCCGCGTGGTTGTCTCCGGTGGCCGTGGCCTTCAGAGCGAAGAAAAATTCCACGTTCTGGAACCGCTGGCTGACAAGCTGGGTGCTGCTATCGGCGCATCCCGTGCGGCTGTGGATTCGGGCTTTGTGCCGAACGAATTCCAGGTCGGGCAGACCGGGAAGATCGTGGCTCCGGAGCTCTATCTGGCGTTCGGTATTTCCGGCGCGATCCAGCATCTGGCCGGTATGAAAGACAGCCGCGTGATTGTGGCCGTCAACAAGGATCCGGAAGCTCCGATCTTCCAAGTCGCCGATTACGGCATTGTGGGGGATCTGTTCGAGATCGTGCCCGCTCTGACCGAGGCGCTGAACTAAACGATTACTTCTGCGGCCCGGATTTGCGGGTCGTTACAGCTTAAAGCCTGTGCGCTCTTACTCAGAGCACACAGGCTTTTTGTTTTTTTGGAATGTGTTGAGAGGCTCAGTCTGCGGCGGAGGCTTCAGAAGGCTTGACGCCATAGGCCGCCAGAAACATGCGAACGGCAGCGTGAATCACCTTTTCTTCGTCTTCAGCCTCATTATCAAACGGCATATTGAAGCGCTTTCGGTGCGCAATGCGCGTCTGGCAGAGTGAGAAAAACTGCTCTGCTGCAAAAACAGGGTCATCCACGTTCAGTGTGCCCTGCGCTACCTGTCCTTCAATCCAGCCAGACAGGGTTTCAATCGCCCTTTTGGGGCCACTCTGCCAAAAGGTTGTGGCCAGATGCGGGAAATGCGGCGCTTCGGAGACAATAATCCGGTAGAGCATCAGACTTTCAGGTGAGATGATCAGCCGGATAATCTCCCGGGCCAGAGCCGTCAGCGTCTTTTCCGGAGACAGGCTTAATTTCTGCACCGGGGCCAGCACCTCGAGTTTTTCCCGGCAGTTCTTTTCCACAAAGGCGGCAAACAGGTCGCACTTGTTGGCAAAGTAATTATACAGCGTGCCCTTGGAAACGCCTGCCTCACGCGCAATGGCGGACATACTGGCGCCTTCAAAGCCATGTGCGGCAAAAACAGCTTTTGCTCCGGTCAGAATCTGCTGGCGCTTGGCCTCAGATTCCCCGGTGCAGAGGTGGGTCACCATCACGGGCTTAGAAGGGGAGACAGACATTGTGTGGTGTTATTCCCAAGTATGATGATTGACGCAACATTGAAAAACGATAGTTTGGCATGCTGACCGAACCGGTCGGTCAGTGCAAGAACCGGGTAGTAAGAATACGGACTTTCGTTAGGAGCGATCAGGTGGCGAAACGGTATGTGTCGGGGGCAGGCACCATAGTTCTGGCTTTAGCGCTGGGTGGGTGCATGGTAGGCCCGGATTACAAAAAGCCAGCCACATGGACCCCGGCAGAATGGCAGCATGCCAAACTGGAAGGGGCTTCCCGTGTTCTGAGTGTGCCTAGCACACAGGCGCCTGACCCGGAATGGTGGTCCGTGTTTCAGGACCCGGAACTGACGTCTCTTGAAAAACGCCTGGCCTCAGAAAACCTTGATGTCCTGCAGGCGACGGAACAGCTCGCAGTTAGCCGCGGGCAGTTGCTGATTGCCGGAGCCGAGCGATTCCCTGATCTTGCCGCATCTGGCTCCTACAAGCGTGCGCAGTATAGCAGTAAACAGCTCAGCCGCATTGTAGAGCGGATTGGTCAGAATGCGCCGGAAGGAATGGGCGCTCTTCTGTCCTCCCAGTCTGCCAATGTCTCCATTCCTTTGCTCAACCAGTGGCAGGATGGCCTTCAGGCGAGCTGGGAAGTCGATCTGTGGGGCCGTGTCCGTCGGCAGTATGAAGCGGCCAAGGCTTATCTGACGGCCTCCATGGAAGAACGTCGCGGTATCCTGATCGCCCGTCAGGCTGAACTAGCGCGGGACTATATGGAGCTGCGCGGTCTTCAGGAACAGCTACGGATCACCATCGCCAACCGTGATGCCGCCACGCAGATGCTCAATCTCAGTAGCGCCCGCTATAAGAGCGGACTGGTGAGTGAACTGGATGTAGAAAGCGCCCGTTCACAGGTAGAAAGCACTAATTCCAGCATTCCGCAGTTTGAGCAGCGGATTGCCATGCAGATTAACGCCATCAATCTGCTGATGGGTGCGCCTCCGGGTGGTTTGAATGCGGAACTGACGCAGACGGCTTCCATTCCTCTGGTTCCCGCAGCTGTGCCTGTGGGGCTGCCGTCTGAACTGGCGCGCAGACGCCCGGATATTCGGGAAGCTGATGCTGAACTGCATGCTGCGACGGCGGAAGTCGGTCAGGCTGAAGCGGACTTCTATCCTAAAGTCACTATTGATGCCGGGTTTGGCTTCCAGTCCTTCTCTTTCCGGGACCTCGGGTTCTGGAGTGCGCGGACATGGAATGTCGGTCCCTCCATTTCTCTGCCGATCTTTCAGGGGGGCCGTCTGACCGGTCAGCTTGAAATGAAGAAGGCGTCTCAGAAAACAGCAGCGCTCCGGTATCGGAAGACGGTGCTCAAGGCGTGGAGCGAGGTGGATAACGCTCTGACAGCCTATGAGGCCGAGCAGAAGCGGAACCTCAGTCTCAAGGCTCAGGTGGCGGCGGACCAGCGGTCCTGGCAGCTGGCGCAGGATCAGTATCGCCACGGGATGCAGAGCTTCCTGCAGGTGCTGGACACAGAGCGTCGCCTGTTGTCGTCCCAGACGCAGCTGGCAGATAGCACGGCGGTCATCTCGGATAATCTGGTGCGTCTTTATAATGCACTGGGCGGTGGTTGGGAGACGACTTATCCTGAGGCCAGCAAAACCACACCTAAGGCGACACAGCACAGCTAAGAGCTCGCTGTGTCAGTGTGCTTCAAAACCCCCGGCGTCGCAGACGTCGGGGGTTTTGCATTTGTAAGGCGGAGATTAGGCGGGAAATAGGGCCTTGAGGCGGGCATCCTTTTAGGAGGAGGGGCGTTACCCCTTTATAATGAGGAGTTCTCATCCTGCGGAGCTACTCTCAAAAACGATTCCGTTAAGGTTTAGAGGTGATTCGGCAGAAGGCTAAAACTGCTATCCCGTTGAAAACTGGCGGGAAACTGGGGTTTTGGCGTTATCTAAAAATTAAGACGCGCTTTTTTGAAGTTTTTATGTCGGATGGTGTTGACGGGTAGGGGTCGATCGCTTAGAAACCGCTTCACCGGACGAGATCACGGTTGGCAGCTTCCTCTGGATCTGCTAGATTGCTTGGCTCGGTTCGGTTAGGTCTTTGACAAGAGAATACGAAGAGAGGGATATGCTGACGGCGTATCTTTTTGATCTGACGGCCTTTTTGGTTGTTAGGTTAAGGGGATCTGACTGAATTTCTGATTTGGTCATGACGTTTGTTAGTATATCTTGCATA
>NZ_JACRVS010000028.1:0-26481 GCF_018811985.1 Acetobacter sp. P5B1 | reverse complement strand
ACGCAACCGGGTAATCCGCAGCAGAATGCCTATATTGAACGCTACAACAGAACTGTACGGCAGGAATGGCTGGAGCAGTATTTGTTTGAAAGCATTCAGGACGTGCAGGAGGTCGCAACACAATGGCTCTGGACATATAACCATGACAGACCCAACATGGGGAACAGCGGGCTAACCCCCGCCCAGAAACTAAAAACAGCTGCCTGAATTCTCATTCAATGCCCCACTAAAAATGGGGGGATTACCGAGCAATATCAGTTGCCAGCGCTAGTGTCAGAACTGGATCGAGCAGTCTGTGACGCGCCTTCTGTGAGCCATTTTGAATGCCCCAATTTCGGAACCACGAAGCATAAGCCACCGTCGCGCGTGCGATTTCCAGATCAGCCGGCGTGTCCATGAGACTATGTCGCGGCCGGAAATCGCGTAAGCACTCATATCCTGTGTCCGACCAGTTTCCTGCACTTTCCGCGGGCAGGTAATGGTGACACCAGATTACATCGATTGCGGCAAGAAGCGGCAGAATAGCGTGATGCCGTGCTTTAAGAGCTTTGAAGCCTGACAGGCTAAGAGTGCTTTTGAAAGATTTCTTGTTTGTTCTTACTGTTTTAGAAGTTTCCGTAGACGTGTGTGGTTCGATCAGCAGTGCATCTGCTCCCTGCGTAGCATTCAGAGCATGGAAGCATCGTTGCCACGAAAGCGGAATCTCGGGATGATGACGTGCCTGTCTCGCTGCAATATGAAGAACGCGCCCTAAAGTCCCGCGCAGAGTGCCGGTAATTACGCTGCGCGATGAGATGTAACTGTTGAAATCGTAGCGCGGAAAAGCCCGGCCAGTCTGTCTGTAAGCGCGATGAAGCTGATCCATTATAGTCCAGATATCGTGTGCGTAAGCATAAGACATCAGAGCGTGACGTTGAGCTCTCTGCTTTTTCTGTGTTTCTGTAGAGGGGGCTTCGGTCAAGGGTATGTACGGTGGACGCTTGTCCGGGTCGATCAGGTCGTGCACTTGATTATGCAGATCGTGACGATTTTTTATCTCAAAATAATCTAAAAAGTCGAGAAATTGTCGATTAGATTCTGGTATCTGTGGTGTCTGAATTAGGAGACGGAGTTTCTGTTCAAGAAACATGATGTGCAGATCTTTTGTATCTGCCGCAGGAAAACAATGAGTGTCGTGCTGCGCAACAGAATTCAATAGAAAACACTGCAGTTTTACGTTCAGATCCTGATCCGAAGACTTAAAAAACATTGTGGGGAACCGCTTTATAAAACGCTAAATTAAAGCAAGACAAACATATTATAGACAAGAGCGACATAAAAAATAAGATTTTTCGGGCAGTGAATTTGTTGTTCGCTGAAGTTCCAAAGCGTCACTTCCTCATGATGACGTGAAGGAAAGACTATTTTCTGAAATTTATGAAATCACGTGTTCCTGTGCCGCGGCAGCAAAGACCTTTGCGTAGTCGCTTGCATGGCTCTCCCCGATTTTGGGCAATCCGTCAGGAAAATGAGTTGAACAGGCCGGAATAAAGCAGAACCCCCTTATATTGACGATTATGCACGGTTTTCAGGGGTAAATCCTTGGTCCAAGGAACACCCCCCTAGAACCCTCCCGATTTTGGGGTCTCTCGTCACGAAAATTAGTTGAAACCGCCCGTTCAAGAAAGAACCCCCCCGATTTTGGGGCCTCATGCGCAATTTTCAGGGGTAAATCCTTGTTCCAAGGAACACCCCCCTAGAACCCTCCCGATTTTAGGGCCTCATGCGCAATTTTCAGGGGCAAATCCTTGTTCCAAGGAAAAACGGCCAAAAACACGACCAAAACCGGAGTGGAGGGCAAAACGGAATCCACATTTTTTCGGAAAAATTCTTAACAAAAAAGACCCGAAAAAAGCGGCAAATTCGACCAGGCCGCTCCACAACCATGAGGGCAAAAACAGACCTTAAAACGCCTCTGAGAAGAATTTTCTACGGCTCACTCATCAACATTAGAACCTCAAATAAACGGATACAGAGACGTTTTAAGGTGTGATTAGATCATTTTTGAAGAAAGAGAATGACAGCTTTGTCAGAAGCCAGAATGAGCAGGAAAAAGACATAAATAACATTACAAAGATGTTAAATAAGTCAAAAAAGAGAGAGATGGCACGATACCGTGTTTTTGGTGCAGGGCACCGAAAAACACTTCGTGCTGCCTGCCTGTCGGCAGCCAGGGAGCCAGTCAAAGAACAGATTTAAGTTGTTGATTTGTAGTGAAATTTTTCCGCCTTATGGCTCGTCAAGGAGCGTTGAAAAGCTCGGAAATGCGACAATTACTGTAAGCAAAAAATACAACGATTTTTCCACAAACATGAGTGTTGGTGAAAATGATAAAATTCTCGAAAAAAGAATGAAAATAAGTCGTTCCCGACTTTTTCGGCGCTTGATTGAGCGTGCCGTCTGCAGTGACGTGCTTGCGTTATGAAGAAAGTGGATTTTGTTTTTGTGTGAGTCGTAGCGGGTCGAGGAGATGGAGAGTGTTCGAGGCTGCAGTGCCAGCCTCCCCAGAAAAGGAAAAGGCCTTCACGGCATAGCTTCCTTACGGGTTACTCTATCTACTGGAACTTTCATGGCTACGCTTTCAACAACAGCAGGCAGTTCGTCTGCTTTGTCCTCTATCTTTTATCCGATCGACGAGGACCTTCTGCTTTATAGAGACATGGCTCTTGCTCTGGGTGCTCCTCCTAACTCCCATATGTTGCGTTTTATGGGGCCCGCTGGTCAGAATCTGGTATTCATTGGCGAGAGCGGCACGCAAGAGTGGGCACGGGTGCAGCACATGGCAGGCTGCCGCTGGCCGCAGTTGCCTGCACCCGGGTCTGTCGCAACCGACGGCACGAAACTGGACTCTCTTCCTGAGCGCATTGTCTATCAAATGCTCTCCGTTCTCAAACGCCGCAACATGCATGTGGATGTGCACGAACCCATCTGTATTAGTGACGGGCGTTTCCGCGCTGACCTTACGCTCCGTAAAGGTGCTGTCTCCCGCTACATAGAAGTAGTGGGCTGCTGCGGTTCTGATCGTATAACCCGCAATAAAGATGAGCGCACATGGCTGGCTCGGCTTGATCAGCGTCTTGCCTTCTATCGGGCTCAAAAAATCGAACCAGTTCTGATCTGGCTCGACATGTTTGCGCATCCCGCAGAGCTGAAAGACCTGTGCGTCGATCTCGTCGATGATGTTGCACTGCGCGGAGCCTGATCATGACCAATCATCCCAAAACAGCAGAAAGGCTCCCACGCTGGGAGGAGGGCACCATTCGCCTGATCGATATTCTACCTGAAACATCCGGTGGACCCTGTCGTCTTCGGTCGGGGTTACCGGTCTCCCTCGCGTGGAAAGACGTGATCTTTTGCGCAGGGCACAGGACGACAGAGATCGATAGTCCGACATTCGAGGGTGTTCTGGAGCAGGTGCCCGGTGAAAAAGGCGGGAGTGCGTTTGTCGTGGAAGACAGTCTCTTCAATGCGGTCTTTCCACGCGGGCAGGCACAGCCCTTGTGCCTTGCCGGCTATAATATGGCGTTCCTGCACCAGATGCTGGGTGGGCCGTGGGAGATGCCACCGTATCTCCTCTGTCTTTATCGCCTCGCGCGGGTGTTTCAGTTGGGCAAGACGGGTGACTACACACTGGCCGAACTGGCTGAATATAGTCAGCCGACGCTTGATATGCCCTGGTATGAAAGCGGTGCCACAGCCCGCCTGCTGCAAGGGCGTGTCGTGCTCTCGGAACTGCTCTTCCAGACGCGTCTGAACATGCTGGTCGCCTTATCCTGCACACGCACGCTGCCACCACCGGTTTCTGAGCCATGGGGCAAAGCGCAGGGATGGCAGGCAATGGAAGGCGGGATCTTTCGGGATTTTGACTAAATGCCGTCTGATGGCGGTGTCATCAGGGTACAGAGGGAAGGGGGCGCACTGATCGTGCGTCCCCTTTTTCTGGTTCCATGGGGTGGCCCACATTTCTCTTATGCGAGGGCTCCGTCAATCCGGCTTTTTTTGCTGGTAATGTACGCGTGTCAGATCTGTTTTTCAGATTTTTGCAGAGGCGTTTTCGAAGGGTCGTTGCCCTTCTCCCCAGAAAAGGAAGAGGTCATCGTGCGTGTGTCATCGGGGCTCCCGTGTCACTGTGCGCGAGGGGATTTTCTTTACTGAGGATAATGCCTTTTGAAGAAAGAACTTTTCTCATGTCAAATCAATTCTTGGAGAGCACGTCCCCGGTTCGTGACGTTTATGAGGTCTTGTTGATCCTCAAAGGCCCGCTTCTGGCGGGTCTCAGAGAGGTGCGCGATGGTGCGTCAGACACCATTGATGGCGTGGTTCTTCTGGCTGAAACGATGACACAGGCTCTGGAGCGCGCCTGCGACACACTCGATCGTCTCGACAAGAAAGACTGATCTCACAGCTGCTGCCTGTTCGCAGGCAGCAGTTTTTCTTTGTGCTTTATTTTTAAAAAGACGAGACTTGTCCGATCATTGACGGTTTTTTCCGTGAGAGCAGCAGGTTGGCGCGTGTGCGCCCGGCAATACGGTAGAGGCCGCTTTTAATCAGCAGCATGGAGAGCCCGGACCAGGCGCTTTTTTGTGTTGGGCGTTCCAGAATAATATGCTGCGGATACAGGCTGGGCGATGTCTCGCGAAAAAAGGCGTCCAGAACATGATATTCCATGCCTTCGATATCAAGCTTCATAAGTGTGATCTGCTTGAAACCGGCCTCGATAACGATATCTTTGAGTGGCCGGATGGGAATAAGCGCAGGATGGTCTGATGGACTGGCCTCTGTGGACAGTGGAGCAATCTGACCGCTGCCTAGATCATGATAGCGCGGCATCAGAGTGCCAGTTTCTGATGTTGCCCCAACTGCGCAGGAAATTGTCCAAATGGGGAGCGGTTGATTCAGGCTGAGCGTTTCCTGAAAACGCTGTATCAGGGTGGGGTTAGCCTCGATGGCCAGAATACGGCGTGTCTGACACTGTGCTGCATAGAGCGAGAAAAATCCCATATTGGCGCCCACATCGACAAATGTGGCGTCGGGGGACAAAATACGCCGCAGCCAGTGAAGTTCCCGGCGGTTATAAAGCGCGCCACAAACGGCACCTTTTGCATCCGTTTGATTATCCCGTGGGTGAAACCGCACTCGATAGCCGAACAGGAGGCCATCAACAATGTTTGGCCCTTGCTGAAACCAGGAGACGGCCAGGCGACGGAGCCTTTCGCGTCCAAGCAGGCGCTCATGCATGACCAGACGAGCCAGTCGCTGGCGGCGTGTCATAGGGTAGGTGCCAAAAGGGGCGATGGGGGCAAGACCTGCTCGGGTTTCTGCATAAGAAGGGAGGGTGGGGGAACGCAGCACCTGTATGGCTCCTGACTCGTCGCCACGAATGGGCGATATTTCTCAGGAGCATATAGGGCGGATTTGCGTCTATAGCAAGCGGATAAATGATTATATAGGCGAAGAAAATTATACTTTCTTGTGTTTCTCGTAGTTTTGTGCGCGAAGGTCTTGTAAACCAGTACGATCTGCCGGTTTACAGACCTCCGTCTTGTCTGAAGATTAAAAAGGTGTTCCTACCGACGTCAGTTTTTTCCAGTTGTGGAGTTTGGGGTCCCAGCGATTGATCACTGATCCCGGATAAGACAGGCTCGAGGCAAAATCATGCACGCCACTGAATTCGGTCGGGAGAAGCTGAATGCTTCCGGCATTGTCGTCCCACAGCAAGTTCCCCTGTGCGTCAACAATGGCGATATAGGTATCCGTTGCCCCATAATACGAAGCATGGGCAATCAGAGCTATGGCATGAGGGAGCGAAGGGCCAAAGCTGACATCGAGAATGCGAGGAGCCTGATCAAGAGAGGGGCTGTCTTTTGGGTCTCCTGGATAAAATTTCCCGTTCGAGAATTTCAGATTGTCCGTATGGGTGAGCAGGGCGGCATCGGCCGCTGTTGCAGCCCTTCCTGGTTTGGCCCCCAGTTCATCGCCGAAGGAAGGTCCCTTTGCATGGTCGATAATATGCTGCCAGTCGGTTGCATGGCTGATTGACGGCTGAGCTGTAAGAATGACCGCTGTCATGGCCAAAGCAGTGAACGACAGCCGTAAAAGCATGCGTGGGCGCGTGTGCGCAGAAAAGCGTGAGGAGGCCGGCGCGTTGCAGGTGTACTGTGGGATGGTAAGATAAGGCAGGAAAGACATGATGCGCTCCTGAGACTGCCCAAGTGGGTACGTGCGGTATAACTCAGGAGCGATGGGCGAAAAACCGCACAACATCAAGCGAAAAACCAATTATTGAGAGACAAAAACCGCCGGTTCTGCTTTTTAGGCGCGTGGCGGGCCACCGGCCCAGACGACTTCCCCAAGCACGATGAGTTCATCCGCTTCGCTTTGTGTCAGATCCTGAGGGGGATAACGGTCATGGTCGGATAAGGCGCGGATACCGCCGCCAAGCCGCTTCTCCAGACGACGGATCATGATCCCGTCACCGACATCCAGAGCATAGATCGCACCCCCTTTAATCTGGCGGGCACCTGTATCGATCAGGGCTAGATCACCATCTCGCAGGGTTGGTGTCATGGCGTCACCGCTCACGCTCACCAGACGCAAACCGGCACTATCCCGTGAAATCGTGGTATCCAGCCAGTTTCTGCCAATGCGGAGCCCTTCGTCCTGACTGTCGATCCACGGGATGACGACCTGGCTGCCGCCCCGAATAGCAGGCTGTCCTGTTCTATCTGGTGGTGTGTCAGGCGTGCTGCCAGTGCCATAAGCAATCCAGTCCAGTGAAGCGCCGCAGACCCGGGCGAGGGCGGCGAGGGACGTGAGCTTCATCTCCCCGCCGTTCATATAATCTCTCAGGGTCGTGTAGGGGACACCGGCGGCCTTGGCGGCATGGGTAATGCCGACAGACTGTGCGGCCTGGCGCAGCCGTTCGCCTCTTTCGCGCATGTGTCTGATCTGTTCATCCATAAGACGGCGTTTCCGTGTGCGTGATGCGGTCATAGGCACTCCCTGGTACGTGGGAGTTTACTCGTATGCGAAATACCGCTTGTGTGTATAGTTGAAATACCGTAACATGGGTGTTGCTGTGTTTCTGCGATTCCTCGTGCATTTATACGACTCTGGCACGAAATAACGCGGGTTTAAAGGGGGATGCCATGGCGGAGATCGAAAGTTTCCCGCTTAGGGAGAATGCTCAGGCGCGAGTAGAAGAGCTTTATGCCGGATTGCATGAGGTCACGCGTCTTGTGGAACTGGAGCATCTGATTCTGCACCAGAGGCTGGATGGCCTGAAAGCTGACAGTGATGGGGCCCGGCTTCTTGAAGGCATGATTGCTCTGGGCGGTGTCGTCACGGCGAAACTCTCCGGCCTGCTCCAGCTTTGTCGCGATGTAGGAAATCTCTGATGACGCGGTTGATTTCGGGTGATCTCCCGCAACGGGTACTTGCACTCGTTCGCAACGCGCCCCGGCGCAGTGCTGGTGTGGCGGGTGTTCTGCTTCTCTCGGCGTTCTGGTGGCATCACGAGCACAGTCTGCCTGTGCAACTGCTCAAGGCAGAAAACCTGCATTATCCAGACGGTGCGCGCCAGTGTCTGCAACTCGGTTCCAACACTGGCATTAACTTTCAGTTGCGTGGGGGGATGACTGGCTGGCTGGAGCGCACGGAGTTGACCAAACCAACAGCACATCCTTTTGTATTCTACGCGGGCCCTGCTGGGAATATTCCGGATCTTGTGGTTGATCTGGAGCAGCGTGGGCTGCTTGTGCGGCATACTCTGACGATGACGGCTCATCAGGCATCAAGTGAGGTCGGGCCGCAGGCAAGAACCGAAAGCGGTGCATATTATCACCCGGTCTCTTACCATAATATAATCCGAACGGCACCCGTCGTTATCTTCACCGTCAAACGCAATGACCCGCGTTTCCTGTACCGCTTGCAATGGAATGATCGTTTTCTGGTGGAAAAAGCGTCATTTCCTGTCAGGGTTTATGACACACCTCTTCCCGAGTCCGGTCGCTACACCGTTCCTGTCGTGTTTCCTTATATGGTGAGCATTGCGTCTGCCGCCTGTCTTCCGGTGCAGCCCCGCGAGGTCACCAATATCCGACCGCAGACAGATCCGCGAACTGGAAATCTGAGCTACAGAGCAACTGTCGTTTTCAGTGTGGACAGGGTGTCGGCGTGGATGGATACGGCAGTTTTCCGACGCACCGTAGGGGCTCCAGATTTTCTGGCCCCCGGCAGTAGGCTTCGCCGCGAGACGGTCTTTCAGGTCGAACAGGGTATGCCGATTTTCAGCACTGATTACACACAATGAGCAGTGCATCTGTAAAAAACGTCGTGGGCAGAGTGACCGGCCTTGCGTGCCGCAGACCGGTTTGGGCGGTATTGATGATGGCAGGTCTTGGGGGCGGGTGGATATTGCTGACCCCGCATCATGAGTCCAGTCGGAGAGCGGCGGAAGAGGTTCTTGCGTCTGTCCGAACATGGCCAGATGACAGGGGCAATATTATTGGGACTGCCAGCAGGCGTGTGTGTAAACGGGTAAAAAGCGAGATCTTCGTATCCGGGCTGGGTATGATGAATAATGTTGATCAGCCACGTATGGCACTTCCTGCCCCGGGTTACGATGCTGGTGTGACGGGTGTCTATTTTGGTGGTGGTCCATCTGGTATTGCGTCAGGCGCGTTTCTGCAGGCGCTAATGGATGCGGGTGTTGTCAGGCGTGTGCCCGTTACAATCGTCACGCACACTCATGCGCCTTCTGAAGCGGCCTTAGCTTTCGTCCCGTTGCAGGACACGATGGCAGGAGGGATGCCTGTTGCGCCGCCGCAGCAGTTCACGGAAAGCAATGACCAGATGAAGGCAGACCTGTTTATTGGAACAGGGCGGTCTGCGGACTGGTTTCTTGCCAACCCGTCACTACGGACCGGGCTGATGGGAATTGCTCCGGCCATGACGCCCCGGCAAGGGCATTGTTCCGCCAGGCATCGTGGCACCGGACGGGCTGTGCTATCCGCTGGAAGCTGATCATGTGCTTGAATATACGGATGTCAGGTCCATAGGCTATAAAAAGCGCGAGATCACGGTTGCCATTCTGATGAAGCCGCGTGAGATGCCACACTGGGTCTCCGATCCCCGGATTTTCGAAGCCCTTCTGGATGGACCTGTTCTGCCAGAGGATGTGCATGTCTGGACGTTTCAGGATGCGGGCGATGGCTGGCGTCTGACTGGTATCACGGATATGCGCGAGATGGCGGGAAAAGGGCATTATGTTGGCGATTAGGTCTCCAGCGACGGAGAGCTTTTTTAGATCTCATGTAATCTGAGGCCGTATCTCCGCTATTTTCTACGTTTTGATAAGTCCTCTGGTATGGCGCGGTGTCGACCCCACATAGTACCTCGGCAAACAGGGAAGGGGCCTGCATGATTCCGCTTTCAATTCTCGACCTGGCGTTTATCAATGAAGGGAGTTCTGCTGCAGAGGCTCTCCATCGTAGCGCAGACCTTGCCGCGCATGCAGAGAGTTTAGGGTTCCGTCGCTTCTGGCTCGCGGAACATCATGCAATGCCCGGTATCGCTTCGGCAGCGACCGCTGTGGCTATTGGGTATGTTGCGGGAGCGACGAAAACCATTCGGGTGGGGGCAGGTGGTATCATGCTGCCCAATCACGCACCGCTTGCTGTCGCCGAAGCGTTCGGAACATTGGACTCTCTCTATCCCGGTCGGATCGACCTTGAATTGCCCCGGGTTTTGTGGAGACGTTTTTTATCTGATTTAAGCGGCTAATGCATGTGATTTCTGTTGTGCATGAAAGCGGGCCTCAGCTTCTGCTGGGGAGATGTTTCCAATGGAGGACAGGAGCCGCCGATTGTTGAACCAGTCGACCCATTTAAGCGTTGCCAGCTCAACAGCGTCCCTGTTTTTCCATGGTCCTTGCCGATAGATGAGTTCGGTTTTGTAAAGCCCGTTAATGGTCTTCGCCAGGGCGTTATCATAGGAATCCCCAACACTGCCTACAGAAGCAACAAGGCCCGCTTCAGCCAGTCTTTGCGTGTAGCGAATGGACACATATTGACAGCCGCGGTCGGAATGGTGGGTCACTTTTCCCTCAGGCTGCCTCTGGCACAGAGCCTGCTCGAGGGCATCCAGCACGAAGTCGGTATGGGCCGTTGAGGAGACGCGCCAGCCCACAATAACCCGTGCGAATACATCAATGATGAAGGCCACATAAACAAAGCCCTGCCAGGTGGAAACGTAAGTAAAATCCGAAACCCAGAATCTGTTGGGGGCTGGTGCATGAAACTGGCGTTGCACCAGATCCTGTGGACAGGGCCGTGCCGGATCGGGGCGTGTGGTTCTGACCCCCTTGCCACGAATGACGCCTTTCAGCCCCATCCGGCGCATCAGCCGCTCTACCGTGCAGCGGGCGACATCCAGGCCTTCACGTTTGAGCTGATGCCAGACCTTGCGCGCTCCATAGACGCAGAAATTATCATTCCACACTCTACGGATGTCATCGCACAGCTCTTTGTCTTTCTGGCTGCGCACACACGGATTTTTCTGTCTGGCAACAGTTGCATAATAGGCAGATGGTGCAATCGGCAGGATCTTGCAGATTGACCCGACACCATATGTCTGCCGGTGCTCCTCAATGAAGCGTGTCATGGCTTGAAGATGCGGTCGAGTTCCGCCTGGGCAAAATATGCCGACGCCTTGCGCAGGATTTCATTGGCCTGCCGCAATTCGCGGTTCTCTCGCTCCAGTTGCCTGATCTTCTCCCGATCAGGAAGATCACTTACCGCAGGCGCATTGGCACGTTCATGCAGACGGGTCCATTTTGACAGCGTGTCTGGATGAATATCCAGCTTTGGCGCTATCATCATCACTGCGGACCAGCGTGATGGATGGTTCTTCTCTTCCTCCAGAACCATGCGGGCTGCACGTTCACGAAACTCAGGTGGAAAACGCTTCGATTTGTTGCTCATGAATCCTTCTTACCTCTCGGGTCGTTCTGTCTCCACAAAACCCGGGGCAATTCACAAGAGGCTCCCGCGCAATGGTCTGCCGGTCGAGCCAGGTGGCACCCTCTGCCGTCATCTGCCGCTCCAGAGTGACGTCCGAGCGCACGGCCAGCGCGACACGCGCCTTACCTTCGGCCACCCTCTCATGTTCGTTGATCCTTTGCTTGGAAAAATTATTCCCCTCGCACCCGACCGCATCTGTATTCTTGCTTTTCTGGAATAGAAAGATCTTTTACCCGATGAGGAATAATTGCAGTAAAATGGGTATGACTTGCTCCGGATGATGGTTGCCGATTTATCAACCGTACATCAGGAACGTAGCGACCATTTGGAAGCACATTTCAGGCCGCCACTACATGCGGCCATGGAGATGATAATGTCGTTTCCCGACATGCCAATAAACACATCCGGGACGCATTACGCTCAAGCCTATATTGCAGTCCTGAACATGATCGATGCGCAAAAATCCGCAATGAGTCTGCTCTGATCTCTTGTGCGCAGAGGGGGAACTGCCACATTTTCAAATTCTTTCGTAAATCGTGGTTACTTTCTCATGGAGAAAGCCTTTCATAATCAGAAAGAGTTCTTCTCGTTGCCAAAGAAAATCTATTGGTTATATGATCCAGCATGCAAGGTGATGATTAGGGGAAATTTCTATAGTGTCAGGTGCGCTCACTTTACAAATTTCTTTACGGCGTGTGCACTGATTATAAAAAATACAGCCCTGAGAATTGTTCTTAGTGTTTTCGTTAAGTCGAAGAGACGCAGGTTTAGCGTTTGTTGGCGCTACAGTCGATGAGGCAAGAAGAGCTTGGGTGTATGGGTGCAGAGGATGGTTAAATAGCTCGTTGCTGTGACCTGTTTCAACAATTCTTCCTTTATAAAGAACGGCAACACGGTCAGATATTTTTTGTACGATTTCTAAATCATGAGAGATAAAAAGATAGGCCATATTGAACTGATCTCGCAGGTCGAGCATCAGGTTTAGGATGTGAGCTTGCACGGAAACATCAAGCGCTGCAACAACTTCGTCAGCAACGATCAGTGTGGGATTAACTGCAATGGCACGTGCAATGCCGATACGTTGCTTTTGTCCGCCAGACAGTTCATGAGGCCTTCTGCTCGCAACAGTAGGGTCCAGCCCGGTTTGCTGAAGAAGGGAGACAACCCGATCGCGGCGTTCTGCACGATTCATGTGTTTGTGTTGGGCCGTTAAGGCTTCTTCTATGGATGCTCCCACAGACAGTGAGGGATTGAGAGCGTTATGAGGGTCTTGCAGAATAATCTGGATTTTTTTGCGATATGGCCGAAAAGATTTTTTGGATAAGTTGGTAATGTCTTTTTTTTCATAGAAAATTTGGCCACTGCTTGGCTGACTTAATCTGACAGCCAGACGACCAAGGGTCGATTTGCCGCTACCGGATTCTCCAATAACTCCAAGGATCTCCTTGTGGCGGAGTGTCAGGTTGATGTTGTGCAGGACTTGAACAGGCGCGCGGTTAAACAGAGCCAAGGGACGGTCACTATAACTTTTATTGATGTTCTGAAAGCGCAAAAGAGACATCAGGCTTGTCCTGTCAGAGGATAAATGCAGCGTACCTGTCCCCCACTTTCCTGCTCTGTCAGAGGAATGACATGCGTGGAGCAATTTGCCCGGGCAGATGGACATCGTGGAGAAAAATTGCAACCAGGAGGTAGTCCCTGCAGATCGGGCACTTGCCCGGCTATGGTTCCAAACCGCGTGCGGGGCGTCTGATTGTTGGGAATGCACGAAATAAGTGCATCAGTGTAAGGATGTGCCGGATGATTGAAAACTGTGCGGGTTGGTCCGTCTTCAACAATCTGGCCTGCGTACATAATGTATGTACGATGCGAATAACGTTGGGCGAGATGCAGGTCATGAGTAATAAAAAGAATACTCATACCATATTGTGTGCTGAGTGATATCAGCATAGTCATTATCTCTTTCTGAACTGTCATATCCAGCGCTGTTGTTGGCTCATCTGCTATGAGTAATGCTGGTTTGCATGCTATAGCCATGGCGATCATGACCCGCTGGCACATGCCCCCAGAAAGCTCATGGGCATAGGCCTGATAACATTGCCGTGGATTGTTAAGTTTAACATCTTCTAAAAGTTTCAATGTCTGTTGATAGGCTTCGGAAGACGACATGTTCCTGTGGCGTCGCAACACTTCGGATATCTGCTTGCCAACAGGTTTGATCGGGTTAAGTGAAGACATCGGATTTTGGAAAATCATGGCAATACGTGATCCGCGTATATTGCTCATGGATTTTTCAGTAAAAGAACTGATCTCCATGTTTTCTAAAATAATTGATCCTTCTACATTCATCCCTTGTGTCAGGCCCATTATGGTCAAAGAAGTCATGCTTTTTCCGCTACCGGACTCCCCGAGAAGGGAAACGACTTCTCCTTTGCCAACCTGCAATGACAGACTATCTATGATTTTTACGCTACTGTCCTGATTTTTTACATTCAGGTCAGAAACTTTTAAGACGGGATGGTGGTGTTCAATATAGGTCATGAACGGGCGTGTACACTGGAGACAAGGTGATCCAGTGCTTGCAAAAGCGTTGAACGAGAGCAACCAAAGTTCAAACGGACAAAATTTTTCGTCGCTGTTTCATGAAAGTCAGCACCGTTGCTGAGTGCGATGTTTGCTGTGCTAAGGAAATAGTCATATGGGAGAGAGGGGAGCCCAAGCCGCGAGCAGTCGAGCCAGGCTAAAAAGGTGGATTGTGGAGTATGCACGATTATTTCCGGTACGTCCTGACGGAGGCGACTGATAAGTAAATCGCGATTTTTCTGTAAATATGACTTAAGGTCAGTCAGCCATTCTTCTCCATGCGCATAGGCTGCTTCCGTAGCGATAAGACCAAAGATATTGACACTATCGACCATGCCCATACGGCTATTTTCAAAACGGACGCGCAGTTCTGGATTAGTAATGATCGCAAAAGCAGTTTTAAGTCCGGCAATGTTATAAGACTTACTGGCTGCCATAAGTGTAATGCATCGTTGACCTGTTTTTGGGGAAAGGCTGGCTATAGGCACATGCTTGCGGCCATCATACACAAGGCCACAGTGAATTTCGTCTGAGATGATAAGAGCATCTTCTCGTTGGCAGATATGGGCAATCCGCTCAAGTTCTGCTCTGGAATAAATCTTTCCGGTGGGGTTGTGTGGATTGCAAAGCAGCAAGGCTTTGCACCCACTCAACTGCGCACTCCATGTTGCGTCATCCATTGGCCATGACCCGTCTTCTCCGGGGGTAAGCCAGATATCGCGGCGTAGTAGGTTCCAGTATGTGGGGGAGCGGAGTATGGGGGGGTATGCTGGTGTTTGAATGGCAACGTGCTCGCCTGGTGCGAGAAAGGCTTTTAGTGCCATATTGAAACCGGGCTCTACGCCAGGAAGCATAACAATATCGGCTGGTGTGATGGTCCAGTCATACCGTGCCTTCATTGTTGCTACAATTGTCTGTCGCAAACTGTCCTGAGCAGCAGCATAGCCAAATATGGGATGAGTGAGGCGCTGGCGTAATGCGTCTGTAATGGCAGGAGCAACAGGAAAATCCATATCCGCGACCCATAGAGGCAAGACCTCTGCCGGGTAGCGTGTCCATTTGTTGCTGTCGGTGCCACGTCGGTTTAGTGGCGTATCAAAATCAAATTTCATATTCTATGTCTTTGCATGCATCGTGTTGAGATCAACCAGGCATATCGCCTATCGCAACGGGCCGCGAAGGGTCAGATATCCATGCGGACCAGGAGCCGGGATACATGGGAGCTGCAATGCCAAGCATCATGAGTGCCGCGACATTATGCGCAGCAGAAACACCGGCTCCGCAATAGACGCCGACTGGGCGGGTGCTATCTACCCCGAGTGAGGTATAGCGTGTGCGCAAAGTTTCCATGTCGAGAAAGTGCCCGTTATCTGACAGATTGTCGGAGGCGGGCAGATTGTAAGCTCCGGGGATATGGCCACGGCGCGGTAGGTTCGCAGGTGTGGCACCCCCTCTGTAATTGACCCTTATACGGGAGTCCAGTAATATGCCGTTCCGAGCAAGTTGTGCTGCCGTATCCGCATCCATGACGGGCATCTGACCGATCTGTATGTTTTCATGACTGGGCGTAGGAGCGATGGGCTGCGTATGGGCGATAGAAAAGCCCTGATCCGTCCATGCCTTGAAGCCACCATCAAGCATACGAACATTTGTAAATCCTGCCCAGCGTAGTACCCACCATGCACGGGCAGCCTGTAGATTGCCATCGTGGTCGTAAACAACAATGGGAGCGCTACGTGTAAGGCCAAGTCGCCTGACGGTCTGTTCCAGTTGGCTTGGATCAGGCAAGGGGCGCGAGCCATTCAGGGGGTGGCTTGGTGCGGCAAAGTCCTCTGCCATATTTGTGTCTATGGCACCGGGAATACGGGGGGCTGTTGCATATGGGCGTGGGCAGGACGTGTCGTCCGAGCGAACGGCGAGCACAGAAACAGGTTTATGCTCTACCAGCAGGGTATTGAGTGCTACTGCGGTGATGAGGACCGTATCACGGTGAGCGTCTGACATGAGCAATGTGCCTTATACAAGTAATTTAAAGTGAAACAGACATGTTGCCAGAATTCATAATGGCATGAATTAAACCGGCTCGGGTGCTTTCTGTATGCTTCAAGATGACTTCATGCGCGGCGGCGCTATTGTGCTTCCGTAGAATTTTTACAATTTGGTTATGCTCCTGGTTTGTTTCCATATTCAGGTCGGAAACATCTCGCAGACGGGCACCAATATAAAAAAAGCGCGCACTTTCTTCTAACAGAGCGGTAATGAGCGTAGCTAAACGTGGATTTCCTGATGCACGAGCAACAGCTATATGAAATTTCTTGTTTGCTTCTATAAAGTAATCAATGCTGGCTTCTTCCTGTTTTGTGTAGGATGCCTTGGCCAGCCTATCCAGTTCATTCAGTTGGTTATCGGTAATATGGATGGCAGCAAGAGATGCAGCCGTACTTTCGAGCGCAAGCCTGACCACAAAGAGGTCATTGATATCCTTGATTGTAACGGGCTTGATACGTGAACCTCGACGAGGAACAATATCGACAAACCCTTCCATGGCCAGCCGGGCCAGGGCTTCATGCACGGGTGTTTTGCTCATCCCGAGACGTTTAGCCAGATCATGCTCCGATACTTCACTTTCTGGTGGCAGCCTACAGGTAATGATTTCCTGCCTGAGGTGAATATATGCCTGATCAGCAAGTGACATTTCTGCCTGAGTATCCGGTTTGAGCATAATCTGTTCCATAATATTATAAATTCTGACATCACCAGAGGTCAGATAACCTGTTTGATAAACCTGATGAACGTGTGACCCTTGTTTGCGCTCAATGTTACGCAACAGCTATCCTAAAGCCGTTTCCTCGCCAGAAACCGTTGGGTTCCAAGCTTCCTCTATAACTACAGTTGGCTTTTAGGCTTGGACTGGAAAAGCATCCTCCCCGCAAGACGCGACGGATAGTGGCTGGGGCATTCAGATCTTCGCGGCCGTCGTTGCAATAAGGATAGGTATAGTCAGGGTGTGCCATATCTTTCCCCCAGAGAGTACTGGTCCATTCCCATATCTGACCAGCCATATCTTCAACACCGAAAAGGGAGCGTCCGACAGCAGATAAACCAACAGATGTTGGCTTGTTGAGCCCCAGTTCAGACGAGTTACACAGGTCCGAACGCCACTGTGGACCCCAAGGATAACAGACTTTTCCAGCATAATCTGGTTGGGGTCCTCGGGCGGCCCATTCCCATTCCGGCTCAGTGGGGAGACGAACGACTTCCGAAGCGGAAATACGCCCTTCTTTGCGCCAACGCTGTGTGAGCCAAGCACAGTAGGCTTGTGCATCATACCAGGTTACGTCCGCTGCAGGTATATTGGCCTGTGCTGGCAACAGGGTATTGAATGCAGGCCAAGTGTGGGCAGTTTGCTGCACAAAAAGCGCATACTGACTGTTTGTGACGGGAAAACGACCAATTTTGAACGCTTTGACATATACTGTGTGAACAGGGGACGAATTGACATGTGTGTCTGAGCCAAGGGTAGCATACCCTGCAGGAATGCAGATGAGATCATCGAAGTTCCTCTGATCACCCAGTGCTGCCAGCATGTGCGCTACCTCATTTTTCGTAGGGGTGGTGGATGCGTCATGTTGTAGGAAATTCAGGAGTGCTGATCTGCATAATTGTTGTATAGAGAGGTCATTCTGTAAATGTTGGAGCACAAGATTTGCGCCATAGCGCAGACCTGTGGCGGATGGGTCGTCCATACTCAATAAACCGCGAGTAAGGGGAACGATGGTTTGCTGTCTTTTTTGTAAAAGCGTTACTAAAAAGGGGATAGCCCGCCGCCACAGCGACAGATCAGAGCCAAGCGTTGCCAATCGAGCGTCATCTTCCATATCCAACAGAGCATATGCCGCGATGACAGGAAAGAGAGTCGTCTGAGCAAAGTCGGAGCGGAAAAAATTTTGTAAAGTTTGTGGTAACTGATCAAGTGCCTGACGATTGCCTTGCCAATATGCGGTAATTACTACCTGCAATTCCTTGCGGACCGACAATGGAGCGGCATTGTCTAACCAGATATCGGCGACGGCAAGTGAGGTCGCCTCACCATCCGCTAGCTTACCAACTGCGTTTGCTGCAACAACCAGATTAGGGCGGGCTTCTTGACCTTTTTGTACGGGAGTGTCTGCTGATAAAGCGCGTTGTTGTGCTGCATTGAGTTCCATGATGGAGAATTGCGCTAGCGTGAAAGGCACATGGAGCCCTTGGCAAAGAAATCTATTGGCTAAAATGACAAGACGTAATCCATCTTGTTCCAGATAAAGTTTCTCGAGCTCATTCAAAACCTCATCAGGGTTGAAAAAATTTTCCAGACCATCAACGATCAGGAGGCAATTATCGTGTTCAAGCAGGTGTTCAATGCGAGCATAAAATTGCTCCCAGTGATCCTGAGGGTGCACAGGCGCATAGACTGGCCAGGTCGGCGGTAGGTTCCAGCTTTCAACCTGGACAAGATTCTGGTCGTTACGAGGAATAGGACGGATGAAATTTTTGAGATTATACTCATTATGTCGGAGCTGTTCGCCTGCAAGGTTAAGGGCCAGATCAAGCGCAAAACTGGTTTTCCCACTCCCTCGTTCACCCCAAAAAAGAGAGAAACGGTTTTGTTGAACCATCTCCAAAGCAGAGAAATGTACCGCCGGCCGGGGAGCCTTGGGGGCTGCTATCCTGCGTAGTCCCTTGGCTTCGCTATCTTCCTTTGTGTAAGTGGTCAGAAGCGGGATATAACCATCAGCCCAATTGGCCTGTGCCGTGCCATTAGTATTCCATAGCAAGGGGCGCATGCCGTAGTGCTGAAGAAGAGAGACCGCATGTTGGCGTAAAAACTGAAGCATTAAACGTCTTTCTTGAAAAGGGCCGCGACTTCGGGCTGATGGAAACGTTGTATTTCCAGAGCGTATCCCTTTGGGTCTTCAAAAAAGAAATGCTCACAAAACCGACCTTTCTGAATTGAGGAAAGGTTGGGTACATGCGCATTGTGTAATTTTTTGTGCCACTCTTCTACTGAATCAGTAAGAATGGTCAAAAGAACAGCGTTATGTGCCTGATGTTTGAGGTGACCTTTGTTACCATCCACAATGCCAAAATAACTTTCTTTTCCAATGCGGTAGATACGGGCAAGTCCTTGGTCCAAAACAAGGTCAAATCCCAACAAACCCTCATAAAATGGAACAACATCATGAATATTATCGTAATAAAAAAATGTTATAGACGATTCAAGTTTCATTTTTTGGAACCTTCTTTGAAATAAATCAAACCTTTATGGTTCATGGATAGCCCATCAATGTCATGCCGTGCGGCACAAATGCTGTTTGGGTGCGCAAGATACAGCCAGGGAGGGTCAGTTTGTAAGGAAGACAGGCAGTTTGCATAGTTCAAAGCCCGCTCGGATGAGCAGAGACATTCATTGGCACGGGTAATACTGCTTTCCAATGCACTATTGTCGTATCCCTGCCACCAGATTCCACGCGTCCTGCTACTTATTTTGTCGTTAAGAACACGGAAGGTGCTGTGGGGGGAGGAATCAAAAAGAGCAATATCCCCTATCTCTTTGCGACCTATCTGACGAGCATAGTCAGGTCGGTCTTCTACAACATCCAGATTCACATGCAGGCCAATGGCTTCCAGAGAATTTTTTATAAATAGACTTATTTGCAAAGCATGTTCAGGCATAAATGTTGGTGTGCGTAATGTTACCGAAAAATCCTGACCAAGCTCCGCAAAGAAGGCCCGTGCTTTTTCCGGGTCGTAAGGAATATGCGTCTGATTGAAGCCAAAATGGAAAGGGCTGACAATTGTGCAGGCAGGAATTGCTTGCCCATTATACACTTGGTCGCAGAGTGCTTGTCTATTGACTGCCATATTAATGGCTAGTCTTGCCTCGGGATGTGAAAAAATACCTTTGTTACAATTCAAGTATGCCATGACGGAGAGACAACTGGTTGCCGACAGCCATTTGAAGGAGGGATCTTGCTCTGGGAGGGGAGAGAGCGCATCCAATTGGCAGGCAATATCCACCTGACTAGTGCGGAGCAGGTTTAGTCTGTCTTCCGGGTGTTTATGTGCAGCAAAGTGAAGGGTTTTGGTAGGCTGTGCGCAGGAGGAGAGTGAGGCCTGCACACCAGGTATAAATGTCAGAACATGGAAGGGGCCTGTGCCAATGGTGGCGTGGCCTGACTGATCCAGTTTTGAAAGGTAAAACTCGCTAAAAATTTCTGGCAGGTCGCCCATGGGACGTGATGTCTCCACGCGCAGGCAAGTGGAAGATGGTGCGGTAAAAGTGACCTGATTAAAATAGCGTGCATAAGACCACTTCATGCCAAAGGTATCCACCGATTGGCAGATCTCGGTCAAAAAAACAACAATATCAGAAGCAGTGCAAGGAGACCCATCGTGGAACAGTGCATTGCTGCGTATATGAAAATTCCAGATCAGACCATTGGATTCCGTCTCCCATTTTTTGAAAAGCCCCGGTGTGATATGACCATCTGTCCATGTGCACAGAGGTTCAAACACCAGAGATTTAAGGGTCAGAATACTACGATCATCCGTTACACGATGAGGTGGGAAAAAGTCGACTTTTTCCTGTGCGATACGCAGGACAGTGCTTTTCATGCTCGATTAGCCTCGCTTGTAATCCGCTGGCTCGGGCTAAAGTATGCGCCCGTTGCATCAGCCAGAAGATTAAATGCCAGCACGGTCAACACAATAGCGATGCCAGTGCTAAAAACAGTCCATGGCGCCACACGCACATAATCAAGGTTCATGGCAATATCGGCCCCCCATTCTGCCGTGGGTGGTTGTGCCCCTAACCCTAAAAATCCAAGACTGGCCACTTGCAAAATTGCCGTTCCAACAGAGAGTGGCGCAAGGGTAAGCAATGGAACAAGCCCGTTGCGCAGAATATGCCTGAGCATGATGGTATGGTCAGGCACGCCAAGTGCGCGGGCTGCATCAACATAGAGCATGCCCGAGAGACGTCTGGCCTGGTTGCGTGAAAGCCGGGCGAACTGGGGGGTCAAAGTAACGGAAATAGCGAGTGTGGCACTCGTCAGCCCCGCACCCATGGCCGCGGAAAGGGCGATTGCCAACACAAGGGCAGGAAAGCTGAGGATCGCATCGATAACGCGCATGGCGATACTGTCTATCCAGCCGCCCTTAAAGCCTGAGACAGAGCCGATTACGACCCCAAAGATAAAAGCTAAGGAAACAACGCTAGCCCCGATGAACAGCGTATGCCGCCCACCGTAAAGGATACGTGATAGCAGGTCGCGTCCAAATAAATCTGTGCCGAGTGGATGCGTCCAGGAGGGTGGTTGTAGAAGTGCCAATAAGTCGATCTGGTCGGGAGAGTACGCCCCGACTAGAGAAGGGCAGCTAATAAGCAGGATTATGCCTCCTAAAAGCACTATACCAATGCGACCACTGGCATGGCGTAGCAAATGTCCATAAAACGCACTCATGAGGACCGTCCATTGCGCAAGCGGGGGTCGATCAAGGCCGTGATCACATCTGTGCCAAATGAGACGATCATAAAAATAATGGCAAAAACCAGCGTTGTGCTCTGAATGGCTGAGTAATCCCGGGTGCGGATGGCTTCAAACATGTAACGTCCTACACCCGGCCATGAAAAAACCGTTTCAGTCAGGATGGCACCTCCGAGCATGTCACCAAACTGGACACCGAGCACCATGATCGCCGGTCCAACAGCATTGGGGAACGCCTGTGAGAGCAGGATTTGAGTCTGACGTAATCCTTTGGCACGAGCGGTTAGAATATAATCGGCAGAAAGGGCTTCAAGCATGGTGTTGCGTAGGAAACGCGCCAACGTGGCGGCAATAAATGTCCCCAGCACAAGGGCGGGGAGAACAATATGGGAGCCGAGGTCCGCCAACATGCTGACGTTTCCATGGAATAGAGCGCCAGATAGGGCAAACCCGGATGTGAGCGCTTGCGGTGCAAAGGCACTGCTACGTCCTGCTACGGGCAACCAGTCCAACCAACTGCAAAAGACAATTTGCAGTCCAAAAGCCAGAAGAAACGCAGGAACGGACACACCACAGAGCGTATAAAGCTGTAAGATACGATCTATAATTCCTCCTGGTTTTCTGGCGGAAAGAATGCCAAGCGGTAGGCCTATGAGAAGAGAGAACAATAAGGCTACAACAGCAAGTTCTGCTGTTGCTGGCAGGTAGAGCCTAAGAGAGTCAGCAACCGGGCGGCCAGTTCTTAAGGATGTGCCCAAGTCTCCATGTAACAGTTGCAACATGTAAGTGCTGAACTGCAAATACAGGGGGGTATCCAGATGCAGATCATGGCGCAGGGTCATAATTTGCAGGTTAGTGGCATCTGGTCCCAGCAGCATGACAGCAGGATCTCCAGGGATCAGGTGTGTTAGGCTGAAGACTGCCAACAAGACCAGAGCCAGCACAGGAATAGCTTCCATCACCCTGCGTAGGAAAAAATAGATCATCGTAGGGGCTCCCTTTTGGAGACGCCCCAATATTCATTCAAGGGAGGTGTGCTTCGAACGGCAAGCCCTTCGACTTCCTTGCGCTGAAAAATAATGATTTTGCTTGTAAAGAGATACGCAGCAGGTGCCTGTTGAAGGATTAGGTCCTGAATGGCTGCATAAAGACTTTTACGCACATCTTCCCGTGGTTCGCTCTGGGCGTTACGAATGAGAGCATCCAGCCTGTTGTTGGGAGGCATGCGGAATGTCATGGCTGTATTGGCGAGGGTAGAAAGGTAGCCAATTGTAATATGCGCATCCGGGTCATTGTACCATGGTTCGCGGCCATCCAGCGCCAGATCGAATTGTCCTGCAACATGTCGTGCGCGTAAGCTGGGAAACTCCATCTGCTCAATGGTGACATCAATCCCGATGACAGCAAGGTTGGCTTGGATAAACGTTGCCACGGCAGCCCAGAAAGACCCTTCAAACGTTATCAGAGATAAGGTCCGTTTATGTGCAGCCCACTGTGCTTCGTTCAGAAGTATGCGTGCATAAGCCGGATCATAATTGGGAGAGAGTGCTTGAACCGTGGGGCTGAAGGCCCAGTTTACGGTAGGGAGTGGACCATAGGCGCGCTCTACCGTTCCTGCGAGTATATGGTTGGCCAGCCCATTATAATCTATTGCGTGTGTAATGGCCCTGCGTACCCGAATATCGGATATAGGCCCCTCTGAACGCATATTGTTAAATTCCAGTTGACGTAAAATCTGACTGGTTTTTTCAACAATTTTTATATCGGGGTTGTGAGAAAAGGACTGTATGTCCGACATGGAAAGCGCAGAAAGCTGCGCATTCTGCTGGCAGATATCAATTTCGCCACGTTCGAGCTCCATATGGCGTGTAGAGGCATCTGTAATAATGCGATAGACAAGTGTGTCTAATGCAGACCGACCACGAAAGTAGTCGGTATTGCAGGAGAGAATTAGACCAACTTCAGGCGTGTATTGCACAAAACGGAAAGCCCCGCTCCCAACAGGGGATTGCGAAAAATCTTCCCCGTGTGACAATACGGCTTTCGGACTGACAATAGCTGCCTGAGGTTGCCCAAGTAGGGACAGAAAAAATGGAACAGGAGAAGAGAGGTGAAAATCGACCGTTATAGGGTCAACCACCTCGATCCGTAGAACTTTGGCAAAGCTTGCTTGTGCAAAAGGGTTTAATCTACGAGTGCGCTCAATAGAAAACTGAACAGCCTGCGCGTCGACTGGCGTGCCGTCATGAAAAAGCACACCTTCAACCAGTGTAAATCTGTAATGCAGACCATCAGGGCTGACGTTCCATTTTTGGGCTAATCGGCCTTCAACATTCGGAGTATTGTCCGCCACAGATACGACGAGTGTATCAAAAATATTGATAATAATTTCGCTGCCAACAGGTTCAGCACGGTTCATTGCGGGGTCAATGCCTATTGGGTCCGAGCCAATGGCAATAACCAATGTTCTGCTACGGTCTATCTGCTTTGCAGTCGCTTCCGTTGGGAGCAATGCTGCAAAGCCGGAGGATAGGCCGCTCAGAATAACCGATCGTCTTCTGGTTGTCAGCAAAATCAGGAATCCAGGTTAGAAGCGGTATGCAACATTGGCATAGTAAAAGCCGCCATTGATACCAATTTGTTGCGAATATCTGTCGTATTTAACCTGCCCATAATAGGATGCGGCGTAGGGTACCTTGTTGGGGTAAGTATTGAACAGGTTGTTCGCACCCACTGTTACCGTCAATCGGTCCGTCGCGCGGTAAGAGACCGCAATGTTTGTTAAAAACCGTGCATGCTGATTATAAGGTTGAAAAATGCTGCTGGAGTAAGCATTTGTGCCCTGTTGAATTGTCATCTGGTCAAAAATATGACCGTAGCGCATTTCATGAACATCAACATTCCAGCGTTTCACAGTCCATGTTCCGCCAAAAATTAGAATGTTTTTGGGAGATGCTGTGGTCAGGTAAGCAATCTGCTGAGCATTGAGCAGGCTTTTGCCTAAGGCATTTGTGCCAATGCTTTTGATGTTTGTCTCGTTCAGGTTCAGAGCTGCATCCAGCACCAGATCCCCGTTTTCTTGCAGGTTGATTTTGTATTTACCCGTTATATCTACACCACGGGTGCGTGTGCTTGCCCCATTTGTAAGATAAGAGGCGGACACACCCGAGAGCTGAACATTGGAAGGCAAGGTACGCCCATTGGCCTCGTAGGCTGCAATGGCCTGTGCACCACTATATGTGCCTCCGTCCAGAATACGATCACGAATGTCGATCTGGTAGGCATCCACAGCGATCTCCAAATTATGGCGAGGGTGCAGCACAAAACCAGCCGTGTAGTTTATTGAACGCTCTGGCTTCAAAGGTGTTGCGCCCAACAGGCGAGCTCCAGGTGAGTTGGGTGGCAACTGGCCGGTCGCACCGGTCGTGGTGACTGTTGCTGAGGTATGATATTCCTCAGCCAAAGAGGGGGCGCGAATGGAGTTGTTTATTGTGCCACGGATACCAAACCACTTTGTGAAATCATACCGTGTGGAAATTTTTCCCGTCTCGGTATTTCCAAAGTCCGTGTAATGTTCAAACCGACCTGCGAGATCAATCTGCCATTTGGGCAATAGTCTGGTCGAAACATCGCCGTATACACCGTAAACAACTCGGGAATGTGTGCCAGCACTTTCTGGCTGGACACCAACTACCGCCTGGGAACCGCCATAAGCATAGGATTGGTAACTACCGCTTCCAATTGAGTAAGTTTCGTATCTATGCTCCGCCCCCAAGGCAACGTTGATAGGAAACTTCCAGAATGAAGGCTTGAACGCTCTTTTGATATCGAAGTTGTTGGTTAACTGTTGGGACGCAGAGTCCGAGAGATGGAAGTTGGTATTGGTTGCCCCGGTCAAAGCATAAATATTGATATTGGCAGAGTTGGTCATATCAATATTGGTACGGTCACCCCCGTATGTGCTGCTCAGGTCCCAGTCCCATCCGATCAGGTCATGCCCCCGTAGGCCAAGGCTGGCTGCATAGTCATTTTCGGTTATGCCGAGTGTGGGGGAAAAACCATTGGGATAAAGGCTGGGGAGTGTGCTGGGTAGCCGGTAGATCTGGTAGGTGCTGGCCGTGCGGTGCGCATAGGTGAGGGTGCCATATCCTTCTATCCCGTCTGTAATCTGGTAAGCGGCATTGATCGCAGCAGAAATGCGGTCTGTTGAAGGATCACCAATCCAGCGGCTGTTGGTTGTTCCTGTACGCACATCTGGTGCGGTTCTGTTCGTGCGATCACGGTGTAGGTAACTCAGCCCGGCATGGAGCCAACCTCGACTGCCCAGCTTAAAACCGTGGTCAATGTTGAAGCTGTTGGTAAAACCATCCCCCGCAGCATAAGCCCCCGCTTCATTGGAAACAGTGCCACCATGGTCACTGGTTTTGAGAATAATATTGACCACTCCAGCCACTGCATCCGACCCATATTGGGCTGAGGCGCCATCTCGCAGGACTTCGATATGATCAATCATTGAGAGTGGAATCAGGTCAATATCAACCGGGGTGGCACCGCGAAAAGGGCCTGCATCGGTTTGTATATTGGTTGTTGTGTGGCGGCGTTTGCCATTTACCAAAATAAGGGTTTGGTTGGGGCTAAGACCACGCAGGTTGATTGAATCGGTCAATGCGCCAACGGTGGTGCCTTGTGTCTGTCTGTTGACTGAGGGCAAGATCTGCATCAGTGCGTCACGCAGGTTGGTTTGCCCGGTTTGCAGTAACTCCTTGCTCGAAATAATATCGATGGGATTGAGGCTTTCGCGCGCTTTTTTTCCCGTTTCTCGTGTGCCTGTAACGATTACATTTTCTCTGTCGTGTGAGTCATAGTCTTGTTTCGTTGTGACATTGACCTGTTCAGCATGCCCCCCTGTTGTCATGGACAAAGTCAGAACGGTGAATGTGCCAAAGATAGTGCGCGTCTTGATGAGGGTCATGGAGGGTTACATTCATGCCGATGTGTAAGATACCACCTGATATATCAGTGCAAAAATGATTCTACCACATAAAAACGATTTAATTTGGAGATGGAGGGTTCGAAAAACCCCTTGGCTCTGAGTTGTTCTGTGTGATTCCATTTTTTTGGCGTTGATTGGGGATGGAGGAAGATGAAGCAATCTGGTTTCTTTGATGTTGAAGAGCGTCTTGCTCGGCTGAGCGGGCTTGGCGATCAACTGGAGGCCTTTTCCCGGACTGTGGATTTTGAGGTGTTCCGCCCTGATCTGGAGCTGGCTCTGGCCTATTCAGACGGAAGTAAAGGCGGACGTCCGCCGT
>NZ_JACRVS010000027.1:0-32596 GCF_018811985.1 Acetobacter sp. P5B1 | reverse complement strand
GGGCGGTGAGAATGACGGTGGCCGTCTGCACGCCCGGCAGTTTTTCCAGCGCGGGTTTGGCCTCGTTGCACAGCGGGGCAAGGGTGGCGGCCTGCTCCTTGCTAACAGCCAGCGCGACACTCAGCCGTCCCTCTTCCAGCCGGAAGCCGTCCAGCTTGCTCAGGGCCAGCAGGGAGTGGCCGGTTTGCGCATCCCGTACGGAATCCAGCACACGGGCAACGTCATCATGATGGAGGGGGGAAGAGTGTACCACTGTTTTTCGTCCTGACTCTGGCTGTCTCTGCGGCACAAGAGGCCTGTTGCCCTGTTGGCAACAGCATGAGGCTGCTGCCGTCAAGGGGGAAGAGCGGGGGCTGTTTTGCGGTTCCCCATCGTTTTGACGCTTTTTTCGGTCATTCGGGGCGCGTAAAGAAGGAAATGGTCGCCCAATATCTGGTGTGCGCCAGAGTCTGATGGAAAAAGGGGCCGATCCGTTATTATGAGCGCCATGCCGCACGATCCGTCCACTATGGAAAAACCGGTTCCATCCCCCGCCGAGCCCCCGTCCGCGCCGCCGGTGGCCCGCTCCGTGCGGGACCATCGGATTGACGCCATGCGGGGTGTGGCGCTGCTGATGATGTTTGTGGACCACATTCCGCAAAACCTGCTCAACCGCTTTACCATGCGGAATATTGGCTTTGCCGATGCGGCGGAAATCTTTGTTTTGCTGGCAGGCTATGCGTCCTGGCTGGCCTATGGGCGGGGCTTTCGGAAATACGGGGTGGCCGTCTGTCTGGGGCGTATCTTTCGCCGCTGTGTGCAGCTTTATATCGGCCAGACCATTATGGTGGGGGTTTATGTCATCACGGTGCGGGTCTGGCGGCATTATACGCTGGTGCCGGTGGATTTTCTGGAGCCAGAACTCGCGCATGGCCTCAGCTGGGTCTGGCGCGTCATGATGTTTGATGCGCTGCCCAGTAACCTGAACATCCTGCCGCTTTATATCATCCTTCTGGGCGGGTTTCCGCTGTTTTATGTGCTGATGCGCATCCACCGCTCTCTCGCACTTCTGTTGTCCGGTGCGATGTGGATGCTCGTTAATCTGGACCCCGGCCTGAACCTGCCCAACTGGCTGGACCCGGATGGCTGGTATTTCAACCCGTTTGCCTGGCAGTTCCTGTTCGCGCTCGGGGCTTCTGCGTCTGCTGAGACGGAGCGGCGCGGGGCGGACTTCCCACGTCTGGACATTCTGGCCGGGTGCTGTGTGTTGTATCTGGCGTTCTCCGCCCTGCAGGCCTTCCCCTGGGCGCAGTGGGGACTGCCGGATCTGCGGCCATTTGGCACAATGATCATGCCGGAAAAAAGCTGGCTCTCCCCCCTGCGGCTGCTGGATGTGATGGCCATTTTCTATCTGGTGCAGTCCTCCGCCGCAGCGCGGAAATGGGCGGCGGAAAGCCGGACCGGCCAGCTTCTGGCCCGCGTGGGGCGGCATTCACTGGAAATTTTTGTGGTGGGCACGGTGCTGGATCTGTATGCGCGCCTGCTGTTCAGCACCTTTGGCGATGGCTGGCTGTTGCAGATTGTTGTGAATGTGGCAGGCCTGAGCATTCTGTTCGCGCTGGCCGCCTGGCTGGATGGCTACCGCAAACGCCAGCGGGCTGCGCGGCCAGCCTGATGTTCGAAACAGGCTGACGGTGGAACAGGATCGTGCGATAGACTAAGGTCCGATGTGATTTCTGACGTTTGAGAGTATTGTCGCCCATGCGCCTGTCCAGTCATCTCCTTTGTGCCGGTTCTTTGTCCTGCCTGCTGCTGGCGGGGGGGGGCGGCCCGGTTGCTGCATGGGCTGCGGAGGGGGCTGCTCTGCCGGCAGCACCTCAGGCGGTAGCTCCGGTTGCCGGGCGGCTGAACGGAGCACCGGACAGCTTTGCTGATCTGGCCGCGAAGTTGCTGCCTGCCGTGGTCAATGTCTCCACCACACAGACTGTCAAAAGCGGTTCTGATGAGGATGATGAGGACGGCGATGGCGGGGATGACCAGCTCCCCCAGATGCCGAACTTCCCGCAGGGCTCGCCCTTTGAGAAATTCTTTCATGACTTCATGAACCGGCAGAGCAGCCCGGACGCCCCGCCGCGCCGCATGCAGGCGCTGGGCTCTGGCTTCATTATCGATCCGGCAGGCTATATCGTGACGAACAATCACGTTATCCGCCATGCCGACAAGATTACGGTCACCCTGCAGGATAATACGGTGCTGACCGCCCGCGCTGTGGGGCATGACGACCGGACCGATCTGGCGTTGCTGAAAGTGGAAAGCAAGAAGCCGCTGCCCGCTGTCCATTTTGGGGATAGTGACAAGCGCCGGGTGGGGGACTGGGTTCTGGCCATTGGCAACCCGTTCGGCCTGTCCGGCACGGTGACGGCCGGGATTATTTCCTCACGCGGGCGCAATATTGATCAGGGCCCGTATGATGACTTCATCCAGACGGATGCGCCCATCAACAAAGGCAACTCCGGTGGCCCGCTGTTTGACATGGACGGCAATGTTATTGGCGTGAACACCGCCATTTACTCGCCATCTGGTGGTTCGGTCGGGATTGGCTTCTCCATTCCCGCCAACGAGGCACGCGGGATTGTGGAACAGCTCCGCAAAACCGGCAAAGTTTCCCGTGGCTGGCTGGGTGTGCGTATTCAGAACGTGACGCAGGATATTGCGGATGGTCTTGGCCTGAACCCGGCACGCGGCGCGCTGGTGGCCGGGGTGGAAAAAGATGGTCCTGCTGCTAAAGCCAAACTTCAGACTGGTGATGTGATCCAGACGCTGGATGGCCAGCCGATTGAAGGCAAGGCTCTGCCGCGCCTCTCCGCCCAGTTGCCGGTGGGCACAGTGGCGCATCTGGGTGTGTGGCGTCATGGCAAGATGGTGGATGTGCCCGTCACCATCGGCATGCTGCCGGAACCGGCCACTGAGCCGGAAGCTAAACCCGCGGCGACGCCCAAAGGGGCTGCGGAAGTCAGTCTCTCCAAACTCGGCTTCTCCGTAGGACCGCTGGATGCCACTGCCCGCCAGAAATACAGCCTCCCGTCTGGCCAGAAAGGGGTGCTGGTCACCTCCGTGAAGGACGGTGGTCTGGCCTCTGATCGTGGCCTGCGGGAAGGCGATGTGGTGACGGAAGTGCAGCAGGCGGAAGTGACCAGCCCGGCAGACCTCAAAAAACGGATTGAAGACGCGCAGAAAGCCCACAAGAAATCCGTGCTGCTGCTGGTGCATGATGCCGATGGCCTGCGCTGGGTGCCGTTCCCACTGAATGGTGAGGATACCCCCTGAGCTGGTTCTGCGTTTTCTGCCGGTCTTGTAAAAGCAGAGCGGGCTTTTGATGCATTTTAAAATTTTGTCTGCCCCATGGCTTGGGAACCCGGTTGTGCGGCAGACCATCAGGCTTCTGGTGTCTGTCGGGCTGTGCGGGTTTGTGACGTGGGTCACCAATCTGCAGGAACCGGGCTGGGCGCTGATTACCTCAGTGATTGTCACCCAGAGCAGCATTACGGAAACGCTGTCCAGCGGGCGGTATCAGCTTGTCGGGACGTTGATCGGTGCTGCGGCCAGCATTCTGCCCATCACGCTCATGCTGTATCACTGGCCGCTCTGGGAATCTTTTGCGATCGCCTTTGTACCGCTGGCCATTCTGGCTTCCTGGAAGCCGGGCACACGGATGGGGGTGGTCACGCTGATGATCGCGACCCTGTTCGCCACGCCCAATGACCCCTATCTGCTGCCGGTTGAGCGCGTGCTGTCCATTCTGATGGGCGTGGGTGTGTCCATGCTGGTGACCTACGTTGTGCTGCATGAGCAGGCCCGGCGGGATGCCTTCCGCAATGCGGCGACCACCGTGCGCCAGATTGTCGAGATGCTGACGCAGGCCCACAATCATGAAATGGACTGGGCGCAGATTCAGGATCTGAATGACGCCAGTGTGGCCTCTCTGCGCAAGGTGCAGAGTGCGGTGGAGGAAGCGCGGCGCGAACACTGGCGCCCGCTGGAAAAGCGGGACCCCATGCTGGCGGAACTGCCCAAGGCCTTGCGGCAGTTGCAGATGGATGCGCTGGTGGTCACCCGCGCTGTTCTGCTGGCCGAGCATCAGCCTGCGCAGGGGAAGGACGAGGCGACAGACCCGCTCAGCCCCGCCCTGATGCGGGCGTTTGACTGGATTATCCAGCGCTGCGAGAGCGAGGTTGTGGCCCGCACGGGTGAGGAATATCGTGTGGCGGCCGGGGTCATTACGGCGCTGCCGGATGATGACGCGCAGGGTGAGGAAATCATGCGCTTTGTCATGGGCGTTCTCCGCACGGACCTGAAAACCCTGATCCAGCTGCTGGCGGAAGACGACACCAAAAAGGCCTGAGGCTGGCTGACGGCTGGGATAAATCTTTCAGGTTTTGATGAACTCAGGCCCGGTTGAGGCTTTTTCAGCACAGGGAGTATTTTGCCATGAGTGATGAAACCAACACCGTTATCCGGGTGCATGAAACGGGTGGCCCGGATGTGCTGAAGGTGGAAAGCCTGCCCGTGCCTACGCCGGGTGCGGGGGAAGTCCTGCTGCGGCAGGAGGCGATTGGCGTCAACTTCATTGATACCTATTTTCGCTCAGGCCTTTATAAATTTCCGTCTCTGCCAGCCATTCCGGGCTCGGAAGGGGCCGGCGTGATTGAGGCCGTGGGGCCGGATGTACCAGACCTCAAACCCGGCTTGCGGGTGGCCTATGCCGGAGTGCCGGGTGGGTATGCGCGGTATCGGACCATTGCGGCGGATCGTCTGGTGGAGTTGCCTGAAAGCGTGTCGTTCGAGACGGCTGCGGCTGTGACTCTCCGCGGGCTTTCTGCGCACATGCTGCTTCGGCAGGTTTATCCGGTGCGCAAGGGTGAGACCATTCTGGTTTACGCCGCTGCCGGAGGGGTGGGACAGTTGCTCTGCCAGTGGGGCAAGCATCTGGGCGCACGGGTTATTGGCGTGACGTCCACGCAGGAAAAGGCTGATCTGGCCCGCGCCTGCGGTGCGGCGGAGGTGCTGGTGGGCACGGACAATCTGCCCCAACGCGTGCGGGAGCTGACAGACGGCGCCATGCTGCCGGTGGTGTATGACAGCATCGGGCGGGATACGTTTGAGGCCAGCCTGTCCTGTCTGGCTCCGCGTGGCCTGATGGTCAGCTACGGCAACGCCTCCGGCCCTGTGACGGGTGTGAATGTGGGGACGCTCGGCGCGCATGGCAGCCTGTATCTCACCCGGCCTTCCTTAATGACTTATATTGCGGACAAATCTGAGCTTCAGGCCTCAGCAGCAGCCTTGTTCAGCGCGCTGGAGCAGGGGGTGCTGAGGCCCTCCATCGGGCAGCGTTTTGCGCTGACGGAGGCAGCAGAGGCCCATCGTGCTCTGGAGTCGCGCAAGACAACCGGCAGTACCATTCTGCTGCCGTAAACGGTGTCTTGCGGGCCTCCGGCCTGCATGGACCGGGAACGATGGGGTGTGCTGGGCGTTTTTTAAAGAGGTGCGCGCGAAGGCGCTGGCATGCGGCTGTTAGCGCATGACGGAGTGCCGCGGATCGGTTAGATTGAGACGTCTGCCCGGCACATCGGGTGGACGAAAAAGAATGCAAGGATAGTCTGATATGCCGAAATGTCCGGTAAAATGCCCGAAATCCCCCTGTATGCGCGGTCTGCTGATTGCTGGTCTGGTTGCTGCGGTGGTTTATTTCTTCCGCAAGAAAAAGTGCTGCGGCTAAATCTGATTTTCTGACCAGACATGGCCAGACCCAAAGCCCGCCCGGTGCAAGCCGGACGGGCTTTTTTTCTGCCGGGTTTAAAGGGCAGGGGCAGCCAACGCTCCATTGAGGTAGAGCAATGTGCTGGCCGTGGGTTGTGTTATGGTGCCGGCCCTGTATCAGACTAAATTCAGTGTAACTGCTGTCTGCATCCCTGTGTTGTCAGACTGATTTAAGAAAGGATAAGGGCGTTGCATCCTATCGTCTCCCGTCTTGCTTCTCTGGCTGCAGGGTCCATGGCTGCATGTGCGCTGACAGTTGGTGGCGTTGTTGCTGCTGGTCTGCCGTCAGCAGCCCATGCGCAGGCTTCTGTTCTGCTCAAGAACCAGTCCGCAAAAGCTGTGGTGGAAACTGTTGACCATGATGCGCGTGAGCTTCTGCTGCGTGAAGCCAACGGTCACCTCATCACCATCGAATACGGTTCTGCCGTGCGTGATCTGCCGCATGTCAATGCGGGTGACAAGCTGAGCATCCGCTTTGTGGAAACGCTGGGCGCTGAAATTGCCCCACCGGACAGCCCGCTGCCGGAATCCACGCTGACAACCGCCAAAGGCTACGTGCATGGCCACCCGCGCGGCGTGATTGCAGCCTTCCGTCGTGAACGCGCAACTGTGCAGAGCATTGACCTTACGACCCACACCCTCTCCTTCGTGACGACGGATGGTGAATCTCACATTGCCGTGTTGCGTATCAAGGCGATGCAGGACTTCATGGCGACGCTGAAGGTTGGCGATGTCATCGACATTACCCGTACGGAATCCATTTCCTACGTCATCCTGAACGATACAGCTGCTCCGGCTGTTGACCCGAATGCTCCGGTTGTTCAGGCTCCGGCTGATGCAGCCAATGCTGCTGCGGGCGTTGCGGCAACGGTTCCGACCGTGCCTGCCGTTCCGGTTGCACCGGGCGTTCCCGCTGCTCCCGCCGTGCCGGCAGCCCCTGCTGCGCCGTCTGCCCCTGCAGTCTCACCGGCTCAGTAAAACTTCTGTTCTTTTCAGGGTATGTAAAAAAGGCGGCCCTTTTGGGGCCGCTTTTTTTGTTGGGATGCTGGGAGGAGAACTGGGAAACCGGCACAGGACCAGCCTCCCGGATAATCCGTCTTACCGCGGCACGCGGCGGGTCAGCTGGCTCAGGTCACGCACTGCGCCACGTGCAGCGCTGGTAGTCAGAGCGGCGTAGGCTTTCAGAGCGGTGGAGACAACGCGGTCGCGCTTGGGCTGCCATGCGGCATCGCCCTTGTCATCCATCCGCTCACGCCGGGCAGAGAGTTCGCTGTCCGGCACTGCAACGGACAGGCGGCGATTGGGAATGTCGATCTCAATCCGGTCGCCTTCTTCCACCAGGCCAATCACGCCACCTTCCCCTGCTTCCGGGGAGATATGGCCAATGGACAGGCCCGAACTGCCACCCGAGAAGCGGCCATCGGTAATCAGGGCGCATTTCTCTGCCAGCCCTTTGGATTTCAGGTAGCTGGTCGGGTAGAGCATTTCCTGCATGCCGGGGCCGCCTTTGGGGCCTTCATACCGAATAACCACCACATCGCCGGCTTTGATTTTATCGCTCAGAATGGCGGAAACGGCGTCATCCTGACTTTCAAAAATGCGAGCCGGACCAGAGAAGGTTTCAAGACCGGCAGCGACACCCGCTGTTTTCACAATTGCACCGTCTTCGGCCAGATTGCCATACAGCACAGCCAGACCGCCATCCTGATTATAGGCATGGGCCCCATCACGAATGGCCCCGTTTTCCTGATCCGTATCCAGCTCTTTATACAGGCTGGCCTGAGAGAACGCCTGTGTGGTGCGCACGCCACCGGGGGCGGCACGGAAGAAGTCACGGGCGTTTGCGTTGCTGGCACCGTCGGTAGAGCGGATGTCCCACGCAGCCAGACCGTCTTTCAGGGACGGCGCGTGCACCATCGGGATTTCGTTATGCAGCAGGCCGAGGCGGTCGAGTTCGCCCATGATGGCGGGAATACCGCCCGCCCGATGCACGTCTTCCATATGCACATCCGGGCGGGACGGGGAGACCTTGCACAGATGCGGCACTTTGCGGGACAGGCGGTCGATATCCTGCATGGTGAAGGGCACTTCGCCCTCATGCGCTGCGGCCAGCAGATGGAGAACGGTATTGGTGGAGCCGCCCATGGCGATATCGACAGACATCGCGTTTTCAAACGCTTTCATCGTGGCGATGCTGCGCGGCAGCACGCTGGCGTCGTCCTGCTCGTAGTAACGGCGAGCCAGATCCACAATGCGTTTGCCAGCTTCCACAAACAGCTCGCGCCGTGCGGCGTGCGTGGCCACCAGCGTGCCGTTGCCGGGCAGGGAGAGGCCGAGGGCTTCCGTCAGGCAGTTCATGGAATTGGCGGTGAACATGCCGGAGCAGGAGCCGCAGGTCGGGCAGGCTGAGCGTTCAATGGTCTGCGAATCCGCTTCGCTCACGCTCGGGTTGGCGGCGGCGACCATGGAGGTCACAAGGTCGGCCCGCTGTTCGATATCATCCAGCGTGACGCGGCCAGCTTCCATCGGACCACCGGAGACAAAGATGACCGGAATGTTCAGCCGCATGGAGGCCATCAGCATGCCGGGGGTGATTTTGTCACAGTTGCTGATGCACACCAGCGCATCAGCACAATGCGCGTTGACCATATATTCCACGGCATCGGCAATCAGCTCACGCGAGGGCAGGCTGTAGAGCATCCCGCCATGACCCATGGCAATGCCGTCATCCACCGCAATGGTGTTGAACTCGCGGCCAATACCACCGGCTTCCGCAATGGCCTCGCACACCAGCTGGCCCATGTCCTTAAGGTGCACATGGCCGGGCACAAACTGCGTGAAGGAGTTGGCGACGGCAATAATCGGCTTGCCGAAGTCGGAATCCTTCATGCCTGTGGCGCGCCACAGGCTGCGTGCGCCAGCCATGTTGCGGCCATGGGTGGTGGTGCGGGAACGGTAACCGGCCATTGCGGGGGTCTCTCTGGTCAATACAACAAAAGGGTAGAAATGAACGGCCTAATCTCAGGCAGGCCGACAATGCGGGCGCGCATCCTACGCCATAAGTGGTGCTGTGTCAGGGTGTGGGGAAGGGGGGAGGGACATATTCGGTGTAAAAGTGCTACAGTTTCATGACATTTGTTGCGTATGGGGGAGATTGTGAGTCCCTCTGGTTGCAGGCAGCCGGGGGGTTCAGTATTGCTCCCCATTCCCGACCTGTAGATCGGAACGGAGTGCAGATGGACGGAACCGCAGAGCAGCCCACACAGGCTGAACCGCCTCAGATAACCCGGCGCTGGGATGGTGACGCCCTGTTCAGAACGCTGGTCGTTCTGACAGGCATCAGCGTGCTCATTGTGCTGGGCGCCATCATCACCGTTATGGTTACAGGGGGGTGGAAAGCCTTTTCCACTTTTGGGCCGGGCTTTTTTGTCACCGCCATCTGGAACCCGGTCACCCAGCATTTCGGGGCTGTGGCCCCGGTGTTCGGCACGCTGGCCAGCAGTTTTCTTGGGCTGGTGATTGCTGTGCCGCTGGCGTTTGGTACCGCTTTCTGGCTGACGGCACTGGCTCCGCCTGCCATCTCCTCCGTCATTGGGATGGCCGTGCAGCTTCTGGCCGCTGTGCCTTCCATTATTTTCGGCATGTGGGGCTTTTTTGTGCTGGTGCCGGTCATGGCGCATTACGTGCAGCCCACCGCCCGCCACATGTTTGGGCATGTGCCTGTGCTGTCCGCGCTGGTTAGCGGCGCACCGTTTGGCACGGGGCTGCTCACAGCCGGACTGGTGCTGGCCGTTATGGTTGTGCCGTCCATTACCGCTGTGATGCGCGATGTTTTTGTGTCCATGCCGACTGTGCTGCGTGAGAGCGCTTACGGGCTGGGCGCGACCCGCTGGGAAGTGATGCGTCAGGTTGTGCTGCCCTGGTCCCGTCAGGGTGTTGTGGGCGGTATTGTACTGGGGATGGGCCGCGCCATGGGGGAAACTATGGCGGTGACGTTCGTGATTGGTGACAGCAACCATATCGGCTGGTCCCTGTTTGCACCGGCCAACACCATTGCCTCCCTGATTGCTCTGGAATTTCCGGAAAGCCCGGCAGGCAGCCTCAAGCTGTCCTCGCTGATGGCGCTGGGGGCTATTCTGATGGCCATTTCCTTTGTGACTCTTTGGGTATCCCGTATTTTTCTGGCGCGGGGTGAAGCACGCGCAGGAAAACGCTCATGACGCGCCCGGTATTCTCGCAGGCCGCAGACCGGCCTCAGCGGTCCGGTGTTCTGGCTCTGCGCCGCAAGATCATCGACAAGCTGGCAACCGGCATGAGCTGGCTGGCCATGCTGATTGTGGTGTTTGTGCTCGGCTCCATCCTCTGGACCCTGCTTAAAAACGGCTTGCCGGGTCTCACGCTCTCCCTGTTCACCCATTCCATGGGCGCGCCGGGGACGGGTGGTGGTCTGGCTAACGCTATTGTGGGCAGTCTGCTGCAAACAGGCCTGTCCATTCTGCTGGGTGCGCCTGCTGGCCTGCTGACAGGGATTTTTCTGGCGGAATACGGGGCGGACAGCAAACTGGCCCGCACTGTGCGGTTTGTGTCGGACATGCTGCTGTCTGCGCCGTCCATTCTCATCGGCCTGTTTATCTACATGGTGCTGGTTGAGCCGTTCGGTCACTTTTCCGGCTTTTCCGGTGCGGCAGCACTCTCCCTGATGGCCATGCCGATTATTGTGCGCACAACGGAAGACATGCTGCGGCTTGTCCCTGTTTCCATGCGTGAGGCAGGCATTGCGTTGGGTGCGGCCAAATGGCGCGTTATTCTCTTTATCTGCGTGCGGGCCGCGCGCGGCGGCATCATGACCGGCGTGCTGCTGGCCATTGCCCGCGTAGCGGGGGAGACGGCGCCCCTGCTGTTCACCTCACTGGGGAATTCCGAATGGTCTCTGGATATGCGGCGGCCGATGGCCAGCCTTCCGGTGGCGATTTATCAGTATGCAGGCTCCGCTTATCAGGACTGGATGCAGCAGGCATGGACCGGTGCCCTGCTGGTTACGGTGGGTGTGCTCATTATTAATATTGTGGTGCGGGTTGGCATCCGCGGAGGACGGACATGAACGAGAACACCATGCAGGCTACGCCGTCGGCTGACGTGGAAGTGGAGGCATCAGCCTCTGCCGTGTCAGGTCGCCCGATTGCCATCCAGGTGAACAATCTGGATTTCTATTACGGCAAGACCCACGCGCTGCATAACATTACGCTGGGCTTTCCCGAGCGGAGCGTAACGGGGATGATCGGCCCCTCCGGCTGCGGCAAATCCACCCTGCTGCGGGTGCTGAACCGGATGTATGATCTGTATCCGGGCCAGCGCGCTACGGGCGAGGTCATGTTCTCCGGCCAGAATATTCTCGGTAGCGGGCTGGATCTGAATGCGCTGCGCTCCCGCGTGGGCATGGTGTTCCAGAAGCCAACACCGTTCCCCATGTCGATCTATGACAACATCGCTTTCGGCATCCGGCTGCATGAGCGTGTGTCCCGGTCCGAAATGGACGGGCGGGTAGAAGATGCCCTGCGCCGCGTGGCCCTGTGGCCGGAGGTGAAGGATCGTCTTCAGGCCTCCGCTACCGCACTGTCCGGCGGCCAGCAGCAGCGTTTGTGCATTGCCCGCACCATTGCTGTGCGCCCGGAAGTGATTTTGCTGGATGAGCCGACCAGTGCGCTGGACCCGGTTTCTACCGCACGCATTGAAGAGCTGCTGGACGAACTCAAAACCGAATTCACCATCGCCATCGTCACGCATAACATGCAGCAGGCTGCCCGCTGTGCGGATCAGGTGGCCTTCTTCTATCTGGGTGAACTGGTGGAAGTGGACAGCACGGCGCGGATGTTCACCGCCCCGCGTGAAAGCCGCACACAGGACTACATTACCGGCCGCTTCGGCTGAACAGGGAGGACACACTCATGGGGAACGAACCCGCGCATACCGTCACCCGATATGATCAGGAGCTGGACCGTCTGCGTGGGCTGGTGGCCCGCATGGGTGGTCTGGTGGAACGCCAGACAGCGCGGGCTATTGCCGCCGTGGTGGACCAGGATGAAGAAGCCGCTCTGGAACCACCAGAGCTGGATGTGGAAGTGGATGCTCTGGAGCGTGAGGCAGAAAGCCTCGCCATCCGCATTCTGGCCCTGCGCGCACCCATGGCGGTTGACCTGCGTGTGATTATTGCCGTGCTGAAAATCACCGGCGATTTCGAGCGGATCGGGGATTACGCTTCCAGCATTGCCCGCCGGGCGCTGAAGGTGGAACCGCTGGATGGGGCGCTGTCCTTTGGTGCGCTGCGCAACATGGCGCGGCTGGTGCAGGAAAACCTGCACAGCGCCATTGAGGCCATGGTCAATAATGACAGTGAATGCGCCATGCAGGTCTGGGGCTCCGATACGGCTATTGATGAACTCTATACCGCCATGTTCCGTGAGCTGGTGACCTACATGATGGAAGATCCGCGCAAGATCAGCCCATGTATTCATCTGCTCTTCGTGGCTAAAAATTTAGAACGTATTGGGGATCACGCCACCAATATTGCAGAGCGTGTTTATTACGCGGTAACCGGGGAAATGCTTCCCGCGCTGCGTCCGCGTGGCGGGGCCGCAAAAAAGAACGGCTGAGGCGACCTGAGTGCGTCCTGCCGTGCAGACTGAGAGAAGGGCAGGGCGTGCATAAATCAGGTTGGATCGGCATGGTGTCTCTGTTGGCGCTGGCCGGATGTGCAGAACAGAACGGGGTGTGTCAGGTCTCGACCCTTGGGGACCTCCCCGTTCTGAATAAACAGGGCTCCCCCATCGTCGGTGTGACAATCAACGGGCATGATGCCGCGATGATTGTGGATAGCGGGGCCGATATTTCCATGATCTCGGAAGAGGCCAGCAAAAATTTCGGCCTCGTGGATACCGGGCACGTCCTCAATATCAGCGGTGTGACCGGAGAGATGCTCTCCCCCATCATGCAGGCCGACAAGATGGGTCTTGGCTCCGGCACGAGTGGCGAAGTCTATCTGACGCAGGCCAAACGGTCTTTTGGTGGCACGATTGCGGGGCGGCCTGTGGTCGGGCTGTTTGGGGCCGATTTTCTTCAGTCTTATGACGTGATGTTTGACCTGCCCGGCGGGAAGATTGCGCTCTATCAGCTCAGCGGATGCAAAACCCCAACACCCACGTGGGAAGGGCCGTCTTCAAAGGTCGACTGGTATCGTCTGGGAACACATGAGCTCCGTATCGGCACGACCATACGTCTGAACGGGAAGAAGATTGACGCCATGCTGGATAGTGGTGCCTGGCACACGTCCGTGCTGCCATCTCAGGCGCGGAAAGCAGGCGTTTCAAAGGACGATCTGGCGCAGGATATTACGTTCACGTCCACCGGTGTTTCCGGCAAACGCAGAGACGGCAGCCATCTGCACCGTTTTGCCAGCCTGCAGATAGGGGATGAACTGTATCCGAACCCGCTGCTTGGCATCTCACCCATTGAAACGAACGGTTACGCTCTGCTGGGGGCGGATTTCCTGCGGCATAACCGGGTGTGGGTGTCCTACCGGCATGAGCAGCTCTATATCCAGCGCCTCCAGCCACCGGAGCAGGATCATACGTTTGACCTGCGCATCAAGCCGAAAAATGCACCCGCAACAGGTGCTGAGCCGGCGGTGCCTGTGTCCGCACCCTTTCCGCGTATTTCTTTAAGGGACCCGGCCTCTTCCGGAAACGTGCCCGCGGCAGCCAGTGCTCCTGCGGGCGCACCCGTTACAGCGCCACCAGTTCCCACGCCATAAAGCTCTGATACATCGCGACGGGCCTGAAAGGGTCTGTCAGGCTCATCTGACAGACCGCTGAAGCAGAGTTTTAAGGCGCGTGAACTGTCAGGCCCAGCTGTTGTGCGATCTGTGGCGCTGAGGGCAGCATGCTCAGGCTGGCGGCAATGGCCATCAGTGGCACTGGCTGCTGCGGGCGTAGCGTGATGGTCAGCGGGCCGCTGCCCGGATGGGCCAGATAGCGGACAAACTGTGGCACGGGTCCGTTCGGGTCACTACCCTGCGGGACCAGATCGGTCTGGAGGGCGGTTGTGAACTCCTGCGGCGTCACGCCCCGCGCTCTGGCGGAGTTTTCCAGCACTTTCGGCACCAGCCCGTGGTCCTTATAGGACAGGTTCATGCTCATCACCTGCATATCGGCCGCACCGGCAGAGAGCAGAGCGAGGGTATTGGCCTCGCTGAAGTCACCATCCAGCGTCAGGCGGCCCATATCCGGGGCGTCCAGACTGAAGGTGTCGATGTGCAGTTTTTCGGCTTTGTAGTCATGCGTCAGGTTCAGTACCAGTGACCCACGGAAATGGTCATAGCCCAGCGTGGGTAGCAGGGAGAGGTTGGGCACAGCTGGCCACAGCTCCAGCCCCTGAACACTTGAGACTTCCTGTTCCGACGCTTCGGAATGCGTCGCGTGGGAAGACACCTTGGCGACATGCATCAGCGGGCCTGTGCCATCAATCGCCAGCCCGTCCACCTGAATGTCCCGTACGCCGTTACGCGGCGTATAGGGCATATTGTAGGTGAGGTTATTATAAAGGCCCGCCAGATCCACGCCGTCCACCAGCACGGACTTGGCGCTGATCTGGCGTTGCGGCGCAACATTGGTGGCCAGCCGGACGTCTCGGGCGTCCAGATGGGAGGCTTCATCATTGCCGTAATCATCCACCGTCAGGCGGCTGGCCGAGATGTCGGATTGCAGGCTGCTGATAAAACCGTGCAGCTTGCTGGCATCCACATGTTTGATTTCCAGCCCCTGCGGCGGCGTGCCGTGCTTGTCATCCCCGCTGGTGGGCAGCGTGACACCCTCCAGCGCGAGATCATCCATCCGCAGGTTGCCGGAGGTGTCTGTCAGCTGAAACTTGTGGAAGACAAGGTGGCCGATTCGTCTGGCATCATCCCCGGTGGTGCTGACCTTGGAAATTTCTGCGTCGTCCGCCGTAATGCTCTCCTGCCCCTGCCGGAACACCAGTGCGGTAAACTTCACACTCCGGCCCAGCAGGCCGGGCCATGCCTTTTTATAGGTAAGGGATGCGTCCGGCCCTAAGGTCTGGCGGAAGCTGTTGATGCTTTTTTCCAGCATAACATGCTCGGCATGGCGCGCGGCCAGCCATCCAACACAGGCAAGGGCTGCAATGCCAGCAACCGTAACAGGAACATGTTTCTTCACCAGGTAGGAATCCTGCTTGTTTTTACAAAGAAAGTCTTCAACGCATCTCCCCGTGTAATGCACGGGTGGGGGTGCTGCAAGTCTGGGTGCGGTAATATGTTACCGTGTGAAAAACTGTTGATTTTACGGGGGTGAACGCCGATTGCTCTTGACGAAGTGCTTTTGCGCACGCATAAGGCGCCCATCTTCAAAGCTTATAGTCTTAACGGAATCACACTCTCATGAAGACCACCCTCTCGCTGAAACCCGCGGAGGTGACGAAGAACTGGATCCTGATCGATGCCGAAGGCCTCGCTCTGGGTCGTCTGGCCGTCATCATCGCGAACCGCCTGCGCGGCAAGCACAAAGCTCAGTTCACCCCGCATGTTGACTGTGGTGACCATGTTGTTGTCATCAACGCCGAAAAAGTGGCGCTGACGGGCAACAAAGCTGGTCAGAAGCTGTTCCACTACCACACGGGTTACCCCGGCGGCATCAAGACCCGCACCATTGCACAGCGTCTGGAAGGCAAGAATCCGGACCATGTTGTGGTGAAGGCTGTTGAACGCATGATCACCCGTGGCCCGCTGCAGCGCCAGCAGATGCGCAGCCTGCACGTCTACGCCGGTGCAGAGCACCCGCATGACGGCCAGCAGCCGCAGAAGCTGGACGTTGCGGCTATGAATCGCAAAAACGTCGTTAACGCGCAGAAAGGCTGAGCATCATGTCTGAAACTCAGGAACGTACAGGCACGCTGGCTGATCTGAAAGACGTGGTTGCCACGGCTCCGGAAGCCCCTGTCTATGAAGTCAAACGCGATGCGCAGGGCCGCTCCTACGCAACGGGCCGTCGTAAAGACGCCGTGGCTCGCGTGTGGATCAAGCCCGGTAAAGGCGACATCACGGTTAACGGTCGTCCCGTTGGCACGTATTTCGCTCGCCCCGTGCTGCGCATGCTGCTGACGCAGCCCTTCCTGGTGGCTGACCGCTACAACCAGTTCGACGTGGTTTGCACCGTCGTTGGTGGTGGTCTGTCCGGTCAGGCTGGCGCTGTTCGTCACGGTATCAGCCGTGCGCTGACGCACTACGAACCCGGCCTGCGCAGCATTCTGAAAGCTGCTGGCTTCCTGACGCGTGACTCTCGTCAGGTTGAACGTAAGAAATACGGTCGCGCCAAAGCACGTCGTTCCTTCCAGTTCAGCAAGCGCTGATCCGGCAAGGACGTCCGCTTACAGCAACGTCAGAAAAAGGCGGGAGAGGGAAACCTCTCCCGCCTTTTTTGTGTTCTGGCGGGTTTGGTCCGGCTGGCTCAGGGTGCGAGGAACGCTTTCACATCCCGCGCCAGAGCGGCCCGGCTGTCCGGGCGGGTATAGAGCATGTGGCCGCCGGGATAGGTGTGCAGGCCAATGCGGTTACGGCCTACGGGGATATGCTCCGCCACCCAGCGTGCGCTGGCAAACGGGCAGGCCAGATCATAATAGCCATTGGCAATAAAGATGCGCAGGGTCGGATTTAAGGCCAGCAGGCGGCGCAGGACGGGAATCTGGTGCGCCATAGGCTCGCCATCGCCCCGGAAGTCCCATGCGGCATTTACCTTCATGCTCAGCAGTTCGTAAGACAGGTCCGTCCGATAGTTGAGCGTCTTGCTGGCATACTGTTCAAACGCGCTGCCATAGGCACGGCCAAAACCGGAGAGGGTCGGGTCCGGGCTGTCACCATTATCCACACCTTCGGGGAAGGGGTCCGCAATGGAGACGGTCGCGTCATACAGCGTGTAGAGGCGTCCGTCCCGGCTGCGGACATCATGCGCCATCGGCTGCGGCTGGCCGCGTTCCTTGGCAATGACGTCCTGCGGCAGGCCGGTGTGGTTGGCGACGTCTTCATAAAAATCACGCGCGGCATCCCCTGTTGGCGGGGTGTTGGCCAGCGTGGAGAGATACGGGCCAAGCGCGTAATGATAGGCCTCATCCAGCTGATGCGCTGCCGTCTCCGGCGTCAGCTTGTGCTGCATGGCGAGTTTGGCGGCTTCAAAGGACGGCAACGTGAGGGCTGAGGCCAGAATGCTGTTGCTGGTATCCAGAAGTCCCATGTCCAGAGCCGGAGAGATCATGATGATGCCGTTCACCATCAGATTCTGCTGCTGTGCCAGGGCTTCTGCGACCTCAATGGAGCGAATACCGCCGTAGCTTTCCCCAACCAGATAACGCGGAGAGGTCAGGCGGCCATTGGTGTTGGCCCAGAGCTGGATGGTCTTGGCAAAGGCTTTGGCATCCTGCTTGACGCCATAAAAGGTTTTGTCGGCTGTTTTCGGGTCGGTCGGCGTGGACCAGCCGGTGCCGGGGGCATCAATAAACACCATGTCGGTGTCGGGCAGCCAGCTATCCGGGTTGAGCGCCAGACGGGCATTGGCGCCATCGGTCGGGTTGCCTGCGGGAAAGGTCAGCGCCGTGGGGCCGGCAGCACCCAAATGCAGGTAAGCCGTAGCCCCCCCCGGGCCGCCATTGAAGAAGAAGGAGACCGGGCGCTTTGCCGGGTCTGCGCCATCCTGCGTATAGGCCACGTAAAAGATGCGGGCCGTGGGTTTGCCAGCATCATCCCGCAGTACAAGCGTGCCCGTGTGGGCCGTGTAGCTGATCTTGTGGCCTGCAAACGCATCTGTGTGGTGGGTTATTGCGTCATCCGGCAGCAGAGCGGCAGCCCCGGTGAACTCTTTGGGGGCTGCTTTGGGGGCGTCTGCATGGGGTGCGGTTGGCGGCGCGGCAGGGGCGGCGTATACCGGGGCAGCAGACAGACAAAGGGCCGTGGCCAAAGCAAGTCCGGCCCGTTTTTGAGGTCTGCGCATGTGTTTGCAGAGTAAAGAAGGCTTGATCATCAGGGTTTATTCTCCAAACACAAAAAAACAGATGTGGGCATGAGAGCAACTCTGCCCTGCTGAGGCAGAATGGGCCATTTTTTGACAAAATTCCCTGTCTAAAACATGCCTGTCTTCCTGAGAGCGCTCAGGACCTATGGAAGGAATATTTATGCAGTTCATTCGGAAAATCGCCATTATGGGGTTGCCGCTTGCAACGGCTCTGGTTTCAGCCACAGCCGCCTACGCTGATCCTTGCCTCTCTCTGAGCTCCTGCGCGCAGCAGCAGGTGCAGCAGGGAGTGGAGAATACGCGGAATGCCGTCAAGACTGATACCAACCAATTTTCATCCAACCTGAAAAATGCCCGCCAGTCCGCACAGGATCAGGCGAAGGCCCGTTGGAACAATGCCAGCGATGCCACCCGCCAGAAGTGGGAAGCGCAGCGTAACAAGGTGACCAACGCGGAGCAGAACGCGAAGGATAAGTGGAACAACGCGAACGAAGAGACCCGTAAAAAATGGGAAGCGCAGCGCGATAAGGTGACCAACGCGGAGCAGAACGCGAAGGACAAGTGGAATAACGCGAGCGATGAGACCCGCAAGAAGTGGGAAGCTCAGCGTGACAGCGTAACCAATGTTGGCAAGAACGCGCAGAACAAATGGAACAATGCCGGGCAGAATGCGAAAAATGCCTGGAAAAGCCAGAAAGACCGCATCAATTCCGACTGGAAAGATGCAACCACGGTGCCCCAGCTGTAAGGCTCTGAGCGTTTAGGCAAGAAAAAGGCCCCTTCCTTTCGGGAGGGGCCTTTTTTGCATCTGATCAAAGATCAGAAGGCTTTGCGTTTCCGGCTGGACGGGCCGCTTTTGCTAAAGCCGCCACCGCCGCCACCACCTTTACGGGGCGGGCGACCACCCGGGCCACCGGCACGCGGCGGACGGCCACCATCACGGCCTGCACCACCACGCGGCGGAGCAGAGGGCTCTACCGTGATTTCATCAGCATCGGCGCCAGCAGCGCAGGACTGGAAGCGCTCGGCTTTATCCTGTGCAATTTCCACCAGCGTGTGGTCGGGCTGGATGCGGATCGCCCCGATATCCTGCTTGCGGATGCCGCCCAGACGGCAGAGCATCGGCACCAGCCATTTCGGGTCTGCGCGGTCTTCACGGCCAACAGACAGGCGGAACCATGAGCCCGGCTCACGCGGGCCACGGTGGTCACCCTCTTCGTCATCGCGGCGCGTGCGTTCACGCGGGGCTTTTTTGACAGAACCCGGAGAAATAACGCGGACGCTGGTCGGTTCCGGCAGGTTGGCGCGCCACATGGCAATCAGAGCCGCAGCCAGCTGATCAGCCGAATGGGTTTCCGTCAGCTTGGTGATCAGCTCATGCATGCCACCGGATTCCGGCACGGCAATGGAGAGCTGCGGAGCAGACAGCAGGCGCTCGGCGTCAGCCTTGGCAATGTCTTCCGGTGTCGGTGCGCCACCCCATTCTGCCGTAACCTTCGCACCTTCCAGCAGGCGTTCAGCCAGCCTTCTGCGTGAGGGCGGAACCAGCAGCACACAGGTGCCCTTACGCCCGGCGCGCCCCGTGCGGCCTGAACGGTGCAGCAGGGTCGCAGGGTTGGACGGCAGGCTTGCGTGGATCACCAGACCGAGGTCCGGAATATCAATGCCACGGGCGGCCACGTCGGTCGCTACGCAGACGCGGGCCTGACCGTGACGCAGGCTTTCAATGGCGCGGCTACGTTCGTTCTGCCCGAGGTCACCAGAGATGGCGACGGAGGAGAAGCCACGCTGCGTCAGGATTCCCTGCAACTGCCGCACGGCTTCACGCGTGTGGCAGAACACAATGGCGGAGGGAGACTCCATCTGGCGCAGCACGTTGACGATGGTGTTCGCCATGTCGGACTGGTCCGTCAGCACGGCGCGGTAGGTAATGTCCGTGTGCGGTGCGCTGCCGCTCTGCGTATCAATGCGCAGGGCGTCCGTCTGATAACGGCGGGCCAGATTGGCAATGTCCCGCGCAATGGTGGCGGAGAACAGCAGGGTGCGGCGTTCCGGCGGGGCGGCTTTCAGCAGGGTTTCCAGCTCATCACGGAAGCCCAGATCAAGCATTTCATCCGCTTCATCCAGCACGACGGCGCGCAGGCTGGACAGCTTGAGCTGCCCGCGGGAGAGATGGTCACACAGGCGGCCCGGCGTGCCGACAACAATGTGGCAGCCAGCGTTCAGGGCACGGGCTTCCACGCGGGGCTCCATACCACCAACGCAGGAGACGATGCGTGCACCGCTGGAGGCATAGAGCCATTCCAGCTCATTACGTACCTGCAGGGCGAGTTCACGCGTAGGGGCAATCACCAGAGCCAGCGGCGCGCCCGGCGGGGGGCAGCGGCCGTTGTCATCCAGCAGGGTGTTCGCCATAGCCAGACCAAAGGCCACGGTTTTACCGGAGCCAGTGCGGGCTGAAACAAGAAGGTCCCGACCTTCGGCGTCAGGTGCCAGAACGGCAGCCTGAACTGGAGTTGCGGATTCGTACCCGCGAGCGGCAAGAGCGCTCGCAAGAGAGGCGGGGGCATTCTGAAAAGGCATTCTACTTTAGGTCCAGGCAACAAGATGTATGGGGGGATAAAGGTTCCCCGCATGAATGGCCAGAGGCCTGGCCGGAGAACTTTTGCCCTAAGCGCTTATCGGTAAGCGTGGTGTGTTACTGGAACGGCAGGTAACGGAAGTCCAGAAATATCTGACTCATGCTTGTATCCGGACCACCGCCCTGACCCTTCCAGGCGTCCCTGCGGGAGTAGGCTAGCTGGGCTCCGGCTTCCACCGTTCCGTAGTGTCCTTTGAAGAAGCGATACCATGCACCCACGGTCGCTTCCATCACGCTGCGGGTGTTGGCCGTGCAGCCCAGAGTGGACAATTCGGTCTCACACCCGAGGTTGGAATAATTGGGGTTTCCGTAGCCGTACGCCCCGCCGCCATAGTTGGAATAGCGGCGTCCGGCTTCCTGATAGCCAAAGAAGCCATACACATCCACACGCGGTGTGGGGTGGGCAATCACGCCGCCCGTGGCCTGAATGGAGGGGATGGGGGCAACATCGCCATCGGCTTTCAGTGTGGCATCAGGCAGCAGCACGGAGCCGTAGCGGCCTATGCCAACGCCAGCCAGCCCGGCCAGACGGACTTCCACCTTATGTGGCAGAACCGGCAGCACCATGGAGCCACCGCCGCCGCCCGCAATGGCGGTATTGTTGTGGCCCTGCCCGAGGGAGGCCACGCGGTCATGCGGGAAATGCAGGATGCCCACGGCCTCGTAATGGCCCCAGTGCGGATCCCACGCCACCTTGCCGATGACATCCGGCGCAATCTCGTTGGAGAAGGGGGCATCATTGGTCAGGCCCGTGCCGTTGCTGCTGACGGTGGCGGTTTTGCCATTGGGCAGCGTGACGGTGCCGTCGGAACTGGTAAAGCCAGTGGTGTCATACAATGTGGCGGAGTTTTCGATGGAAAGCCCCAGCCACAGACGATGCTGGAGGAAATCCTTCACAAAACGGAACTGCAACTGCCGCGCCCATGTCTGGCCTGCCAGCATGGAAGACTCGACGGTTTCCGGCAAACTTTCCTGACGCGGAATAATACCGATACGGCCCGGCGTGAGCATGCTCCATGCCTGACCGGCCAGGAAGTGGAAGTTCAGGTCACTATTATCATACGCCAGATAGGCCTGCCGCATACGGAAGGCATAGCTGTTGCTTTCATATGCATCGGTCGTGGCGGCACCGGCCCCAAAGTCCATTTCAAAAAAGCCGGAAATGGTGGAGTGCGTATCCACATTCCCACGCGCCATGAGCGAGATACGGCTGTAGCGCGCGCTGCCTTCAAAATTATTGGTGTGATAGCGGGACTCGTTAGGATACGGCATCGCCTGCCAGTAATTGAAGGTGCCGGACGCGATATGCCGGTTTTCCACCACGGCGGCAGCATCCAGAAAACCACCCAGAATGAGGGTGACCGGCCCCATATGGAACACGCCGTGGTCACCCAGCGCACCGGCGGCCTGTCCGCCCGCTGTTTCACGCGCATGCGGGCCGACGCTGTTTTCGGCAATGCGGGAAATCATGTCTTCCGCGCGGTGGCCAATCACAGCTTCCACGTCCGGGTGATCATCCTGCCCCGAGAACACAGGCTGCGCATCTGGCCCTGTGACATGGCGGCCAGTGGTGTGCGGTGTGTTCATGGCGGTTGCGGTCGTGCCGGCAGATTCAATGCCCACGTCTTCAGACCCGGTTTCCGGAGACCAGCCTTTATGGCCCGTGCCGCTGCCGCTGCCGCTGCCGCTGCCGCTGCCGCTGCCCGTGGTCGTGTTCCGCGCTGTTGTCAGCGTGTGGTGGCTGCTGCCACTGACTGCGGATTGTGTGGCGGAACTGCCTCCACCATGCGTCAGCGCGGCCCGGTGGGCGGCAATCTGCTTTTGCATGCCCATCAGTGCTTTCTGGAGGGCTTTCTGCTGCTCCTGAATTTGCGCCATCTGGTGTTCCAGCGCTTCGAGAGAGGCCGTTTCATCTTCTGCTGCGTAGGCCGTGCCGGAAAGCTGCATGCTGAGCAGCCCTGTCGCCAGAATAGTGCCAACACAAAGCCATGTCCGCATCTGGCGAGATGCCGGCGCAGGCAGAAGAGAAAAGGTGGTCATTTCTTTAAATATTATCCCCGGAGCAGGTTCATTTATTGTTTGAAACCATTTTGCCGAGCCTTGCGTAAAGACTATTTTTTTAAAAAATAATTTCAGCAGGACCGGCTTCCGCGTTATGAGCACTGCAAATTTTGATGAAGCCGAGTGTCAGGGGGACTGTCTTGTGGCAAAAATGATCCATTCCATGCTGCGTGTTCTTGATGAAGAACGTTCGCTGGCATTTTACGAGACTGCCTTTGGCCTCAAGCCGGTCGATCGGCTGGTGTTTGACAGCTTCACGCTGATCTATCTGGCTAATGACGAGCAGACGTTTGAGCTGGAACTGACCATCAATCACGGCCGCACCGAGCCTTATGCGCTGGGGGATGGATACGGCCATCTGGCTGTTTCTGTTGAGGATCTGGCCTCCGAGCATGCCCGTCTGGATGCCGCAGGCTTCTCGCCAACGCCCATCAAGACGCTGGAAACTAATAACCGCATTATCGGCACCTTCTTTTTCCTGACCGATCCGGACGGGTATAAAATTGAAGTGCTGGGTCGCGGTGAGCCGGGGCGTTTTCTCTAACTTCCATAGCCCTGTTCCATCATGGCATTAGGGGCTGATCTGCCTTATAAGGCGCGGTATGCAGACCTCCTTCTCCAAGATGCACGGGCTTGGGAATGACTTTGTCATTCTCGACGAGCGTGCCGGCCATCTGTCCCTCACCCCCGCGCGGATTGCAGCCCTTGCAGACCGCCGCAGAGGGATTGGCTTTGACCAGCTGGTAACGCTCCGTCCGGCCTGTGCGGAGGGGGCGCATGTGTTTGTGCGCTTCTTCAACCCGGACGGGTCAGAAGCCGGGGCCTGCGGTAATGCGTCCCGCTGTGTGGCGGATCTGGTGTTTCGCCAGACTGGCAACCGTAAGCCCGTGCTGCAAACACGGGCCGGAACCCTGCCAGCCCGGATTGAAGAGAACGGGCTGGTGACAGTCGATATGGGCACCCCAAAGCTGGACTGGCAGGCCGTGCCTCTTGCGGCGGAAATGGACACGCTCCATCTGCCTCTGGATGGAGACCCGGCTGCGGCCTCCATGGGGAACCCACACGCAACTTTTTTTGTGAAAGATTTTTCGATGCTCAGCCATGGCAGTGCGCTGGAGCATGACCCGCTCTTCCCTGACCGCGCCAATATTGGTTTTGCCCGCATAGACAGCCCTGAGAGCATGCGCCTGAAAGTGCATGAACGCGGGGCAGGGGTGACGGAAGCCTGCGGGTCTGGCGCATGTGCTGCGGTGGTCAATGCCGTGCGGCGCGGGTTGGTGGAGCGCCGCTGCACGGTGGAGCTGGATGGCGGTATTTTGCAGATTGAATGGGCTGAAAATGGCCATGTGCTGATGACAGGCCCTGCCGCAACAGCGTTTGACGGGATGGTGGATCTGGCCACCTACGCTTCATGACCCGCCCGGAAATTCTGACATTCGGGTGTCGGCTGAATACGTGGGAAAGCGAAGTCATGCGCGAGCATGCAGCGGCGCTGGAAGACGTGATTATCGTCAACACCTGCGCCGTGACGGGGGAGGCCGAGCGGCAGGCCCGTCAGGCTATCCGCCGCGCGCATCGCGATAATCCGGACGCCCGCATTGTGGTGACGGGCTGCGCCGCGCAGATTGACCCGGACCGCTGGGCCACCCTGCCGGGGGTGACGCGCGTGCTGGGTAATGAAGAAAAGCTGAAAGCGGAAAGCTGGGCTCCCGCCGCCATGAATGAGCCGCTTGCCGTCTCCGACATCATGGCCGCGAAGGAAACCGCCGCGCATCTGGTGACGGAGTTTGCAGGCCGGACGCGTGCTTTTGTGCAGGTTCAGCAGGGGTGTGACCATCGCTGCACCTTCTGCATCATCCCCTTCGGTCGCGGGCCGTCCCGCTCCGCGCCGGTTGGTGTGGTGGTCGAGCAGGTCCGCGCCCTTGTCGAATCGGGCTACCGGGAAGTGGTGCTGACGGGTGTGGACATGACCTCATGGGGCGGGGATCTGCCTGGCACCCCGTCGCTGGGGCAGTTGTGCCGCCGTGTGCTGGGGCTGGTGCCACAGCTTGAGCGCCTGCGTCTGTCCTCCGTTGATCCGGTGGAAATTGACGAGGATATCTGGCGGCTGCTGGAGCATGAGCCGCGCTTCATGCCGTATCTGCATCTCTCGCTTCAGGCCGGGTCGGACCTCATCCTCAAGCGGATGAAGCGTCGCCATCTGGCGGAAGACGCAGCGCGGGTTATTGAGCGTGCCCGCAAATTGCGCCCCGATATCGGCATTGGGGCGGACGTGATTGCCGGATTCCCGACGGAAGATGAGGCGCTGTTTGAAGAAACACGCGCTTTTCTGGAGGCGCAGGGCGTCCCGTATCTGCACGTCTTCCCCTACAGCGAGCGTCCGGGCACCCCGGCGGCGCGGATGCGTGCCGTGCCGGTGCCGGAGCGCAAGGCACGGGCTGCACGGCTGCGGGAAGTCGGTGCAGCCTCGGCTGAGCGGTATTACCAGAGTCTGCTCGGGCAGACTTTGCGCGTGCTGATGGAAACGCCCACGTCAGGGCATAGTGAACAGTTTGCTCCCGTCCGTCTTGCGGAGGGTGAGGCGGAAACGGGTGAGATTATCAGTCTGAAGGCTGTTGCGGTGGATGCCGCGGGTCTGCTGGCGGAAAGGGTTTGAGATGGCGCTAGGTTTTTTTTCACGGCTCAAGAAGGGCCTCTCCCGCTCAACGCAGAAACTGGGCGGCGGCCTCACATCCGTCTTCACCAAGCGCAAGCTGGATGATGAAGCGCTTGAAGAGCTGGAAGACCTGCTGATTACGGCAGACCTCGGCCCTGCTGTGGCAGAGCGCATTATCGACTCGTTCCGCAGCACCCGTTTCGGCACAGAAGTGACGGATGAGGAAATCCGCACCGCACTGGCGGATGAAATTGCCAGCGTGCTGGCACCCGTCGCTATCCCGTTCGAGCCGGATCCGGCACACAAGCCGCATGTGGTGCTGGTGGTGGGCGTGAATGGCGTAGGGAAAACCACGACCATTGGCAAAATGGCCCGCTCTTTCAGCGATCAGGGCAAGAAAGTGATGATGGTGGCAGGCGATACCTTCCGCGCCGCCGCTGTGGAGCAGTTGCAGGTGTGGGGGGAGCGCACCGGCTGTCAGGTGATTGCCGGCGCCCCCAATGCAGATGCTGCCGGTCTGGCGTTTGAAGGTCTGAAGCGCGCCAAGGCGCAGGATGCGGACCTGTTGTTTGTGGATACGGCGGGCCGTTTGCACAACAAAAGCGCGCTGATGGAAGAGCTGGCCAAAATTATTCGCGTCATGCGGAAATTTGATGAGACCGCCCCCCATTCCGTCCTGCTGGTGCTGGATGCCACCACCGGGCAGAACGCCATGGAGCAGGTGCGCGTGTTCCGTGAGCTGGTGAATGTGACAGGCCTTGTGGTCACTAAACTGGATGGCTCGGCCCGTGGCGGTATTGTGGTGGCGCTGGCGGATAGCTTCGGTTTGCCGGTGCATGCCGTGGGTGTGGGGGAGCAGGTGGAAGATCTCCGGCCCTTCTCAGCGCAGGACTTTGCCAAGGGTCTGGTCGGCTCGGCTGAAGCTGAGGCCGAAACTGCATCCTGACGCTGGCGGAATAGTCCGTTAGTGCGCTTTTTTTGCATGCGTGACGGATTTTCCGCTCAGTGCTACGGATGCTTCCTTGACAGGATATGGCAGCGCCGTTAGCAAGCGCCTGCACCCTTCTGGGAGTGCGAAGTATGGGTGAAGACAGCGACGAGTCTTTTGCTAAGCGATTGAGGGAGGCGGAACGCCGCTCCGGTCGGATAGAAGAGGACGAAAAAGCCAGTAAGTCTGAGAAGGATGAACAGTCCCTCCCGGCACTGGCGCTCAGAGCCGGGACGGAAATGATTTCCGCACTGGTGGTTGGGGTCGCTGTAGGGTGGGGGCTGGACCGTTGGTTCCACACCCGCGCTATTTTCCTGATTATCTTCGCGCTGATGGGCGGAAGTGCAGGAGTGCTGAATGTCTGGCGGCTGGTAAAGCCACCGGAACAGTGAGTTGGAAAGCTGAAGGCCCGGCAGGATAGTCCGGGCACAGTGGAGTAGGAGAACGGTTTTGGCGGGCGGTTCCAGTATCGACGTACTTGGTCAGTTCGAGCTTCATCCCGTTCTTGGCGGGCTTGGTGAGGCGCTGCGCTTCAGTCAGTCACCTCTCTACATGATCCTGGCTGCATGCCTGGTTCTGGCGTTCCTGTATTTCGGTATGCGCCCTGCTGCTGTGGTGCCTGGTCGTTTTCAGGCTGCTGCCGAGGTGTGCTACGAATTCATTCACAGCATGGCGGTGGACACCATCGGGCCGGAAGGCACGGCGTTCTTCCCGTTCATCTTCACGCTGTTCTTCTTCATTCTGGCCGGGAACTACATCGGCCTGCTGCCTTTTTCCTTCACCTTCACCAGCCACATTGCAGTGACCCTCGGCCTTGCCGTGATGGTGTTCCTGCTGACGGTGATCGTGTCGCTCAAGGTGCAGGGCTTCCGCTTCTTCGCGCACTTCATGCCGGCTGGTGCCAGCATGTTCCTCGCGCCGCTGCTGATCCCGATTGAGATCCTGTCCTTTCTCTCTCGCCCCGTGAGCCTGTCCATCCGACTGTTTGCAAACATGGTCGCCGGACACGTCATGTTCGATATTTTCGCAAGCTTCGTCATCATGCTCGCCGGTTTTGGTGTGGTGGGTGATGTGTTTGCGATAGGGCCTATTGCCATTAACATGGCGCTGGTGGCTCTTGAGTTGCTTGTTGGTGTGCTGCAGGCCTATGTGTTTGCCATTCTGACGTGCATCTACCTGCGGGAGGCCGTGGCTCACTGAGCTGCTTTGCCCGTTTCGTTTGAACTGTACTTTTTAACAAGGAAGTGACTGATATGGACATCGCTGCAGCCCGGGAAATCGGTGCAGGTATCGCCGTAATCGCCCTCGCCGGCGTTGGTATCGGCCTCGGCAACATCTTTTCAACGCTGGTGAGCAGCATTGCTCGCAACCCCGCATCTCGTCCGCACGTGTTCGGTCTGGGCATGCTGGGCTTCGCGCTGACAGAAGCTATCGCGCTGTTCGCGCTTCTCATCGCGTTCCTGATCCTGTTCGTCTGAGAAAACGGTAGGAAAAGGGAGGCCTTCCTGTGGGTGTCATGATGAAGATTGTCCGTGCCGGTTTACTCGCTACGGTATCCGGTGTGTCTCTTCTGGTAATGGCTGCACCTGGTGCACACGCCGCAGGGATGCCTCAGCTTGATTTTCACAACCCCCTGGTTACCGGTCAGGTAATCTGGGGTGCTGTGATCTTCCTGGGCTTTTACCTGGTGCTGAGCCAGGTCATGCTGCCGCGCGTTGGCCGCGTTCTGGAAGACCGGAGCAAGCGTATCTCGGGTGACCTTGATGTTGCGCGCTCTGCAAAACAGGATGCAGACAAAGCGGTGGCGGAACTCCAGCAGGCGCGTAAAGACGCCATGGCTGAAGCTCAGGCCAATCTGCAGAAAACGCTGGACGCTGAACAGCAGGCTGCAGATCAGAAGCTGGCAGAAATCAATGCCCGTCTTTCAGCTGAAATTGCTGATGCTGAAAAACGTATTGCTGCCGAAAAAGCTCAGGCTTTCGGTACGCTCAAAGAAATTGCTGCTGATACCACGCAGGCGCTCGTTTCTCGCCTGACAGGTGTCACGCCCGACGCCCAGCTTGTGGCGCAGAAGGTTGACGGCGCGATCGCGCACCAGAATATCTGACCGGCTCCGGGAGAACTTATAGTCATGTCTGGCATTTTTCACGAAGCAGGTTTCTGGGTCGCTGTTTCCTTCGTTCTGTTTTTCGTCTTCTTTGGCCGCAAGGTCTGGGCACCCATCACGACTATCCTTGATAGCCGTGCCGCCCGTATCCGGCAGGAGCTGGACGAATCCGCTCAGCTGCGCCGGGAAGCCGAGCAGATGCTGGAAGATGCCACGCGTGAGCGTGAGCAGGCTCTGGTTGAAGCCAAAACCATGGTTGAACAGTCTCTGCAGCATGCTGCAGAACTGGCTGAAAAAGCCCGCGCAGAAGCAGAAGCCGCTGTGCAGCGCCATGAGCAGATGGCACGTGACCGGATTGCTGCCGTAGAACGCGCAGCCATCAAGGAAGTGCGTCAGGCTGCTATTGATGTGGCTGTTGAAGCCGCACGCGGTGTGCTGGGTCAGTCTCTTGACCAGCAGAAGGCGGAAGCTCTGGTCGATCAGGCCATTGCCAACCTGCCGACCGCTCTTGCACGTCACGCTGCCTGAGCGCGCGTTTGCTGATTGATCTGGCTTGAACGCGCTCTCTTCCTCCCGGAGTGGTAATGCTCCGGTTCTGAGCATTGTGATTGCCGTTCTGGATGAGCGGGATAACCTCCCGTTTGTCTGTCAGGAACTGGCGGAAGCCCTTGAGCATCTGCCGGAAACTGAAGTTGTTTTTGTGGATGATGGCAGCCGGGATGATACCGTGGCCGTCCTCCAGAAAATGCGGACCGATGTCCTTCCCGGTCTCCGCGTTCTCTCCCATGACCATTGTTGCGGAAAATCTGCCGCTCTGCGCACCGGCATCACTGCCGCACGGGGCGAGTGGATTGCGACCATTGATGGAGATGGTCAGGATGACCCGCGGGAACTGATTGATCTGCTGCGGCTGGCTCGTTCCGCCAACGGCACGCCCCCGCTTGTGGTCGGTGTGCGGAAAAAGCGGAAAGATGGCTGGTCACGCCGGTTTGCAACCCGCTTTGCCAACGGTCTGCGTCGCCGCTTGCTGCGGGATGAATGCCCGGATACGGGTGCGCCGATCAAACTTTTCCAGCGTGATGCGTTTTTAAAGCTGCCTCAGTTTGAAGGGCTGCATCGCTTCCTGCCCGCGCTGTTTGCGTCTTACGGCGTGCCGTTGCTGTGTCATCCGGTCAAGCATCGTCCGCGGCTGCATGGGCAGTCCAAATATACGAACTTTAACCGTGCTCTGGTGGGTATTCGGGATCTGCTGGGGGTGATCTGGCTGCGGAATCGCACTCGCCTCCCGCGCTCGGTCCGCGAATGCTAAATCCACGCTGGGGCCAGCAACGCCTGTCCGGGCGCGCGCTGGCTTTGCTCGGTTTACTCGCATTTTTCCTGTTTTTACCGGGGCGGGCGTCTACCCCGCCGTTCGACCGTGATGAGCCGCGCTATATGGAAGCGACGGCGCAAATGCTGGAGAGCGGCAATTTTGTGGATGTCCGCTTTCAGGACAAACCCCGCTATCTGCAACCCGCCGGAATTTACTGGCTGGAAGCTGCGTCCGTTGCAGCCACAGGCACGCTGAAAAGCCGCGCCGTCTGGGCGTATCGTCTGCCTTCTCTGCTGGCTATGACGGCCGCAGTGGTGCTGACGGCCTGGATGGGTGCCATGCTGTTTGGCCCGATGGCCGGGATGGGGGCGGGGGTGCTGCTGATGGTTTCTGTGCTGGTGACGGCAGAGAACCGGATGGGCACCATCGATTCCACTCTGCTGCTCAGTGTTCTGCTGGCGCAGGCTGGCCTGCTGCGGGCGCTGTGTGACCGTGAGGCCGCACGCCCCACGCCGGTAAGCACAGCTCTGCTCTATTGGGGCGCGATCGGTTGCGGCCTGATGTTGAAAGGCCCGGTGATTCTCATTCCGTCTCTGGCTACGCCACTGTGTCTGGCAGCTGTGGAACGGAATTTCAGCCTCTGGCGCAGGCTGCGCCCCGCATGGGGCTGGCTGGTGTCTCTGGCTATTCTGCTCCCGTGGTGCATCGCGATTGGCGTGGTCAGCCATGGTGAGTTTTTCCGCCGTGCTGTGGGTACCAATTTTCTGGGTAAGGTGGCCTCTGGCCAGCAGGCGCATGGTCTGCCGCCGGGCTATCATCTGCTGGTCTTCCTGATTGCATTCTGGCCCGGCTCATTTTTTGCGGCAGCGGCTCTGCCTGCTGTCTGGAAAAGCCGGAAGCTGCTGCCAGTCAAATATCTGCTCTGCTGGATTATCCCGCATTGGGTGGTGTTTGAGGCCATTGCGACTAAGCTGCCGCATTATGTGCTGCCAACCTATCCCGCCATTGCCATTTTGACGGCTGGCATGCTGGCGCAGGGCGCGCCGGTCTGGGCTGGCTGGCCGCGTGCGGTCTGGGCGCGTCTGGCCTTAGGGGCTTATGGCGTGCTGTGGACCATTGCCGGCGTTGCACTGGCACTGGCTGGCCCCGTGCTTCTGTGGAAGCTGGAGCATGTGGTTTCTCCCGCAGCGCTGATTCTGGCGGGTGGCAGCCTGCCGTTGATCGCTCTGTCCGTTGTCTTCATCAGTAGGTCCGAACTGCGCAAGGCCGTGCTGACCAGTGCAGCCTGCGCCATGCTGCTCTATACCGGGCTGTTTCTGGTGGTTGTGCCTCACCTGCAAAGCATCTGGCTGGCCCCGCGCCTGACGGCTCTGGTTGCGGCGCATCATCCCTGTGCGCAGACAGAAGTCTCATCCGTCTCGTTTTCTGAGCCCAGCCTTGTGTTCCTGATGGGTGGCAAAGTGCATCTGGAAGGCCCAGAAGACGCCGCACGTCGGATGCTGGGGAATGAGGCCTGTGCCGTAGCGCTCGTCGATGTGCAGAAAAGCGAGGCATTCCTCGCCACCCTCGGCCCCGCCCGCAGCCGTGTGCGCACGTATGGCTCCGTGACCGGGGTAAACTATTCCAACGGCCACCATCTGACGATCAGCCTGTATGGCTTGAAGCCCTAAGAAATACCCAGTTTTTACGCATATGAAAGTAAAACTGTTAGTCTCTGAAAAACAATAATTGATAAATATAAGCCTTAAAGGATAAAAAATGCTGAAATTTGAGGATAAAAAAAATTATATCTTGATGATTTTTCCAGTATTTTTTCTTTGTATCTGCAATTTTTTTATTTTTAATGCAGATGATTTGTACGCGCATTTTTCTGCTGAAGCGAAAGATTCTCTTGTAGTGGGAAACTATGGTAATTACAGGTATTTTATATATGCTCTAAGTTGTCTGCTTCGTTGGATGAGTATAGATTATTTTGATAATATTATTGTTGTTTCATTAATTTATTCATTTGGTCTTGTTTATTTTTGCTGTCAGTTTTCTCGCTATGTGGGAATGAAGCAGGAATATACGATCTTTTTCTGTATTGCTGTGGCTTTTCATGGCTTTATGGCCGATCTGTCATCTTTCACTATGGCCTATTGGAATTATGGTATTTCATGGCTTGCCATGGGTGCCGCGCTTTATTGTCTCCGGACAAATAAGGGTTTCCCGGGAACGTTTGCAGCAATCATGCTGTCAGTCGTTGCTCTGACGTCTTATCAGGTTGCGGCGCAGTTGCTCATCCTTGCAGCAGGCTGCGCTTATCTTCACGCTACAATTTTCAAACCAGAGGCCCGTCCGCCTTGGGGGGTTCTTCTGCGGCCGGTGTTTGTGTACGGGGCCTCCTGTGCGCTTTTTCTTATCATGAAAAAGCTTTTAGGGCCTGAATGGGGGCGTCCAGTTCATTTTGCGGCGCTCATTCATAATATTAACCCATATTTTATCAATGTATGGGATGAATTTTTTGGTGGAAAATATTCTTCTATTTTCCCAATGCATGAAAGATTTTTCTATTTTATTTCTATTATATTTATTTTTTTATATCTCATTTTTGGAATTATCAGAAAAAAAGAATATCACTATTTTGTTTCAGTTATAGTTGTCATGGTTTGTCTGGCGTTTGCAGAAAACCCGTTTAATTTGCCGTTTGATGTATTCTGGCCGTCTCCGCGGTCTTTAACCTGGAGGGTTCGAAAAACCCCTTGGCTCTGAGTTGTTCTGTGTGATTCCATTTTTTTGGCGTTGATTGGGGATGGAGGAAGATGAAGCAATCTGGTTTCTTTGATGTTGAAGAGCGTCTTGCTCGGCTGAGCGGGCTTGGCGATCAACTGGAGGCCTTTTCCCGGACTGTGGATTTTGAGGTGTTCCGCCCTGATCTGGAGCTGGCTCTGGCCTATTCAGACGGAAGTAAAGGCGGACGTCCGCCGT
>NZ_JACRVS010000026.1:0-38286 GCF_018811985.1 Acetobacter sp. P5B1 | reverse complement strand
CGCAGTCCATGGCGGCAGATCGTTCGGCATCGCACGCCATGCAATGCCGTAACGGATCACATACCGAAGACCGTTGAACAACTCTCTCAGATTATGGTGTCGCTGGTCCGCATCTTCTTTCATCAAAAGGAGGTATGGAACAATCAGAGACCACTCTTCGTCACTGATATCAGACGGATACGGTTTGCGGGCAGTATTCATCCATCTGTTCTGGAACACTTACGCCAGAAAGTACATAACACCCTCTAGCAATGGTGATTCCGTTCTAATGGATGGAGGTGTTGTCAGCAGCGCTAACATTCAGACATCCGGATCTATCTCTGCCACAAACAGCGCTTCCATTCAGTCCGCAACCGTATCCGGTTCCGGCGCTTACGTGACTCTGCAAAATGGCGCAGGCCTGTCCAACGGGACTGTTGCAGCTGGTGGCACCGTTAATATCTCTTCGGGTGGTCAGGTTTCGAGCACAACTTTTACCTCTGGCGCAACAATCAACGTCTATTCGGGTGGCGAATACGACAGCGCGATTGCGTCTGGTGTTGTGTTGAACGCGAATGGGGGCACCACGTCTGGCGCCATCGTGATGTCGAGCGGGACCGAGAATGTTCTCAGTCAGGGCCAGTCTGTTTCCACTACGGTGCAGTCCGGTGGTAGTGAGGTTGTTTCTGCCGGAGGTAAATCTCTGAGCGATACAATCCAGCGTGGTGGCACGCTGGTTGTTCAGACTGGCGGCACGGCCTCCGACGCTACCGTTTCTGGTGGTATAGTCAACGTTTCTGGCGGTGTCATCAGTGGTGTAACGGCGTCTTCTGGCACGATTAATGTGCGTTCCGGGAGTGCCGTTGGTGATACCCTTTATAACTCGGGTACATCTGAGGTCGTGTATGCAAACGCGACGACAACAGGAACAACTGTAATCTCTGGGGCCACTCAGACAATCGTTGCGGCAGCAACAGCTTCAAACACGACTGTATCCGGCGGCACTGTCACCATAGGAAACCAGGGTTCCCTGAACAATGCGACTGTCGCGGGAACGGATACGTCTTCCGGCGTTGTGAACGGGAACGTTTCTGGTCTGTTAAAAGGCTCCATTGCCATTAATTCCGGTGGCACGCTGAATGGCGGCGTCGTTGTCAGCAAGGGAACCGTCAATGTTAATAGTGGCGGTCTGGCGAGTGGCACAGTCATTAGCAATAACGCTGGCACAATCGCATTTAATAGCGGGGGCACCGGGAGCGCCATTTCAGCGATTATCGCTGGAAGCGACATTCCGAAAATTGTTGTAAATAGTGGTGCAACAGTTACATCCGATTATCTGAGCGGCGCAGCGGCAGTTGAGCAGCTTTCTGGCGGCACAGCCTCCAATACAACTCTGGTTTCTGCAGGGCAGGATATTCGGTCCGGGGTGGCGTACTATACCTCTGCGACGGGTTCCAAAGGCAACGTGACGCTTGAGGGGACCGCTGCATCGGCGTACGCTGCAACGGTTGACAGCGGTGCAAAAATTGCCGTGAAAACGGGTGCTCTGGCCAGTGGCTCTGTCATCAACAATGGCGGTTCTCTGCAGGTCAATGGCGGCACAGCGTCTAACACGACCGTCACAGGTCCGACGGCAAGCGCTCTTGTGGCTAGTGGCGCCGTTGTCAGCGCAACAGTTACAAGCAGCGGCATGATCAGCGCAGCAAGTGCTACCACTCTGTCCAACGTTACTCTCGTAAGCGGCGGCAGTGGCTATGTGAACGGCTCCAATATCGCTGGAACAGTTTCAAGCGGTGGGACGTTAAATGTACTTTCTACCGGTGTTGATCTGAACACGACAGTCAGCAACGGCGGCACCGAGATTATTTCGGCTGGCGGAAGTGCAGTTGGTACCACTGTAGCCGGTGGAACGATCTACCTGAGTGACGGCGGCTATCTCAGCGGGTTCTCCAGTGGTGTTGCGGGCGACGTTAACGTAGCAGGGGACGGCACCACGTCCGGTAAAGTCTACGCTGGTAGCAGCGGGAACCTTGCAGGCACGATCTCCATTGGTTCTGGGGGTGAGCTCTACGGCGGCGTTATGGTCAGTAGTGCCACTGTGGGTGTTAACGGGTTTGCGAGTGGCACCGTTGTCAGTAACCAGGGTTTTATTACCATCTTCAATGGTGCAACGGCTTCTGCCCTTTCAGCAATTGCACCGGGCACTGGCATTCCCAGGATCGTGGTTGCCAAAGGCGGCACAGTCACATCCGACTACCTGAGCGGTGCTAATGCTGTTGAGCAGGTTATGGGCACGGCTTATGACACAACACTTGTGTCTGCAGGGCAGGATGTTGCAGCCGGAGGCACAGTCTACAACACGAGCGCTACGGGTGCAAAAGCCAATATTACGCTGCAGGCCGGAGCTGCATCTTATAGCGGGACGGTCGCTAATGGCGCGACAATCCACGTTAGCGTTCAGGCCACAGCAAACGATTCCGTTATTGCAAGCGGCGGCATCCTGAAAGTTGATAGTCAAGGCACCCTTGGCGGTATTACGACCCTGGAAAAAGGTGGCTCAGCAACACTGTTCAAAGATGCAGGCGGAACCATCGTCATGGATGGGGGCGACAATACGGGTGTTGTCATTTCCGGTTTGTCGGATAACGGCGGCGACGTAACAATTTCTACAGTCTTCAGCAGCTTTGACGGAACATCTGCCGGTGATTCTGATGGGATTGAACTGGCCGGTCTTAAGAATGCTGATGTCACCAGTGTTTCTTACCCCAGTGATGATCAGGTTAAACTGACGCTGGCGAAGGGCGGCTCTGTCACCCTGAATATTGCCAATGTTAAAAGCCAGGGCTTCAGTCTGGAAACTGCTGCGAATGGTGACGTGATTTACGAAGTCTGCTTCCTTGCCGGCTCCATGATCCGCACGCCGTCTGGGGATGTCGCTGTTGAAAAACTGAACATTGGCGACAGCATCATGACATGGAATTGGAAAGCACAGACTGCCGTTGAGCGTGCTGTAACCTGGACTGGTCGCAAGTCCATGCAGGTCAAGACCAATCTGGCTGAGGACGAAGCTGGCTATCCGGTGCGTATCCTCAAAGATGCGATTGCTGATGGAATGCCATGTGAGGATCTTCTGGTCACACCCGAGCATTGCCTGTTCTTTGAGGATGCATTTGTGCCGGTGCGTATGCTCGTCAACGGGCAGAGCATTTTCTATGATCGCTCCATTACATCCTATGACTACTTCCATATTGAAACGGAAGAGCATTCCATTATCTGGGCAAACAACACGCTAACGGAAAGCTATCTGGACACAGGCAACCGTTCTACCTTCCGTCAGGATGGCGACGTGATCCGGTTTGTGCCGCACGCTTCTCAGAAAACCTGGGAAAACCACGGCGCAGCTTGCCTGAGCGTAGAACGAGGCGTTGTCGAGCCTCTATTCAACAAACTTGCTGATCGTGCTGCTCAGAGTGGGCTACCAACTCAAACCGAAGCCCATGACCTGACGCAAGATCCGGACATCCAGCTGATCACACAGCAGGGACAGACCATTCGCCCCATTCGGGATACGAAGGGTAAGGTCACGTTTATCATCCCTGCTAATATCGATACGGTGCAGATCGTTACCCGTACAAGTCGCCCCAGTCAGACAGTCGGTCCGTTTGTGGACGACCGTCGACATCTCGGCGTTCTGGTCGGGCAGGTCTGCCTGTTTGATAGCAAGACAGAGCATGCCATTACAGCACATCTCGACCGGTCTGATCTTGACGGGTGGGAAGCACAGGAAGCTCTTCCGCATCGCTGGACCAACGGCAATGCCACTCTACCTCTTCCTGCCGCTTCCAGGACCGGTCTGCGGATGCTGAGCATTGAGATTGTCGCAGCAGGTCCCTATGTAATGCAGAAATCTTCAACCGAGCCCAACGCCCTTCAGGTTGCAGGCTAACGGTTATAAACAGGAAAGGCCCTGCCCTTTTTGTAAAGGGCAGGGCTTTTTTTGTTACAAGCCACCGGCTGGGGAGATTGAAGAACCGTTAATTGACGTCATGGCGATCCATGGTTGCCTTTTGCTCATCGGATATAGCGGTTCAAGCGAATGAAATGATTATATAAACCTTTCTATGAGCTATATACCTTTGGTAAGTTTTTCCCCTTCAGGTAATGCCCGATAGGGAACAACACCGCGCGCGTGACTACCCGTATCCAGCATGCGGCCTGATACCGGGAGAGAACGATGCCTGCACTGGTCGCGCAGGCAGGCCCGGCATCCGGGGCCAATGGGAACAACCATAGTGTGGTCTTCCAGATTAAGGCCTGCTGCATACACGGTCTTAGTGGCATCCGCTATTGAACAACCTAGGACCATAGCGATTTGTCGTGGACGATCTGCATAGCTTGATCCTTCATGACCGACGGTACGGGCCACGTTGAGGTAGATAGCATCATCCGTTGTTTGGGAAAGTTGGACCTGAATCTGTCCGGGTGTCGCAAAGGCTCGAAAGACGTTCCATAAAGGACACGGGCCACCAAACCTGGCCTGAGAAAAACGATTCGCAGAAAAACTTTTGAGAATATTTCCTGCAATGTCCAATTTGAGGAAATAGAAAGGAATTCCTTCTGCGCCAGGGCGTTGCAAAGTGCTCAGTCTATGGCAGACCTGCTCAAAACTGACGGAAAAATGGCGGCGTAATTCATCAATATCATAACGCAATTTTTCAGCACGTTCCAGAAATCGGGTATAGGGTAAGATCAATGCGCCAGCAAAGTAATTGCCAAGATAGACACGCGCCAGTTCCTGAGCATTATGGTCTTTGGGCCCTTCGCGGCGCAGGATATCTGTTATCAGTCGGCTCTGTTCAAGCTGGCCAATAATTTGAGCCAGAAAAAATAAAGTGCTTTCATGAGGCTGATTATGGGGAAGGTGGATCTGACGTGTATGCTGGTCAATCCGCCAGACGAGCCCCCGGCTCTCCATATCGGCATTCTGAACAATATGCAGCCCGTGGCGCGCGTAAAGATGCTGGGTCAGTGCGGCGTCTGGCTGCCTATCTTCAACGGTAAGAGTTTTATAAAATTCTTCTGCAGCTCGATCCAGTTCATGAAAATAATTTCCATGCTCCTGCACCCAGTTTCCCACAGCTTCATATGGTTCGAGAGCGGGGGAGGAAGGCAAGGCCGCTTCACAGTGCCTTTCCTGATGAAAACTATAGGCACGATAGAGAGTTAAAAAAGCCTGGCAGAGTTCCGGACTCTGATTTGCAGCCTCTGTCATTTTGGAAAAGGGAAGGGGGGCCGTTTTAAAAACAGGGTCAGCCATTGTCTCTCGAAGAGCCTGTATGGTGTGGGCTTCCCGCGTATCACTAAACCAGGATGGCGTTAGAGCAAAACGTTCACAAAGGGTCTGCAAGAGGTGGTTGGGCAGCGGGCGATGGTTGCGTTCAAGCTGGTTCAGATAGCTGAGCGAAATCCCCACGCGCTCAGCCATGGCAGCCTGCGTCAGGCTTTCACGCTTGCGCAACTGTTGCAGACGGTTTCCGGCAAAAAGTTTTATTTTTGTTCTGAACATGCCGACAGACCTTCACAGACTTTGCAACTGGTGCAAATTCATTTGCTTCTTTCTACTCTTATTCCCCTGCCGATTTATAGAACAGTCTGCGAATGTCTCTTCCAGATCACAAAATGGCAAGGGACTACACCATGCAAAACCATGCGGTAAGAGTACATCCGGAAAGCGAGAGGTTGGCCTGCGCTGAGCAACTGGCGTGGAAAATTGCACAGGTTGCGGCGGATCCTGTGGGGGTCGAGGCTCCTGTGGCCGATATGATTATCAACCGGATGATTGATAATGCAGCTGTTGCGATGGCCTCAGTCAACCGCCATTCTGTCATGAGTGCCCGTGCAGAGGCTCTCGCGCATCGTAGAGAGGCTGGTGCCACAGTGTTCGGCATGGGGTCGGATGTGCGTGTGCATGCAGAATGGGCGGCCTGGGCCAATGGAACGGCCGTCCGGGAGCTTGATTTTCATGATACGTTCCTGGCAGCTGAATATTCCCATCCGGGGGATAATATTCCGGGCATACTGGCTGTAGCGCAGCAGTGTAAGCGGAGTGGAGCAGACCTGATCCGTGGCATCGCCACGGGATACGAAATCCAGATTGATCTGGCGCGTGCCATCTGCCTGCACAAGCATAAAATTGACCATGTTGCGCATCTCGGCCCCTCTGTCGCTGCGGGTATCGGCACGCTTCTGCGTCTGCCACCTTCGATCATTTATCAGGCAATTGGTCAGGCGTTGCATGTCACCACAGCCACGCGGCAAAGCCGAAAAGGGGAAATATCCTCCTGGAAAGCTTATGCGCCGGCGCATGCAGGGAAAATGGCCGTAGAATCAGTTGATCGCGCCATGCTGGGTGAAACTGCACCGGCCCCCATCTATGAAGGAGAAGATGGCGTTATAGCCTGGATGCTGGGTGGGAAAAATGCCTTGTATCAGGTTCCTTTACCTAAACCGGGTGAACCAAAGCGCGCTATCCTTTCGTCGTTTACCAAGGAGCACTCAGCAGAATACCAAAGCCAGGCTTTAATAGACCTTGCCTTTCGTATGGGTGAAAACATTACGAACTGGGATGATGTCGAGGATGTGCTGATCGAAACGAGTCACCACACGCATTATGTGATCGGTACCGGGTCGAACGATCCGCAGAAGTTCGATCCTCAGGCGTCGCGTGAAACGCTGGATCATTCAATCATGTATATCGTGGCCGTGGCTTTGCAGGATGGATGCTGGCATCACGTCCGCTCCTATGAGCCGGAACGGGCTCGGCGGGAAGATACTGTGCGCTTATGGAAGAAAATACACACTGTTGAAAAACCGGAGTGGACAGAACGGTATCATGAAAGTGATCCGGATAGAAAAGCCTTTGGGGGGCGTATTATAATCCGCATGAAAGATGGCCGTGTGCTGGCGGATGAACTGGCTGTTGCTAACGCACACACTCTTGGGGCTATGCCATGGAACCGGGATGATTATATCAGAAAATTTCTGACCCTTTCAGGAGGCATTGTCCCAAAATCAGAGGCGGAGCGGTTTCTGAACGTTGTGCAGAAACTTCCTGACCTTGCAGCGGGAGAACTGCATCAGATTGAACTGAGCATTCCTCCGCAAGATATGCAGTTCAATCGCGTGGAAAGCATTTTTAATTTCGGTCAGCTTGGGTCTGGGTCTGAAGGCGCACGTCAGTGCGCAGCTCTGATGACCTGACTCAGTATTCAGTAAGGTGAGGGAGCGAGACACATGCATACCGAACTTCACAGCACGAAACCCAAGAAATCAGTTGCTCTGTCTGGCACTGTGGCGGGAAACACAGCACTTAGCACTGTCGGTCATAGTGGGAATGACCTGCATTACCGGGGGTATGATATTAAAGACCTTTCGCGTAACTGCTTGTTTGAAGAGGTCGCTTATCTTCTTATCCATGGCTATCTGCCCAACACAGCAGAACTGGAAAGCTATAAACGGCATCTGGCAAGTATGCGGGATATTCCTGATATTGTGCGCGCCACCCTGGAGCGCCTCCCGGCGTCTACACATCCGATGGATGTATTGCGCACGGCAGTGTCCGTCATGGGCTGTGCCTTGCCAGAGCGGAGCGATTGCCCGGTAGCCGGTGCGCGGGAAATTGCAGACAGGCTGGTCGGCTCAATGGGCTCTGTGCTTCTGTATTGGTATCATTATTCCAATCATGGACGGCGGATCGAAACCATGACGGATGATGAGAGTATTGGTGGGCATTTCCTGAATCTCTTGCATGGTCATACCCCGCCCCATGACTGGGTTCAGGCTATGCATACTTCGCTTATTCTGTACGCAGAGCATGAGTTTAACGCCTCCACTTTCACGTCTCGTGTGGTGGCTGGAACAGGGTCTGACATGTATTCTGCGGTCACAGCAGCCATAGGGGCCTTGCGTGGACCCAAGCATGGAGGCGCGAATGAGGTCGCACTGGATATCCAGAAACGGTACCTGACAGCGGATGATGCTGAAGCCGATATCCGGCGCAGGCTGGAAGCAAAGGAAGTGGTGATCGGCTTTGGCCATCCGGTTTACACGTTAGCCGATCCACGCAACGAGATTATCAAGGAAACAGCAAGAAACCTTTCGCAGCGGAATGGAACAATGCGGCTGTATGATGTTGCCGAAAGGATCGAACGCGTGATGGCGGACCAGAAGAAGATGTTTCCCAACCTCGATTGGTTCAGTGCGGTTTCTTATAATGCGATGGATATTCCAACGAGTCTGTTTACACCGATTTTTGTGATTGCCCGCGTCACAGGCTGGTGCGCGCATATCATGGAACAAAGGCAGGACGGGAAAATCATTCGTCCTTCAGCAAATTATACAGGGCCGGATGCACGCCCCCTGATCCCCCTGCGTGAACGTGATGGACTGGAGTACGCAGCATGACCTATCTGGTAGGCGCAAATTTTCCCGCAACGCCAGCGGGGCAGCGTTTTAGAGACATGATGCTTGCAAAAGGGATTATGCAGATTCCGGGAGCACATAACGGGCAGGCGGCACTTCAGGCAAAAGATCGTGGGTTTGACGCGCTTTACTTGTCTGGGGCCGCCATGACGGCCAGCATGGGTCTGCCTGATCTCGGAATTATTACGATAGATGAAGTCTGCTTCTTCATTCGTCAGGTCGTCAGAGCATCCGGGTTGCCTGTGCTTGTGGATGGAGACACAGGGTACGGTGAAACCCTGAATGTGATGAATATGGTGCGCGCATTTGAGGAAGCCGGTGCTGCGGCCGTGCACATTGAAGACCAGATCCTTCCCAAAAAATGTGGGCATCTGAATGACAAGAAGCTCGTCTCACCTTACGAGATGGCGCAGAAAGTTGCGGCCGCTGCCCGTGCCCGACGGGATATGGTGATTATCGCCCGGACAGATGCCGCTGGTTCTGAAGGGCTGGAAGGGGCTGTTGCGCGTGCCCGCCTGTATCATGAGGCAGGCGCCGATGCTATTTTTCCAGAAGCTCTGATTTCTGCAGACATGTTTAGAGAGTTTTCGAGCCAACTTCCGGACGTCCCGCTTCTTGCCAATATGACGGAGTTCGGACGTTCACCCTATTTTACAGCCTCAGAGTTCGAGCAGATGGGCTATAGCATGATCATATGGCCGGTCAGCTCTCTTCGTGCCGCTAACAAGGCGCAGGCTGATCTGTATGACACTCTTGCACGTAACGGCAGCACCGAAGAAATGCTGGGGCGCATGCAGACGCGGGAAGAACTGTACAACACACTTCGGTATTATGATTATGAAACGCTCGATGCAGGCATTGTGGCCACGGTTCTCCCCCATGTCGGGCAGAGCGACCGCTCTGCGGCCTGAAAGCGCTGAGCTTTATCCCTCAGAAAATATAAAAAATAAGGGGTATGCAAACATGACCGACCACACAGTAATTCCCGCAGGGGCCTATCCAGATTACCCAGCGATCATGACGCCCGAGCAGTTGCAGGGTATGCGTGAAAAAGCGCGAACTGACCCGGATGCGTTCTGGCTGGAACAGGCACAACGTGTTCACTGGTTCAGAAAACCGACGCAAGGATTTTTGGGAAGTTTTGAAAAAGATGTTTCCATCAGCTGGTTTGCAGATGGGGAACTGAATGCGTCAGTCTGTTGCATAGACCGGCATCTGACCGAAAAGAGAGATCAGGTCGCCCTGATTAGCCAGCGTGAGGCTGAAGGCCGTTCTGAAAGCCTGACATATCATGACCTGCATGAACGCGTTTGTCGGCTTGCCAACGCATTGACCTACCTTGGCGTGAAGAAAGGATGCCGTGTTGCGATCTGTCTTCCCATGGTGTCAGAAGCGATTGTGTCCATGCTGGCCTGCACACGGATTGGTGCGATTCATGTTGTATTGTTTGGTGGATTCTCTGCTGAGGGTCTGGCCGAGCGGCTGGTTGATAGCGGCGCAGTTGCAGTCATTACCGGGAACATGGCATGGCGAGGGGACAAGGCGGTACCTTACAAAGACACACTGGATGAAGCCTTGAAAAGAGCAGGTGAGAACAGCAGCGTGCAATTCATGCTGGTTGTTCGTACATCTGATGAAGCCGTACCCATGCTGCCTGGCCGTGACTATGATTATCATGATTTTGTGGATCATTTCGAGGCTGACTTTGTGCCAGTTGCCATGCGTGCGGAAGATCCCATGTTCATGCTCTATACGTCTGGCAGCACAGGCAAACCAAAGGCTGTTGTCCATGCGACGGGCGGTTATATGGTTTGGGCTGCTTACACGATGGGCATGGTTTATACCCACCAACCAAACGATGTACTGTGGTGCACCGCAGATGTAGCCTGGATTACAGGGCATACATCGGTTGTATACGGACCTTTGGTCAATGGTGGCACGACCATGATTTCGGACAGCCTGCCGACGTTTCCTTATCCGGGGCGTTGGTTTGACCTGATAGATGCTTATAAAGTGACCATGCTTTTCACAGCCCCCACCGCTGTTCGGGCGATGATGGCGGAAGGAGAGGGTGTTGCGCAAAAGCGTGATCTGAGCTCTTTGCGGTTGCTTGGCGTTGCGGGGGAACCAATAAGCCCGGATGCATGGCTATGGTACCATGATGTTGTGGGCAAGAAGCGTTGTCCGGTAGCAGATACGTGGTGGCAGACTGAAACAGCTGGCGTGGTGCTTGGGCCAATTCCGGGTGTACAGGCCCTCAAGCCCGGATCTGCAACTATGCCCTTACCCGGAGTGGAAATGGTTATTCTTAATTCCGCTGGTAAGGCAGAAATGGGAGCTGCCGATGGTGCATTATGCATTGCGCGTTCGTGGCCCGGCCAGTGTCGTACTCTCTGGAAAGACCATGAGCGTTTCCGTCAGGCGTATTTCTCTATGGCGCCAGGATTGTATTTTACAGGAGATGGGGCAAGACGTGATGAGGATGGGTATTACTGGATTACTGGCCGCATGGACGATGTCATCAACATTGCCGGGCATCGTTTGGGGACGGCAGAAGTTGAGGATATCTTAGGTGAAGATCATCGTATTGTAGAATGTGCTGCTGTGGGCGTGCCGCATTCTGTCAAAGGGCAGGCATTGGTTGTGTTTGCTATCCCGAACAGGGCCGCTGTTACCAGTGTGGATGAAAAAGATGTCACTCGTCTTATCGTCAACCTGATTGGACGATATGCTGCGCCAGAGGCAGTGTATCTGGTGCCTGACCTGCCGCGTACCCGTTCTGGAAAAATCGTCAGGCGTCTTCTTCGCAAAATTGCCAGCGGCGAAACCGAGACACTGGGCGACCTTTCAGCTTTGAGCGATCCTTCGATCATATCGACCTTATGCGAGCGCGTAAGGAGTCAGATGTTTTTAGAGAACAAGTGCCGCGTTCATAAAAGTTCTGAGAGAAATGACATTTTTAGCGGTGTCAGGGACGTATCGTAAAACATCACTTGATAACGGTTTATGCTGGCCGTGCCATCATGCCAGTATAAATCGTTACAGTGAATTGGGAGAGGTTGGCGTTTTCAGATCATACTGATTCGTCCTGACTGGGACTTATTATTGCGACAAATGAAGAGAGCACCCTTTCAATTTATCATTCTCCTCATTTTTATAACCTAAACAGGCTTTCGCCTTTCTTTACCTCGTTCCGTATAAAGCTGCAGAGCTGACTTATGCGAACACTGGTCTGCTCTTCAACACGTGTGATCAGCCAGTAATTGCGTTCAAGCCTAACCTGCTGGGGTAAAACGGGGACCAGTTCAGGGCGTGTGGCGGCAACAAAGGTCGGCAGGACTGCCATACACAAGCCGGAACAGGCGGCTTCCATTTGTGCCTGCACGCTGGAATTCTGAAGACGCACCATTTTGCGTGAGACGCCAAGATGGCCAAGATAATCCAGCTCCCGCATAAAAATCATTTCATCCACATAACCAGAAAACAGATGCGATGAAAAATCATCTGGTTTTTTTATAGGTTTTTCTCTGTCAAGGTATGAACGAGAAGCGTAAACGCACAGATAATACGGCGTCAGCTTCTCGCATACAAACCGATCATCCTCTGACGGCGTCACGGTGATGGCGATATCGGCCTGCCTGCGCGAGAGTGCGACAATCTGCTGGATCGTCAGAATTTCAAGTGTCAGGGCAGGGTTATCCACCAACAGTGAGCCAATGCGGGACGCCAGAAAGAAGCTGGCAAACCCTTCAAGCGCGTTAATCCGCACGGTTCCCGTTAATCCATGAGCCGGGTTTGTTACTTGTGCCAGGAGCGTCGCTTCGCGGTCCATGGCTTCAGCCGTGGTTAACAGGTCTTCGCCATAACGAGTTAGCGCATAGCCCCGCAGATGCCGTTCAAACAGCGTTTTGCCGACCGATGTTTCTAAAGAAACAATATGTCGGCCCACAGTTGCGTGATCAACGCCTAGCAAACGACCTGCTTCTGAGAGTGATCCCGATCGCGCTACAGCCAGAAAAAACTGCAGATCTCTCCAGTCCAGGCTGCGTTTCATGGAATAAAAAGTTCCTGTTTTTTATATTCTGTGCAGATTTGCACATCAAGTGGGCGAAATCTCCTGATTTTCTTGTGATGCCTTTTGCGCGTTCACTCTCTGAACAAGAACAACAGCTGGAAAGGAGCGGTTCTCACCGTAACTTTTCACAGGAGATAAGGCTATGACAGCACTTTATCTGCCCTCTCTGGTCCGTATCGGGGGTGGCGCTCTTAATGAGCTTCCCGCAGCATTAAAGCAGGCCGGGCTTTCAGCCCCTTTCATCATTACAGATGGATTCATGGCCAAGTCCGGCCTTTTGGAGAGAGTGCAAACTCTGCTGGCCAAAGCAGATATTCAGTCAGGCGCGTTCTCTGATGCCGTGCCCGATCCCACAGTCACATCAGTGGAGGCCGCATTGGCCGCGTTGAAATGCGGCGTTTATGATTGTGTGATCGGTCTTGGTGGTGGCAGCCCCATTGATACCGCCAAGATGGTAGCGGTTTTGGCCAGACATGGGGGCGCTCCTTCACACCTTAAGGTGCCCCACGTGCAGGATGAGGCTGGCCTTCCCATTATTGCCATTCCCACTACGGCGGGCACAGGATCTGAAGCTACGCGCGTGACAGTCATCACGGATGAAAAAACCGATGAGAAAATGCTGTGTACGGGCTACGCCTATCTGCCACATATTGCCATTGTCGATTACGAACTCACTTTAACCATGCCGCGTCGTCTGACGGCTGATACGGGCATTGATGCGCTGACCCACGCACTCGAAGCCTATGTGTCCAAACGAGCCTCTCCGTTTACGGATGCTCTGGCACTGGCAGCCATGAAACGTATCTGGCACGCACTTCCCATCGCCTGCAAAGACCCTTCCAATCACGAAGCGCGAGAACAGGTGATGCAGGGGGCGTTTGAAGCGGGCATGGCATTTTCTAATGCTTCTGTAGCCCTTGTGCATGGCATGAGTCGCCCCATCGGTGCACATTTTCATGTTGCCCATGGGCTTTCAAACGCGATGTTGCTGCCGGAAATTACGGCGTGGTCTGTGACGGGGGCGCAGTCACGTTATGCGACTTGCGCTCGTGTGATGGGTATTCTGCCCTCTGGCACGGAAGACGAGGCGGCCTGTGCCGCACTTGTTGCAGCACTCCGTGAACGTAACAGGGAACTGGATGTCCCCTCTCCCAGTTCCTACGGGCTTCAGGAAAGCTGCTGGAACGATCTTCTGCCCCTTATGGCTGAGCAGGCATTGGCGTCTGGCTCGCCCGCCAACAACCCGCGTGTGCCGGGGCAGACAGAGATTATTGATCTGTATCGAAAAGTCTGGGCCTGACTATAGCCAGAAAATCAAAAAACTCCTGTCAGGAGAATAGAGTCATGATATCCCGCGAAAAAACAGAACGTTCTATGCGTTCTCTGGTGCTGGCTTCAAGTGTTGGTACAGTTATTGAATGGTATGATTTCTTTCTCTATGGGAGTCTGGCCATTTTCTTTGCCCGCTTGTTTTACCCGCCGGGTGATGATGTCGCGGCAACGCTCATTAGTGTCGCGACCTTTGCTACCGGATTTGCCGTACGCCCGCTGGGTAGCCTGATATTTGGGTACATGGGCGATAGTGTCGGGCGGAAAACAACTTTTCTAATTACGCTGCTTATCATGGGCAGTTCTACTGCGGCTATTGGCCTGCTGCCCACATTTGAAACTGCCGGTTATGTGGCGCCCGTTCTGCTGATTCTGTTGCGTATTGTGCAGGGATTGGCTCTGGGTGGTGAATATGGCGGGGCCGCAACCTATGTGGCGGAGCATTCTCCACCTGGTGAACGCGGGAAATGGGCCAGCTACATTCAGGCCATGGCCTCCGGTGGTTTTGTGCTGTCTCTGGGGATGGTGCTCATCCTGCGGGTGTGGTTGGGGGAGGATGCTTTTGGCACATGGGGCTGGCGGATACCGTTTCTGGTATCCTTTGTTCTGGTGGCTGTCTCTTTACGTATTCGCCTTCGGCTTTCTGAATCTCCTGTATTTGTGGAAATGCATAAGCAGGGCAAACTATCCAAATCTCCGGTGCGTGATGCTTTCCGTATCCCCGGAAATGCGCGGCGTATTCTTTTGTTCCTCTTTGGGGTAGCGTGCGCACAGGCCGTTACGTTCTACACGGCCCAGTTTTATGCGTTGTATTATATCCAGACGTTTATGAAGGTCCCTTTCTTGCCTGCAACTTTGTCTGTTGCTGTCGGGGCGTTTCTGGGAGTGCCTTTTTTTGTACTGTTTGGTGCACTGTCTGACCGGATTGGGCGTAAACGCCTATCTCTGGTCGGTATGGCAGCCGCTGTCCTGTTGTACATTCCCATCTTTTCCATCATTCGCCACGCTATCACGCCAGAAAACACGAGTTATGCGACAATTTCCGCCTGTGTGTTTGCTCTGGTGGTCATCGCAGCAGCAGTTTACGGCCCCTATGGTGCGTTTATTGTGGAGAGCTTTCCTGCCAATGTGCGGTACACGTCCATTTCTGTCCCTTACCATATTGGTAACGGGATTTTCGGTGGCTTTCTGCCGCTGGTCAGCCTCTGGCTGGTTACAGAGACAGGGAACCCCTATGCAGGTTTGCTCTACCCTATGGGCCTGTGCCTGATCGGTTTCTTTGTCACTCTCTTCTGGGTGCCTGAAACATTGAATGTGCGCAAAGGCGAGCGCACCCGGATTGTCTCCCTTTCACACGAAGGCATCGGCGAAGGCTGATCTTCCGTAAACAGGATAAGAAAAACGAAAATATTCTACTCCATCATGATGTGTCTGATTCAATAAGGATAGGTACGATCATGAGCCCGATCAGGACGTTCCCAGAATTGTTCCCCGGCTTTCATTGGCAGGATATTGAGGTGGAAGGCGTGCGGATCCGTATGGCTATTGGCGGGAAGGGGCCACCATTGCTTCTGCTGCATGGCTATCCGCAAATGCACCTGACGTGGCACAAGGTTGCACCCACATTGGCGGAACATTTTACCGTCGTGGCCCCCGATCTGCGCGGTTATGGCGATAGCGCCAAGCCGGAAGGAGGGGTAAATCTCGCCAATTATTCCAAACGTGCGACGGCAGCTGATCAGGTTGGTGTCATGAAAGCACTTGGGTTTAAACGGTTCAGGGTTGTCGGGCATGACCGGGGAGGGCGGGTGGCGCATCGCATGGCGCTGGACGCACCAGAGGCAGTGGAAAAACTGGTAGTGATCGATATCGCCCCCACTGCAACGATGTATGCCCGAACCAATATGGAGTTCGCCCGAAGCTATTTTTGGTGGTTTTTCCTCATCCAGCCCTATCCATTGCCGGAAAAGCTGATTGATGGGGATCCTGATTTCTTTCTGGAAAACCACATAGCGGGACAGATCAAGATACCGGGGTCAGTCGATCCCCGCGTGATGGCTGAATATCGTCGCTGTTACGCTGATCCGGCAATGCGGCATGCGGGATGTGAAGACTATCGGGCCGCTGCCGGTATAGATCTTGTGCATGATGCAGCCGATGCGGATAAGCGGATCCAAGCGCCATTACTGGCGTTGTGGGGCGCACGCGGCACAGTGGGCGCGCTATATGACGTTGTGGAGACATGGCGCGAAAAAGGCATGGATGTCCGGGGATACCCGATTGACTGTGGACACAGCCCACAGGAAGAAGCTCCAGAAGAACTCCTCAAGCGGCTTGAAGAGTTTCTCTGAGATGCTCATTAAAATCTCACGCATTTTAGCTAAATGAGTTCGGTATATTAAGTGACTGCGGTTTCTATTCCTGCGTATTAAAGTCTTGTACGTGCTCGTCATGCAATTTTGGTGTGAAACACCATACCGGAGTATGAGGGAACGATGTCGTGGCAGAAATTCTATCCCAATAGGCCGGCGTTGCAATAACTCTCAATAATTTCGTCGAAAAGAGCAACATCCGATTGGCTTCTTGCCATGAGTTGTGCCCCGGACACAGCAGCAAAGATGGCTCGTGCCTGCCCAGTGTTTTGGAGTGGCGTAGGATTGATCCGGGAGAGGATCGTGTTCAGCCATGCCACATTGATGTCAGTAAAGATCTGAACTTCGTGTTTTACCGCATCAGGCAGATCATCATATTCAGCGCTCATGAAACTGCCAAGACACAGGCGATTACCGTTTTCGAGTGAGCGACGAAATATTCCCGGATACCGGCGTAAGCATGTAAGAGGATCTGGAGTTTCCCTCTGCATGGTTTCAAGATCGGCCTTGGTATCTTCCCAATAGCGTTGTGCCACTGCGGCTCCCAGATCGGCTTTACTAGGGAAGTGATAATAGATGCTTGCTGGTTTGATCCCTACTTCTTTAGCCAGATCACGGAAATTCAGGCCATGGTAGCCTCGTGTCTGGGCAGCCTTTCTGGCTGCCGTCAGAATAGCCTCTCTGGAACTCGTATGCGTTGTGGTCATCGTTTTACGATCGTCTCCCTACCTCCTGATAGATAAGCGTTGACGGCCAGAAATGGAAGGCATATCAAAATCTACCTACCATGTGACAGGCAGAGTCGTAATGTGCGCTGCAAGAGGCTTGTTTCCGTCAAAATGAGGTGAGTTGTTATGAAAATTTATGATTGGCCTACAGGGCCCTATCCAGCGCGTGTGCGGATTGCTCTGGCTGAAAAGCAAATGCTGTCCAGAATAGAGTTTGTTCGGATCAATTTGTGGAAAGGCGAGCATAAAACAACTGATTTCAGGAGCAGGAATTATTCGGGTAAAGTGCCTGTTCTTGAACTGGATGACGGAACCTTTCTTGCTGAATGTACAGCAATCACAGTCTATCTGGATACACTTGACGGGAACCCAACATTGACCGGCCGAACGCCCCTTGAAAAAGGCGTGATCCAGATGATGACCAAACGGGCTGAAATCGAGATGCTGGATGCTATCAGCGTCTACTTTCACCATGCGACGGCTGGCCTTGGTCCTGAAGTGGAGCGTTATCAGAACAGGGAATGGGGCCTTTATCAGCGTGACAAGGCTTTGGGCGGTATGCATTATTTTGATGCTGTCCTGAGGAAACAGCCTTTTATTGCCGGAGATGCTTTCTCAATGGCGGATATCGCTGTGATTGGAGGGTTTATATTTGCTGCAATCGTGGATCTGCCTATTCCTCAGGAGTGCAAGGCTCTTCTGGCGTGGTATGCCAGAATGCAGGAACGTCCAGGTGTTCGGGAACAGCTGGCGATTATTGCGCGCCCCATCACGTCATGCTGCGCCTGAGGCGACCATGCCGGTTGGGTCGGGTTCCCGCTCTGCTATGAGGCAGCGCAAGGAATATAGCGAGCTTCCTGAACCATGATGACCCCAGGTAGTTAATAGGGTAACGCTTCATCCACAGAGCCAGGTGAGGAAAGTCATGATCTCGCCCTACATCATCAACATATCTAAGAAACGGCTTGCCACGATCAGGACCAATATCGAAGCCTACGACTGGAGCCAGCTTCCCGATGCGGGCGGATGGTCAGCAGGCGTTGGAATTGATGACCTGAAGCGCCTCATGACCTACTGGACGAACAACTATAACTGGCAAGCAGTCGAGCAGCGTCTTAATGCATTGCCCAACTTTATGACTGATATTGAGGGCGAGCATCTCCATTTCGTTCATATGAGAGGTGATGGCTCCAAACTGCCTGTGCTGCTTCTCCATGGCTGGCCAGGGTCGTATCTTGAGTTTGAACAGGTGTTAAAGCCTCTGACATCTGAGGGGCATGATGTTGTTGTTCCTTCGCTCCCCGGCTTTGCCTTTTCTAATCCGATCACCGGTGTCATGGGCCCGCGTCGGGTGGCCGCACTGATGCACGCGTTGATGGTTCGTCTGTTTGGTCAGACGCGCTACGTTGTTCAGGGCGGTGACTGGGGTGGGCATATCGCGAGTTGGATGGCATTTACACATCCTGAGGCATTGCTTGGCTTCCATCTCAATACGATGAGCATTTTCGCAGCTGACGCCATCCCGGAAACCTTTGAGGAAAAAGAGCTGTTCGCCCATCGTACCGCGATCCTTGACAGGGAAACCGACTACAGTCACGAACAGTCAACGCGCCCGCAGACATTGGGGATTGCAATGGCTAATAGCGTGGTTGGTATGGCTGGATGGATACTCGAAAAGTTTGGTAAGTGGGCGGACCTTCCGGCAACTGCCGATGGTAGCCCGGATATCTGGAGTAAGTTCTCGGAAGAAGAGCTTATTACGAATATCATGCTTTATGTTGCGCCTTCGGCATTCGTAACGGCAACATGGATTTACCGGGGCAGGCGTTTGGAAGGTTCGGATCGGTTTCCGGCTGGCACGCGCATACATGTGCCGACAGGAGTTGCTGCGTTTCCAGATCCCGTGTTCCTGCCAACGTGCCGCTCATTTGCCGAGAAAACCTATAATATCGTGCATTGGACTAATATGGACAGAGGTGGCCATTTTGCTGCTTTGGAAGAGCCAGATCTGATGTTGGCTGATTTTCGGACTTTCATTGACAGGGTATCGAAAAAACATTTCTGAAACAGTGAATTTTAGTTTCTTAAATTCCAGAAAGCCCCTTTTTTCCAGACGTTCATAGCATCTTTTTGTCGGCTGGCTGTTGGTGTCTGGCCATTCCTTCTGCTGCCAGCCATTTAACGAAGCGCGTGGAGGGGGTGGTATTGTCTGCCCCTTTGGGAAGTAACGCGACATAACCGGTGCGGCGTACCTGAATGTCAGGAAGGGGTGTTACAAGATGCCCGAGCGCAATGTCGATATCAAGCATCGGCAAAGGACCGATCCCGACACCCAGCCCATCCATCACGGCTTGCCGGGTGATGAAAAAATGGTCGAACACGGTACGCGGGCGGCCGATGAGATGGGGCAGTTTTGCGGCTTCAAGCCAGTCGATCCAGTCCCCCGGTCGTGTTTCACTCGCCAGAAGTCTATGCCCTTCAAGATCGGCAGGACCAAGGATAGGTCGTTGAGAAAACAACGATGGGCTCATGATCAGAGTATCGACATCGTCGAGCACATGCGTGGCGTGGTGGTGTGGCCATGCCCCCGCACCGGCCACGCCTCGTCGAATGGCCACGTCGAAGCCACCACGGAGTTCCTCATGCACCGTTGAAACAGTTGTTACGACAATTTCTATCGATGGATACGCAGCATGGAAAACTTCCAGTCTTGGGATCAGCCAACGCATGGCAAAGCTAACCGGCGCATTGACGCGCAGGATCCGCCGCGCATCAGGTCGTCCACATGCTTCAGCTGCGGCGGTCATCCTTTCGAAAGCACCGCTGACTTCAGCTGCGAAAATGCGCGCCATTGGCGTTGCGACCATGCGTCGCCCGGAGCGGCTGAAAAGGCGTTGGCCCAGCCAGTTCTCTAATAATGCAATCTGACGGCTGACAGCGCCATGTGTCAGGCCGAGTTCAGATGCTGCCGCAGTATAGCTGCCTGTTCGTGTAGCAACTTCAAAAACACGCAGAGCATTGAGGGGAGGGAGGTGACGCATGAAAACCGTGATAAAAGCTGACAGGTATGGTGAGAATATTCCATCTATTCTCTGAAAAGTCACATGTTTAAGATGGTCTGTGAAAGGACCGTATGACATGCAGATGAGCACCATAACGGAACCTGCGCACCAGCCTGTCTCTGCTCAGGAAAAACGGCGGGGACTGATAGCAGCCTGTTTCGTCCATGCTCTGCACGATGGTTATACAGACGGGCTCTATGCTTTCTTTCCAGTCTGGCAATCACAGTTCGGGCTTTCCTATATGGCGCTTGCAATCGTGCGCGCACTCTATTTCGGCACAATGGGTGGTCTGCAGGTACCTGCGGATCGGCTGTTGAAGGGGCGCTCGCCGCGCAACACGCTCGTCCTGTCCACAGTGATTGCGGCTGGCGGCCTTGCCATAATGGCGGTTCCAATGGGGTTTGAGGGCTTGTGCTGTGGGCTTGTTCTTGCAGGTATCGGGTCGAGTATCCAGCATCCAAGGGCATCTCAGCTGATCATTGAGTGCTATGGCGATGCAGTAAGACGTCCGCTGAGCTTTTATAATTTCTCTGGGGATCTCGGCAAAGCTATCCTGCCAGCCTTTATCGCGCTTCTGCTACCCATCTTTGCCTGGCGTCCGGTCGCAGGTTTTCTGGCGCTGCTGGAGCTGGTTCTGTCCTTTGTGCTGATAAGGCTCATACCACAACATATTGCGCCTCCCATACTGGCCTCTCAGCACCGGCAGGCTGAAGGTGACAGTGCCGGTTTTTCCTGGTTGCTGGCGATAGGTGCCTTCGATACCGCGACACGGATGGGCTATCTGCTGTTCCTGCCTTTTCTCATTCATGCGTGTGGAGGTTCGTCGGCGACGGTCGGGATTGCTCTGGCACTTCTCTTTGCTGGCGGTGCTTTGGGGAAGGCAACATGCGGGTGGCTGGTTGATCATTTTGGTATCGTCAGAAGTGTCATAGTGACAGAAATGACAACATCGTTCCTGATCATCGCCACGCTGATTACGCCGCTGTCAGGCACACTGATACTTCTTCCTCTGCTTGGCATTGTCCTGAACGGTACGTCATCGGCCCTGTACGGAACAGTCCCGGAACTGGCACCTGGTGGCGATACTGGGCGGGCATTTGCAGTGTTCTACACCGGAGTAATTGGTACGGGCGGACTAGCTCCGATTGTTTATGGTGCCATTGCCGATCATCTCAGCCGGACAACAGGCCAATTGGCAACAGCCGCGACAGCTCTGCTCATAGTACCGATGGTGCTTCGGTTGGGATCGTTCATGAAGCCTGTCTCGTCCTGACAGGCGCAGACGGTAACCCAGGCTGGTGACACAAACTATTTCTGTTCAGGAGAAATGTACCATGACAGGCATTACGAACAATCGAACAGGAGGGTGCCATTGTGGCGCGGTCCGTTTTGAAGTGACACTCAGCGACGACCTTAAATCAGTTCGTCGTTGTAACTGTTCTTATTGCCGGATGCGTGGATCAGTTGTCGCGGCGGTAGCGCTGGATGGAATAAACATTCTTCAGGGTAATGTCATACTGACAAGCTACCGATTTAATACGAGAAAAGCACAGCATTTCTTCTGTTCTCGCTGCGGCATACACACGCATCATCAACGTCGTTCTGATCCGAACCGGCATGCGGTAAATGTGGCCTGTCTGGACGGAGTTAGTCCTTTTGACTTTCCGGAAGTCCCGGTGATGGATGGGGCCAATCATCCGAACGATACTGGAAAGCCGGCGCAACTGGCTGGAACCCTGTATTTTGAAAGTACATTAAAACGTTGAAAATCTCATGATCAGGTGGAGGGAGTCCTTAACTTAAGTCAATTGATTGTAGTTTTTCAGAAAATTCTTGATTATTCATGGGAATAAAGACTCTATTCCTTTGGGTTTTCATCCTCTTCCAGCATGCCCAATACACGTTTAGCGTCTTCAATCTGCCGGCTGATATCCTCAGGAACGGGTTGATAATATCGATCCAGTGATTTTAGGTCATGCTTACCGGCCACGTGTTTGAGGTCCAGGGGATTGGGCAGCAACTTTGCCAGGCGACTGGTCGCTTCATGGCGTAGATCATGAAAAGTCAGATCTTTCAGTCCGGCACTTCGAACCATACACCCATATCGGACACTGAAAGCGGCTTCAGTTCCCGCATCAAAGATCAGCTGTGTCGGTTTAGGTTGATGAGGAAGAGTGGCACGTTTCTCGAGCTGGAGGCACTGACGGCTTCAATCAGGCGTTCAAATTTCCCAGGAAGAGAAGAGGCCCGACTTTCCTTGAGGCGTCGCGCAGAATGGCTGGGATATGCCCGATCCTGTCGGCTTTCCGATCGGCCATGCAGTCATCGCGATACCGTTCAACAAGTGTGCCAATCGTCATCTTGTCGAAAGGGTGCGTATCTGTGAACTGGCCAAGCTCTGCTTTGGCGGCTGTTTCATTGAGCCAGCGTCGGGCTTGCGTCGCAGTGGAGAAAGTCTGCTGCACCCGTCGACCGTCGACCGTCGACCGTCGACCACCTTACGGGTCATGTATTGCTTGGGGCCAGGATAGCTCACCCCGCAAGGTAAAGGCTTGCCTGTGGCGGGGGCCGTGTGCCCCCTCATGACATCACCTGCTGGCGTGTTGATTTCTTCCGCCATGAGAGGACACTACGACGTTCCTCGCGAGGGTGCAAAAACACATATTTTTTGGAGGAGTTTCGTCAAAAAACCATTGAAAACAATGGCGTCCCGTACGGGATTCGAACCCGTGTTGTCGCCGTGAGAGGGCAAAAATAGACCGTGGTCATCTAGGGGTTCCTGTCATAACTATATGAAAAACAGATACATTTATGTCATCCAATCTCACGGCTTGTCACCCTAAATCTTCCTTATTGTGGTGCAAAAATGGTGCATGGTTTTCTGTCAGCTGTATTCAGTGTTTCGTATAGAGGGCATATGCGCGACTAATTCTCGGGAGATTGCTTGACGTAATATCTGCGAAAGTTACGTAGTCCGACCGTAAGCGCACGAGATGTCTGAAGTTTATAGTGCGGTCGCAAGTCTAAAAAGTTCTCTGATTGGGAAGACGACCATGTAGAAATTCATATTTCATATTTTTTTGTGATTTTCAATAAAATCAGTGCCTTAGATATTGCGAACTGCGGGACTCGAACCTGCATCAACCCGCAGTGACACTTTTCTAACCCCTTGAAACAGCAACAAGAACATGGCGGACTTGTCTTCTGCTTTGTGTTTGTGTCCTCAGAGCTGGTTAAACACTCTGGGAAGGTAAGGCAATCAGTCTACCCTGAAAATTCTGATTTCTATTAGATTAATCATCGATACAAAACTAAGAAATACCTGACCATTCATAGGGTTCGGGGATATGGTTTGAATATTGTATTCGGATCAGGCATGGTGGTATCGAATCAGTAATAATATTACTAACCCGTAAAAAATGAGCGTAAATATTTAGGGCACCTCTTTTCAGGATGTCAGGTTTGTAATAAATGCATGCTAACTAAATTTTAATGGAGTAGAGCTTTTGAAGCGTTTAGTCGTGTGCGGAGTGGTTTTATCCACTTTCCTGACTGTTGCTGTGGCAGGGACCGATATTGCGCAAGCTGCGGTGAAGAGTGCGCTGTCTTCCGCGTCTTCTGCGCCGACAGTCTCTCCTGTGACCCTGTCTGGCTCTGCTGGTGAATGGACTTACCGGTGTATTTTTCCCTCATCTGCTCCAAATGCTGCTCCCAATGTCTGCCTCGCTGAGCAGCGTCTGATGATGCAGGATGCGCAAAAGCAGACCATTCCTCTGGGAGGGGTTATTCTGGCGCGCGCAACGGATGATGCTGTCAAAAACCCGCTTTCCAGTCGTCCCTGGCGTTTGACACTAATGACTCCTCTGGGGCTGTCACTTCAACAGGCAGCGCGCCTTGTTGTCGGCAAGGAGGCTCCCCTGACTTTGGCCTGGCAGAGCTGTGTGTCTTCGGGGTGTCTGTCCACTCTGGATCTGACGGCCGCTCAGGTTGACATGCTGCAGCATGGTCAGACTGGCCATATTGAAGTGAACAAGCTGGCTGGCGGCGTGCTGACAATCAATTTCACACTGAATGGCATTGATAGTGCACTCAGGACGGTCGACGGTTGGATTGCGCGTTCACAGTCAGCTCCTGCGCAGTAATTTCTATTTACGATTACAGTAATTTTTTTAGCCTGTTCTGGTTTTACGATGAATTATAAAAAAGCTCTCTGCTCCATTCTGGGAGTGGCGTCTCTCGTTGTACCTTGTGCTGCATTTGCAGCGCCAGGTGGAGACGCAGGTATTCCGCCTTCTGTCGGGTTGCCTGCAGGGCCGGGGTCATCGCAGGATCAGTTTCAGCGTTATCAGCAGCGCCAGCAGCAACTGGATATGTTGCCGCCCCCCAGCAGTAATACGGAATTCCTGAACACGCCGCGTCAGTCTTCTGCGGCAAAGGGATGTGTGGCGATCAGGTCTCTCTCGATTGATGGTGCGCCTCACTTGTCGGTCACCGCGCGTGCCATGCTGTCAGCCCGATATACGGGGCGATGTCTGGGCGTGTCCGACTTCAATCATGCTCTTGATGATATCAATGGAGCCTACATGGCGCAGGGGCATGTGACCTCCCGTGCGTATTTGCCCGAGCAGTCCCTGCAGGACGGTCAGCTGCATATTGTTGTTGTGGAAGGCATGCTCTCGGGCTTTCAGTTTGAGGGAATATCCCCCCGTTTTCATGAACTGACGGCTTTTCCGGGATTACGTGATCATATTCTGGATCTCCGTGATCTGGAGCAGGGGCTGGATCAGATGAACCGGCTGCCAAACTGGTCTGCAACAATGCAGATTGTCCCAGGACAGTTTCCGGGAACATCCGCGGTCAAAATTCGTCAGTCATCCCCTGGCTATATTCATGGGCAGATCTGGGCGGATAATAACGGCCAGTATGAAACAGGGCACGAAGCCGGACACGCCATGCTGACAGCACAGGATGTGCTGGGGCTGCTGGATATGTGGTCTGTGGAATATGATCATTCTCTGGTTGGCGATGCCGGTCGGCGCGGCACGCAATATATTTCTGCAAACGGCTCCATTCCTTTTGGCAAATGGACCGTATTTGGCGGCTGGTGGATGTCTGATGACGTCTATCATCTGCAGACCCTGGATGAAGATTACAGACTGGGTGGTCGGCGCAAGGATTTTCGGTTCGGTCTGTCTCGTGTCGTGGCGCGTAACCGGATTGGTGTCACCACCTTACAGGCTTTTTACGAACTTAAATCGTTCAATTCCACTTTGGACCATGTGCGCCTGAACACGCAAAGTGCGCGTCAGGCCTCTGTGACGGCGCAGGCAAGTGAGTCACTTAAGGCCTGGGGTGGTGTCTGGTACATGACGCTGGGCATGCGCTTTGGCGTGGGAGGTGTCGGGACGCATTCTGTCTATGACAACCCGACTCCTGAAGATCCCCACACGCAATATGTCAAACCGAGCCTGGACATTGATGGCTACAAGCCGCTCCCGTTTGGGCTGTTGTGGCATACATCCGTGCATGGAGAATACAGCACCCGCAACCTGTTTACGACAGATCAGCTTCAGCTGGGTGGTCCCTATACGGTCCGGGGCTTCTTGCGCCAGATCCTGCTGGGGAATGACGGGATTTATATTCGGAATGATGTCTCCTGGCGGTTTGCCCGGCCTGGCATGAATCAGGGATGCGGTGCCTATACCGGTTTCTGTCGCCTTTTTGTGGAAGGCGCAGAGCTTTACGGCATTCTCGATGGCGGGATGACCCGGGCGGGATATCATTCGCGTGCCTTGCCGCCTGCTCTCAAGGGTGGAAATATTGCCGGTGCAGGCATAGGAATTCGAAAAACAACCGGTTCCATATTCTGGAATTCCAATATTACACATTCAATTGCTCGTGGTCCGTTACCGCATGAGGGATGGGTCGTGGCCTTTCAGGCAGGAGTGCGGTTCTGATGGCGTGGCTGTCCATGAAACGATTTTTCCGACAGGTTGTGGCAACAGGGACGTCGTTCTCTCTTGCGCTGGCACCCACTCTTGCAAATGCCCAGCAGGCTGCGCCATCTATTGTCATTGACAACAGAACCAATCCTTCTGCACCAGCTCCTAATCTGGACAGAACGGCCAACGGGGTTCAGCAGCTCAATATTGCAACGCCTAATGGCGCGGGGCTGTCGCATAATATGTTCACGCAATACGGCGTTGAACAGAAAGGTCTGATTCTCAATAACGCAACCCAGGCGACGCAGACGAAGCTTGGTGGCTATGTGTACGGGAATGCCAACCTGCATGGTAAAGCCGCCAACGTTATTCTGAATGAAGTTACCGGGCATCAGGCCAGCCAGATGCTGGGCTATACGGAAGTAGCAGGGCAAAAAGCAAATGTTATTGTTGCCAACCCTAATGGTATCACCTGTAACGGTTGCGGTTTTATCAATACGGATCGGGTGAGCCTGTCGACAGGTCATCCGGAAATTGACGCCAGCGGCAAGCTGTCCGCCCTGACTGTCAGCGACGGTCTTATTGCGTTTGAAGGCAAGGGCGGGGATTTCACGGCAGTTCCGGTTCTGGATATTCTGAGCCGCCGTGTGACCCTTGATGCCAAGGTCAATGCCCAGACAGCCCGTCTGGTGGTTGGTCGCAGTCGGTTTGATTACGAAACCGGAACTGTGCATGCTCTGAAATCCGACGGATCCAAAGCGCCGGAATTTTCTATCGACAGTTCAGCGCTGGGCGGCATGTATGCTGGTCAGATCTCCATGGTCGTCAATGAAGCCGGTGCTGGTGTGCGGGTTAATGGCACCATGGCGGCCAATGCAGGTGACATGACGCTGACGGCAGATGGTCGTCTTGTGCTGAATGGTTCCATGACAGCCACCGGAAATGTTTCTGTTCAGGCAGGAGGTGTGCAGAATGCTGGCACGCTCCAGTCTGGAGCGGATACACGGATCGCTTCGACAGCCGATGTCAGTAATACCGGCATAGTGTCTGCGGGACAGGCCCTGAGCATTTCAGGTTCCTCTCTCACGAACACTGGCACGATGACGGCCTCAGGAAAGGATGGCGCGTCCTTTGCCTCTTCGGGTGCGTTCAGCAATAGCGGGCAAATCGGAGCGACACAGGGGGGTGTTTCCGTTCGGGCGGGATCTGTAACGACCACGTCAGGCAGCACGCTGGCTTCTGTTCGGAATATAGCGATACAGACGGATGGCAGCTTCAGTCATGCAGGTGAGGCCTCGACCTCGGGTGGCACCCTGACGCTGAGTGCCGGCAATGTGACGGTCTCTGGTGGTAAGCTTGCATCGACGGGCACTCTAAGTGCTACGGCCTCTTCCTGGACCGCCTCTGCGGGGTCGATCCTTAAATCAGGAGAGGCTCTGTCTCTTGGCATCTCGGGGCCTGTTTCAAATGATGGCGTTATCTCTGCTGTAACAGGCGTGTCCCTGACGTCTGCAGGGAATGTCACGAATGGCGCGTCAGGTTCCATAACGGCGCAGTCAGGACCGCTCGTTCTTTCGGCATCCGGGGGTGCGGTGACGAATGCCGGACAGATTGAAACGGTGTCTGCGGGGGATCTGACGGTTTCGGCGGCGAGCTTTGACAATGGCGGTACGGTGTATGGATCCGGTGCGGGGACTCTGGCTCTGTCCGGTGCTCTGCGGAATGCCGGTGGCCAGATTGGCAGTGGGACGGGTCCGCTTGTTCTCACGGCACAGACCATTGACAACACCGCCGGAAAAATCATCTCTGCCGTGGCTCCGGCTACTCTGACGGCAGATACGATTGCGAACAGCAGGGGCGTAATTCAGGCCGCGGGTGATCTGATGCTCTCTGCAGCGTCTCTGGATAACCGTGCTGGTGGCGCCGTGCTTTCCACCGGTGGCGCTCTGACGCTGACGCATGGCCAGGCACCGATGGACAGTGTTCTCAATCAGGGCGGGAGTCTTGGAGCGGCAGGGAGCCTGTCTCTGAACACATCGGATTATGTGAGCGATGCGACCAGTTCTCTGGCCAGTTCGGGTGTTCTGACACTGGTGATGACGGGGACGCTCGATAATGCGGGGCAGCTGATCGGTGAGCAGGGTTTTGCCCTGACTGTCGGTGCCTTGAAAAATGAGAGCAGCGGGCTTGTTGCGGCGAGACAAGGCAATGGCAGGCTGACGGTCACAGGTCGTGGCGGACTTATAAATGCAGGCACCATTGAAACGCTTGCGACGGGCAGTCAGTTAACAGTTGCCAGTGCTGGCGAACTGGCAAACAGTGGTTTGCTGACCGGAGTAGGCTCGGTTGCGCTGAGTGCTGACGCAGCTGTAACGAACCGTGGAACGCTCAGCGCCCAGGGTGGAAATCTGTCTCTGAAAACGGCGACACTGGCAAATAGTGGTAGTCTGGCAGCCTTGTCGGGACTGACTGTGACGGCGACCAGTGGTGTTACGAATGATCAGAATGGCCAGATTGCAGTACAATCTGGTTCACTGAGCCTGACAGCAGGTGGGAGCGGTCTGAGCAACGCGGGGCAGATCGGAAACGTTGATGCTGGCGATCTGACAGTTTCGGCAACCAGCCTGACAAATACGGGAACGATTGGCGCTGCGGGATCAGGAACGATCACGGCAGACGGGGCTATCCACAACAGCGGAAGCCTGAAGGCAGAAGGGCAGGGGCTGACGGTCCAGGCGCATGATCTGACTGATAGCGGCACACTGGCCGCGACTGCGGGCGATCTGGTTGTGCAGACGTCCGGTGCGCTGACGAACAGTGGCACACTCTATGGCGCCGGCGCTGATACACTGAGGGTGTCTTCTGATCTGGACAACAGTGGTGGACAGATTGGATCCGGGACCGGTGCTCTGAACCTTTCCGCAGATACGATGGCGAACAACGCAGGCAGCATCATCTCGTCGTCTGGCGGCGTAAATCTGATGCTGAACAGATCCGTGGATAACCGGAACGGTACCATTCAGGGGCAGAGAGACGTGATCCTTTCTGCCACCTCTCTGGATAACCGTTCGGGTGGTACTATTCTGTCACTGGGGGGCGCATTAACGCTGTCTGACGGATCTGTGCCGATGAACAGTCTTCTGAATCAGGGAGGTACTCTTGGGGGTGCCGGGCGTGTGACCCTGAATACGGAGACCTACGGCAGTGATGCCACTAGCGCACTGATCAGTACGGATGTGCTGACCCTGACGATGACAGGAGCTCTGGAGAATGAGGGCCGTCTTGTTGGACAGAAGGGTTTTGCGATTACTGCCGGATCTTTCCGGAATGGATCGGGCGGTGTCCTTGCTGCCGTGACAGGTGATGGTAGCCTGACAACGACAGGCAGCGGTGGCGTGACGAATGCGGGTACGATTGAGACCCTGGCGACAGGATATCTTCTGACGCTGAAGACTGGCGGCGGCTTTGTGAACAGCGGAGCCGTTCTGTCCGGTGGCGCGACAGTGTTGACGGCCCTGGGAGACGTGACGAACAGCGGCAAGCTGAGTGCTCTTGGGGGAGACCTTACCCTTTCCACGCCCACGCTTGGAAACAGCGGCACCCTCGCGGCCAGCGGATCAGCGACCGTGACGGCAAGTCATGATCTGACGACGAGCGGTGTGGTTTATGCAGGGAACGACCTGACGCTGACTGCCGGAAAGACGATGTCCGTTGCAGGCGCGTCAGCGCAGGTTGGCGCGGGTGGGGGCGATATTGCTGTCAGGGCTGCGGATCTGAGTGTGACGAATGGGCAGATTATTGCGGCTGTCGGCCAGCTTAACGTTGTGGCTGGCCATATTCTTAACGCCAGCGGGCTGCTTGAGGGGGCTGAGGATCTGACCATCAGGACAGATGGTCTGACAAACACAGAGAGTGGGGTGCTTCTTGCCTGTGGCGGGGCGCTCACTGTTTCAGGTCTATCCTCGGGGGAGGCCGGGACAGTCTCCAATACAGGGGGCACTCTTCAGGGGCAGACCGGCGTTACAGTTCGGTCTGCGTCAGTCGATAATACTGGTGGTACAATTCTGAGTCATGCGGGTCCGTTGACGCTTGTGTCAGAGGGGCTGCTGAACAACAGTTCAGGCATCATCCAGTCCGCAACCGATCTGTCTCTTGTCGCCGGGTCTTACAGCAGTGACGTCGGTGCGGTTCTGAGCACCGGAGGCACTTTGAGTGCCTCTGTATCCGGGCAGATGGATAACGCCGGCCATATCATTGCGGCTGGTGACCTTGATCTCACGGCAGGCAGCCTTGTGACGCACAGTGCAGCGACGGCCGTGGATGTTTCCGTCATCGCCAGTACGGGAGGGACGCTGACGGTTCATGCGGGCTCGGTGGTGAATGCCGGTGCTCTTGAAGCAACGGGGGCAGGCGGTTCGGTTCGGCTGACGGCGGATAAGATCAACAATACCGGTGCCCTGAGTGCTGCGGGTGATCTGACGGTCTCCGACACGGGTTCGTTGACATCTTCAGGCACGATGCTGGCGCAAAAAGGAACTGCTGCGATTTCGGCTGCCAGTGTCACGAACAGTGGTTTTGCTGGAGGTGCGGTTTCTCTGAGTGTTGCGGCGAATGACAGCCTGATGAATAGCGGCACGCTGTTTAGCGGGGGTGTTCTGACGGCGCGTAGCGGCAGGATGCTTGGCAATGGCGGGGGGCAGATTGGTGGTTCTGTGATTGACCTGACTGCCGGTGGTGCTCTGGACAACAGGGCTGGCACAGTTATTGCCAGTGCGGGCGATCTTGCGCTGAAGGCCGGGCAGGTGATGAATGGCACGGGTGGCGTGCTTCAGAGCAGTGGTTCCGTCACGCTCACGACGGATACACTCCAGAATGCAGGGGGCACCGTTCTTGCAAAAGCTGGCGATCTGACGGTGCTCTCTCCTGATGGTGTTGCCGGCGCAGTTGATAATAGCACAGGGACGCTTCAGGCTGGCGGCGCCATTATTCTGCCCTTCAGCACCCTGAATAACGCGAATGGCTCGATCCTGGCGCTGGGTGACAGCCTGACGCTGGCGGGAACAACCGGCAGTGTCGTGGCAAATGCCAACGGTAAGATTGAAAGTAACGGCACCCTGTCTCTGGCAGCTGGACGCTATACCACGCAAGACCCCGTCCCGGATGCAACGCTCCCTGCAGGTCGTCTGGCTGCGGCGGGGGATATGACCCTGACGTTGAGCGATCAGGTGCAGAATAGTGGTGTCATCGCGGCAGGTCGTTCTTTGACGCTTACGGCAGACAGCGTCGCAAATGATGCCGGAGCCGTCATTGCCAGCACAGCGGGAAATCTTGCGCTGAACCTGAGTGGTGCGACTGGTCTGGACAATGCAGGGACAATCCAGTCCACCGGTGCGGGTGCAACGCTTAAGATCGGGACACACTCCTTAGAAAATACTGCAACGGGCGGTATTTTGTCGAACGGGGCGCAAATTCTGAGCGTGTCCGGCGCACTGGGTAATGCCGGGGAAATTACGGCGTATGGCAACCCTTTGACCGTCAACGCAGGGTCTGTTGCAAATAGCAATCTGCTGCTGGCCGGGTCTGACCTGACACTCTCCACCCCAGGGAATCTCACAAATACAGGGCTGGTCTATGGTAAGAGGAACGCTGTTCTTTCTGCAGATCAGCTTGATAACAGAGGCGGGCAGATTGGGGCCGGAGAGGGCGGCCTGACGGTAGCCGCCTCGTCGCTCGATAACTCTCAGAATGGCCGGCTCATCGCAACCGATGGTGTGGCCACAGTAACGTCCGGCCCTGTTGCGAATGACAATGGACTGATTGAGGCTGGCAGTGATCTTGCACTCTATACGACGGGCCTGACAAACAGCAGCGGCAAGGTTCTTTCCGATCGGGGGAGTGTTACACTGGCTGAAAGTGCTTCCGGTGAGAGTGCCGGAACCATCAGCAATAATACTGGCGTGTTGCAGGCCGGGGAAAGCCTGACCGTCATCGCGGATACGCTGAGCAATCGTTCTGGAACAGTCTTGACGCAGAACGGTGATCTGTCTCTGAGCGCGCCAAATGGTGCTGCGCTGCAGTCTGTTGATGATACGGGAGGCATGGTGCAGTCCGGGCGGGATCTTGCCCTGAACACGCAGGTCCTGACGGGGGCTACCGGATTATCTGCCGGTCGGGATATGAGCGTTACGCTTGGCAGCGGGATCAGCGATCCGATGCTGTTTTCTGCTGGCCGGAACATGACGCTCACTCTGAACGGCGATTACAGCATTACCGCAGGGAGCGGCGTGATTGCGGAAGGCGATGCACACATTTCGGCATCGTCCGTCAATAATGCCGGTGCGATGATGGCCGGTGGTACGCTGAGTGTGCGCACGCCCGGCGCGATCAGCAATACGGGTCTGCTTGATGGCACGGGCGGCCTGAGCCTCGCGCTGGACGGTGCGCTGAGCAATGTTCAGGGCGCAATTCTGTCTGATGCGGGCAGTATTGAGATTGGTGGTCTGTCCAGACCGTATGCCGGGGACGTGCTGAACCGTTCGGGTGAGATCATGGCAGGGAGTGCTGCCGGGGATGTCGTGATCCGGGCGGCGTCTCTGACGAATGATATTCTGGGCGGTGTGACAACCACCAGCGACCAGGTTGTTTATGACAAAAAATATACGGTTGGCACGGATGCGCTTGCTACGCCGCCAGCACTCAATCCATCCCTGGCCAACTATGGTGCAATCAACCGGTATTACAATCATGTTATGAAAATCTATGTGCCTGAGCTGTGGTATTCCGCTACAGGTCAGAAAGGCACCGGATATTATATTGTAGCCCTTGATGGTGCTTCGGCCTCTTCCTTTGTTGAGGTGACAGGGACAGGTTCGTCAGCAACGGCAGACAATGCTGCGGCACTGATCAGTGCGGGCCGAAATCTTGTTGTTGAGACGACGGGCGATATTCTCAATGATGCCAGTCACATTGCAGCCGGTCAGGACATGGCGCTTACGGGGGCCAGCCTGACGAATAAAGGCTATGATACGGAAATCGTCTGGAGCCTGACTGAAAACTCTCCTCATCTGAAGCGCTGGTTTACGCCATCGGACGGATCTCAGTTCGTAACACCGGACCCTGCGGCTTCCAGTAATTCAGCCGGCAATCCGGGATGGATGAACCTGAATGGAGGACCCCATACCACCCAGTGGGGAAGTTCCACCTATACCGGCCTGAGCGGCTCCATCGTGGCCGGCGGCAATCTGACGGGGTCCTTTACCGGCCAGCTTAACAACACGACCGTTGTGGCGCACGCAACGCCGGACCTGCTGGCCTCGGCGAACGCTTATTCCGGCACGACACCCGGCAACGTCTCTCCGGCTGGCTCTGTTGCTGCGGCATCAGGCGGCGGTCTGGTCGTTCCGGGGAGTGCTGGCAGTTTTGCACAGGCCTCTACAGCAACGTCTTCAGGCACGACCGGGGCTGGTGCGGTATCCGGCGGACAGCTTGCCAGCCAGACAGGAACGACAGCCACCGGGCAGGCCTCAGCGGTTTCTGGCGGAACGCTTGAGGGCATTTCTCCCGGATCGACGCAGGCGGTCAGTACGCAGTCAGGAAGCGGGGCAACGACCAGTGTTCCGGCGGGTTCCTCTGTAACAGCCCCCGTTTACGGAAATGTTCTGCCCCCCGAAGGTCATGAGAGCGGGGCGACAACAGCTCAGAACCTCGCACTTCCGGGCTTTACCGGGGCAGCCGCAGCGTCTGTCTCGCAGGTGATTTCTTCTGTTCCCGCGGGTAAGGCGCTGTATGTGCCCAACTCTTCGCCGGACGCGCATGTTCTGATTGAGACGAACCCGGCCTATACGAGCCTGACGGCGTTTCACGGGTCTGAATATCTTCTGGACCGTCTGGGGGACCAGCCGCAGGACTACACGTTCCTGGGGGATTCCGCGTTTGACCAGCAGTATGTGCAGCAGCAGATTGTGTCTGCCACGGGGCAGACGTTCCTGGGGGGCACGTTCACTACGGCTTCGAGCCAGATGCAGGCCTTGCTGGACAATGCGGTCAGTGAGAGTAACCAGCTTGGTTTGAGTATCGGGCAGGGTCTGAGCAGTGCGCAGCAGGCGGCGCTGACGTCTGACATTGTGTGGTATCAGAACGAGGTTGTGGACGGTCAAACCGTTCTTGTGCCCAAGCTGTATCTTGCTCCGGGGCATGAGGCGCTGACGGGCGCGAGTATTTCAGGGAAGAATGTGTCCCTGACGGCCGCCTCGGTGACGAACAGCGGTAGTGTCTCGGCACAGGATGCGCTGTCGATTACGGCGACATCGGGAGACATTACGAACACCGGNGGGTCTGAGCAGTGCGCAGCAGGCGGCGCTGACGTCTGACATTGTGTGGTATCAGAACGAGGTTGTGGACGGTCAAACCGTTCTTGTGCCCAAGCTGTATCTTGCTCCGGGGCATGAGGCGCTGACGGGCGCGAGTATTTCAGGGAAGAATGTGTCCCTGACGGCCGCCTCGGTGACGAACAGCGGTAGTGTCTCGGCACAGGATGCGCTGTCGATTACGGCGACATCGGGAGACATTACGAACACCGGGTCGCTGTCTGGCGGAACCGTCAGCCTGACGGCGCAGGATGGCTCGATCCTCAACAGTGATACGATCAACACATATCTTGTGCAGGGCGGCACGCAGGGTCAGCTTGCCTCTGTCGGGACTATCACGGCGACGGGTGCTGCCAGCCTGTCTGCCGCGAAGGACATCACGTTCAACGGTGGTGTGCTGACGACGGGGAGYGATCTGAGTGTTCTGGCCGGTGATGGTCTGACGCTTGGGACGACGACGGTGCAGCAGGCGGCAGCTGTTTCGGGCAAGTCCCTGAGCATGAGCGGCAGCCAGACACAGAATTACGGCACGACCATCACGTCTGGCGGGAACGCGACACTTGCGGCCTTGGGGGGAGACCTGAAGGCAGCCGGGGCCACCCTGACATCCGAAGGGTCCACCACGCTTCTGGCAGGGAAATCTCTGGATCTGGGGGCTGTGACGAACAGCGAGTCAGAAAGTATTTCTGGCAGCAAGAGCGGGTTCCTCACACACAGCAGCTTCTCGAACAGCCAGAGCAGCAGCACGGATGTCGGCACCACGGTTGCAGCGGGCANGCACGACCATCACGTCTGGCGGGAACGCGACACTTGCGGCCTTGGGGGGAGACCTGAAGGCAGCCGGGGCCACCCTGACATCCGAAGGGTCCACCACGCTTCTGGCAGGGAAATCTCTGGATCTGGGGGCTGTGACGAACAGCGAGTCAGAAAGTATTTCTGGCAGCAAGAGCGGGTTCCTCACACACAGCAGCTTCTCGAACAGCCAGAGCAGCAGCACGGATGTCGGCACCACGGTTGCAGCGGGCATGGTGGGCGGCGGCGGTGATGTCACGCTCCAGTCCGGCGGTGCGTTTACAGAAAGTGCTTTGCACAGCGCGTCCAGTGAAGCGTCTAGCCATCATGTGGCTGGCCTGCATCTGAGCACGCAGGGGGCAAGTGGGACGGTGGGCTACGGCTCCCGCACGGATACGCAGAGTGTCAGCAGCAGCACCTACACCCCGAGTGTGATTGCCAGCACGGGTGGCAGCCTGAGCATCAGCGCGAACGGGCCGGTGACGATTGACGGGTCTGTTGTGGCTGCGGCGAAGGATCTTGGCATCAGCGGGTCTTCCGTTGCGTTCACCACCGAGCAGAGCAGCACGACGCAGACCGCGATGCACAAGGATAAGAGCATCGGGGTAACGGGCGGGATCTCGTCGGACTCGATGGTGGGTCAGGCGATTAACGGAGCCCTTGGGGCAAAGCAGTCCGGCACAGGCGTGCAGTCTGCTCTGGCGGGGATCCAGACCGGGCTTGGCGAGGGCATGTCGGCTCTTGGGGGTGCGACGACCAACAACATTATTGGCGGTCAGGTTTCGGTCGGGTTCTCAAGTAACAAGAGCCGGTCGGGCGAGACGCGGACGACGGTGCAGGGGTCTACGGCCTCTGCTGGCGGGACGCTTGCGATTGAGGCGCGCGGGGATAACGCTACCGACAAAAACAATGGTGATCTGAGTGCGACGGCCGCCCATCTGTCAGGGCAGGATGTAGCCCTTGCGGCGCAGAAAGACCTGACGCTGCACTCTGGTGTGAACACGGACCACACGGAGGCGACGAGCAGTTCGAAATCGGCATCTGTGGGTGTTGAGGCGAGTGTCGGGACGACGGGGAACGTGGGTGTGAGTGTGACGGCGTCCGCCTCGGCCTCGCGCCAGCACAGTGAGTCTGACAGCACGACAAACGTGGACACGACGGTCAGCGCGACCCATGCTGTCACACTGAATACACCCGGCACGACGACGCTGGATGGCGCGGAAGTCAATGGTGAGCGCGTGAGCGTGAAGAGCGGAATGTTGGTGATCAGCAGCCCGCAGGACACGGCCAGTTACAGCAGTAATTCGGAGAGCGGCGGGTTCAGTGTTTCGATCCCTGTTTATGGTGCTGGTAGTTTTGGCGGGTCTGCGCATGTTGCGGGTCAGACGGTAAAGGATACGTATCGCTCTACGGAAGCCACGCAGTCTGGACTGTATGCCGGCAACGGTGGTCTTGATGTTGATGTTTCTGGCAACACAACGCTGAAGGCGGGTGTGATCAGCAGCACGGCGGATGCGAGCCTGAACCATTTCCACACGCAATCTCTGGACACGACCGGGGAAGACAATCAGTCGACCTGGAGCGGGACGAGCTTTGCGGCTGGCGGCGGCTTCAGCACGGCGGGCTCGCTCATGGATGCCGCGAAGACGGTAACGGTTGCGGTTGGCCATGTTGACTACAACGAGACCACGACGACGAACACGGTCATCACCGGGAATATTGGGGTTGAGAGCGGAGAGACGCACGGCACATACGATACGGACCTGACCACGGCGAACGGGCATCTGGATAACACCTTTAACGCCACGAAAGTTAACAACACGCTGAATACGCAGACGGCTGCGGAGACGGCGGCAGAAACAGCTGTAGAAGTGGGGGCTCAGGCGTATAAACGGTGGGGGCCGAAGAGCCAGCCAGTGCAAATGAGTGATGGCAAAACACTCAGTCAGCAGAGACCTGAAGGGGATCAGGCGAGCGTTTATGCGGCGCAGGGAGATGCGGATGGTCCGGATAATGAACTGACGGCGACGTCTGGTACTGGAAATGGAACGTCCCCCTCCGCGTCTTCCGAAGATCAGACCAACGGGCAGGGAGCATGGGCTGCCGGAAAGGATCATGCGGGATCTGATACGCGGGGAGGAGAGGGCGATTATCGGTTTGGTGGTGAATATCCGACGGTTACACCAGAAGGTAATCCTGCGACTGGTGTTGACGCGTATGCGCCTCAACATAAGACCGATATTCCGGGGGTTGGGACTGCGGAAGCGGCGATTCTGCAGGCGTCTCTGGGAACGACGCAACGGTTTGATTACTTAAAGGATACGGGGCAGAATCAGGACGTTCTAGAGTTTATGTTTCCGCCGCTTGCTACGGGAATGTCGACGATCAAGACCGTGGAAGATGTGCAGAATGGTGCCTATAAACAGGCAGGAACAGAATTTGCGACAGGAGTTTTGCCGAGCCTCATTCCAGAAGGAAAAATTATTGGTGTTATAACGGGCCTTAAGGAGTTGCAGGCGGCAGCTAAGGTGGGAGAGAAGGTTTCACAGACAAAAGGTGTTGTGAACGATACCGTCCATATGATGGAAGGAAGCTCAGGAAAGATTTCAAATAAAGTATTCGCTGATGAAAAACTTTCCGAGAAAGTTACATGGGTTGACGAAAATGCTAGCATGAGTAAGCGTGCGAGAGCTTATGATGATGATGCAACAGGGTCACGCTCGAATATTGAGACCCAAAAAGGTCAGGCTCCTGCCTTAACTAAATCCAACCCTGATGGAACGCAATCAACTGTCCGTTTTGATGGTTTTGACGGAGATGTTTTGGTTGACCGGAAGCTTTCTGTGGTGACAACTTCCAAGGCAAAAGATCAGGTGCTTAGACAATCAGAGGCTTTGAAGCAAAACGGTTTAGAGCCCTTTTGGAAATTCGCTATGATAGGTTTTCAAGAGGTTTTGAGTGTGATTCAAAGGCAGGATGTGGACGCCAGCACAACGAGGCCGCATGGCCGGAATTACACGCAAGACGAAACGCTATCCGTCTGATCTGACAGATGAGGAATGGGAGCGCATAGCGCCTCTGATGCCCCCTGCGAACCGGCGTGGTCGGAAACGGACAACCGATTTCCGTGAGATCATCAATGCTCTGCGCTATCTCGTGC
>NZ_JACRVS010000025.1:0-34782 GCF_018811985.1 Acetobacter sp. P5B1 | reverse complement strand
CCCAAAGCCTCTCCACCACGAGGGGTGGAAGATGCTGGAGCATGGTGAGCCTGTTGATCGGCTCCCACCGGAGAAGTTCGTCCGGCGCACCGACGATCACTTCGATCCTGTCTGTGGCGACATTGAACCGAATCCGGCCCTTCATTCGGGTACGGATTGCCTCGCGCATTTCCTGATCTTCAGACATTGCCTGGTTTCCTTCGATGAGTATGAACAAACGATCGGAGAAACCGGTTGAGGCGGCCCTGTRGGCCATGGCGATGCGTAGACGCRCGWRATCGCCCGRYCCTYTTYCGAAGGTCGAGACGCATCTAACTGCCTGATAAGCCAGTGTTTCATGGCGATCAGACGTCGATTTGTAGGGATTTATGATGGAAGTGGTTGCGGGGGCCTGCAACCAATGAAAACTGCTGCTTGTCAGCGGGTTCGTTGAACGATTGGCAGCATAGTTAAGCGACTGAAACATTTAAAGCTTTTTTCTTTACTTTCGTTTGGTCCTTGACCGCCCTTACTCCGAAAGACCCGGATGGCCCCTGCCCTACGGCCAGTCTCTTACTGTGATAAAGACGATGGATCTCCTTTCCCGCGATCAGGAAGGCACCAGTGCGTATCTTCGGTTCACAACTCAGGGAAAACCAACCTGTAGCTGGTGCTTCTTCCTCCCCCAGCCTCCCGAACCAGAATATCGCGTGATACGAGATCATTAATATCTCGCAGGGCGGTATCCGGGGACGTCTTTGCAAGCTTTGCCCATTTGAATGAGGTCAGCTTACCGTCAAACCCGTCGAGCAGGCGGTTGAGCATGAGACGATGCCGATCATTGATCGATTGACCGGCCAGATTGTCCCACCGGAAATTCAGCCGGTCTTCATGCCGATGAATGTATCGCGCCATATTTTCTGCACTCCATGCGGAGAATATGGCGCGTAATCACCGCAAGCTGCAATGCCATATCCGCATGAGACGCGGCGAATATGTCCGTTATCCCCACATCTGTTGGTCGAGTGGTCAGCAGAGAAGTCACTCTGCCCTGAAAGACCGTACACACCTTTATTATTTCGACAGCAATGGGGGGACTCCGGTCAGTCCGCTAATCGGTTCCGGATGCGACAGGAGTTAGTTGCAGTTCCAGCATCTGTTAAAATGTACAGAAACTGGATGTAAATGATGGTCCGGTCTTGCGCAGCCCTCCCAAAACCCCAGGGATAATCCATGCACATTCCAGCTGCTTTTCAAGAAGACGACCCTGCTACATTGCGTGCGATCATCCGCAACGCCCGTCTGGCGCAGTTTGTCACCGCGACAGCCAAGGGGCCGATCGCAACACCGCTGCCAATGTTTCTGGACCCGGACGAGGGCGAATTGGGGGTGCTTTACGGGCATCTCGCCAAGCCCAACCCGCAATGGCAGAAACCCGTGCTGGGCGAGGCGCTGGCAATCTTTATGGGCGCGGACGCCTATGTCAGCGCTGGCTGGTATCCTTCAAAGCAGGTCAACCACAAGGTCGTCCCGACCTGGGATTACGAAGCTGTTCAGGCATTCGGTCCGGTAGAGTTCTTCAGCGATGCGAACCGCCTGCTCGATGTCGTCTCGCGCCTGACCGACCGGCACGAAGTGCACCAGAAGGCGCCGTGGCATGTCACGGATGCGCCGGATCCCTTTATTCAGGGACAACTCAAGGGCATCGTCGGGCTGCGCCTGCCGATTACCCGGCTGGTGGGCAAGCGCAAGATGAGCCAGAACAGCTCGGCCGAGGATCGGGCGGGCGTCGCCCATGGGCTGGCGGAAAGCAGCGATCCGCTGGATCGTGCAGTTGCCGGCATGATTCCGCTGGATGGCAAATAAGACAGCGCTTCCAGTTCTTGACATATCGTTCCAGAACGCCGATATGTCAGGACATGGCAAGACCCAAGGCATTTGACCGGGATGCGGCCCTGGCCGCAGCAACGAAGACTTTCGCGACCTACGGGTACGAAGGAACGTCGACCGCATTACTCGTCAAAAGCATGGGGATCGGCCGTCAGAGCCTGTACGACACTTTCGGGGACAAGCATGCGCTGTATCTTGAAGCGCTGCAGCACTACTGCTTCGACAGTGTAGGACAGCTCGCGGTAGCACTCCAGTCGGCCGGTTCTCCTCTGGCCGGAATTGAAGCCGCCCTGCTGGGGTTCGCGGCGCGCATTCAGGATGACACCATGTGTCTTGGCGTAGGATCAATATGCGAATTTGGCCGACGTGACCGGGAAGTGACAGCAATCGGCAAATCATCTGCCGCCAGTTTGCAGAACATTTTTGCCGCAACGATCCAGCGCGGCAAGGATCTCGGGGAGATCCCACCGGAGATCGATCCGAAGGACGCCGCACGGTTCATCAATGCGACGTTCATCGGGCTGAAAGTCATGGCACGCGGGGGCGCAACACACGACGGCCTGCGCGCCACCGTACAGATGGCCCTGCGCTGTCTTGCCTAGGAGAAAGCCCCCTTTTTTGTTCTTTATTTGACTGTTCGTTCCAGAAAGATAAGCGAACAGTCAGCAGATCGACCAGGAGTTTCCAGCAATGAGCCTTTCACTGACCGGAAAAGTTGCTTTTGTTACGGGCGGATCGCGCGGTATCGGCGCTGCCATTGTCCGTCGCCTCGCGGCAGATGGCGCGGCCGTAGCCTTCACCTATGCGGCCTCGGCCGATGAAGCCAACAAGGTGGCATCCGAAGTCACCGCTGCCGGGGGCAAGGCCCTCGCCATCAAGGCGGACAACACCAGTGCCGATGAAATCAAGGCTGCCGTGTCGCGCACGGTCGCGGAGCTGGGCGGCCTCGACATTCTGGTGAACAATGCCGGCATCGTGCTCGGTGGACCGGTGGACGAGTTCGCGCTCGACACCTTTGACAAGATGTTCGCCCTCAATGTGCGCGGCACCTTCGTCGCGATTCAGGCAGCCGTCCCGCACATGAAGGAAGGCGGCCGGATCATCAACAACAGCAGCGTGGTCGCGCATTATACCGCATTCCCCGGCTCCTTCGCCTACGCGATGACCAAGGGGGCCGTCAGCTCCATGACGCGCGCCATTGCCCGCGACCTCGGGCCGCGCGGAATTACCGTCAACGCGATCGAGCCCGGCCCGACCGAAACCGACAACATCAGGAACGACGCGATGCGCGACATGCTGCGTCCCCGCATGGCGCTCGGCCGCCTGGGGTCGGATACGGAAGTCGCGAGCTTCGTGGCCTATCTCGCCAGCCCTGAATCCAGCTTCATCACGGGCTCCCTGCTGACGATCGACGGCGGTTACTCCGCCTGATCCCGGCCTACCGGAACCATTCCCAGCAAAGGACAGTCCAGATGTCAGATGCAGGAGAAACAGTCCGGCAGTTCGTCGCATCCTTTGAGCAGAGGGATGCGGACCTGATTGGGACATTCTTTGACGACGCCATTGTGTTTTCCAACCATGGCGATCCCGAATTACGCGGAAAAGAGAACGTCGTGAAGGTCTGGAAGCGGGTCTTCGAGACCTTCGCGCAGGTGCGCTTCGAGACGATCCATCAGGCCGTCAACGGCGCGATCGTGCTGGCTGAACAGATCCATCACCTGGCCCTGCCGGGTCGCGAATCTGCCGCCATCCCCAACATCGCGACCTATGAGGTCCGCGATGGCCGGATCGTTCTCTGGCACGATTACAGCGACGGCCAGTCCGCCCGCGAGGCCCTGAACGCCACGAACCCGCTTGCGGCTCCGCAGTCGTGACCTGACACACATCCCTTTTATTGAACCATTCCAAGGAAGACTGACATGCACGCTATCGTAATGCGCGAACCGGGTGGCCCCGAGGTTCTTGAACTGGTCGAAAGGCCCGACCCGGTGCCGGGGCCCGGTGAGGTTCTGGTCGATGTGGCCGCGGCCGGCGTGAACTTCATGGATACCGGCGTCCGGCGCAGGATGTTCTGGACAGAAGCCGATCCGAAGATCCTCGGCGTCGAGGGCGCGGGCCGCGTCCTGTCCGTCGGCGAAGATGTTGAGGATTTTCGGCCGGGCGAGCGCGTGGCCTGGGTCTATTCCCCCGGCAGCTATGCCGATCGCGCCGTGATTCCGGCGGCGGCACTCGTGCCCGTTCCCGATGCGATTGACGATCAGACAGCCGCATCCGTCATGATGCAGGGCCTGACAGCCAGCCATTTCGCGACCGATTTCTATCCGATCCAGCCGGGTGAATTTGCTCTGGTCCACGCGGCGGCTGGCGGGGTTGGCCTGCTGCTGACACAGATCATCAAGATCCGGGGCGGCAAGGTCATCGGCCGGGTGTCCTCGCAGGAGAAGGTCGAGATCGCACGTCAGGCCGGTGCCGATCATATCATCGTGGATGCTGGCGGCAATTTTGCCGAAGAAGTCGTGCGTCTGGCTGACGGCGAAGGCGTGCATGTCGCCTATGACGGCACAGGTCCCGTGACGTGGAAGGCGTCGCTCGATGCCCTGCGCCGGTCCGGCACGCTGTGCTGGTTCGGCCCGGTGCTCGGCGGCCCCGGCCCGATCGAGATCACCAGCATCCCGAAGAGTATCAAGATCGGCTACGCGATTTTCATGGACCACGTTCATACGCCGGATCTGCTCCGTGCCCATTCGGCGCAGCTTTTCAACTGGATCATCGAAGGCAAGATGAAGATCCACATCGGCGGCACCTACCCGCTGGCCGACGCCGCCCGCGCCCATGCCGACATGGAAAGCCGCAAGACGACCGGCAAGCTCCTGCTGATTCCGTAAAAAATGGAGAAGCCGGGATTATTCAGGGATGCGGAGTAGAGCGTTCCTGAATGCTTCTTTGCGTTATATCAGGTCACGTTATGGGACTTGTGATTCTGAGCCGGAATACCCTGATCGTAAGAAAACGAATACTATGACCATTTCATACTGCGTCATGCAGTTCATCGGAGCAAACAGGAAAGAACTGTCAAATACATGTCAGCGTTTGGTGCACTGAAAAAAAGTAATAAATAACAGAAATGAAGATCATTCGTCCCTCTATTACTTCCTGATCAGTTCCAGACCCTCCTCGCATGTTGTCACGAAAAACTCGGAAAATGGTGTTTAAATTTCGTTGAATCGAAGAGGTTATTCTACTCGTAGCGGGACAACATCCTCCTTATCTCCCTTATCTTTTTTAGGAAAAGGCCTATGATGATCAATGGCCTTTTGCCGAAGACCGCATAAGAAGGCTGCGGTCGAAAATCCTGCTCTGTTGCCGGGAACAAAGAATAAAATGCTTCAGCCCTCTCGGGACCGAATAGATAGCAATAATGAAGCATATGATGAACAGAATGTTCACATAACTCATCTGATGTATAATCTGGCCAAAAGCAAATATGGAACTGACGATTTTGAAGAATGACTTATAGCTCTGCATGGTAATGACCCACATAGCGAATGAAAGAGCGACAAGAGCCTGCACTTCCGAATAAACTGCGCATGTCTGCTATACGGAAAACAAAAAAGATCTCTACAGGTCTCGAATGAGGGCGTATCCCGCCTGTTTGCTTCATATTCCTTGAGCGGACAGGCAGTACAGAAGGGGAAAGCGGAAGGTCTGCTTCCGGATGTGCTGGAGTACAAGCAGACAAAGGATGGTGCAATTGCATTCCCTTATGAGAGCGGTCATGAACACCGCTTTTTCCATAGGCTGGCAGAGGTGGCCACTATCTTGGAGGCGGGTCTGCATTAATCAGAACGTTGCCTGAGACGTTTTTCAAAGGGATCGCAGGCGAAATGCTCGGATTGGAGGGATAACTATGCCCGTCAAACCGAAGCCGAGCCTCATAGCTGGGAGTAATTCCTCCTCCGGACACCTGAACGCCCAGATCATGCCAACCATGCGAGATCGACGACAGTATGCGGACAGGCAATTTCACAATCGTGATCTTCGTAATCACTCGATAGTTGGATGGAGCGAGCGATAAAACATACAGAACACACCCTCCGCTGCCGCAGAGATTTGCTTCTTTGAAGGTCTCAGGTGTCCGGCTGTCATCTGCCATCGCCAGTGCGTAGATGAGCGCCTCAGAATGACCATCACCGTCAAGATCGGAGAAGGCAGTAGTGTACCGTACCAGCTTGTGTTTTTGCACGAACGTCGCAACTCCGGGCGGATCTGCAGCATTCGCTGCCGTGCTCAGAAAAGTAGCGAGTGCGATTATACCCAGCCCGAGCTTCGCCTCCATGCATATCTCCTGATGAAAATCCGATCTTACTATTTTTCTTTGCTCACGTGTATGGCCAGCATCAACTATCACCAATCTATCATTCTACGTCCGACATGAGGCGACGGCCGCCAGTCTGCTCTCTTATCACTGAACAGCCTGGCAGTACCGGGGGGCAACTGTGTTGATCATGTGATCTGCAAAGGCTAACTTTTCTGGATCATGGCATTGAGGATGACGAGGAGCTGGCGTGCGATGGCGATAAGGATGGTCTTGGGTGGCTTGCCCTTGGCGCGCACCCTATCGCGCATGGCAATGAGCGCAGGCACGCGGCGGGACGCGGACAGGGCTGCGATATAGAGGGCTTCGCGGACCTTTCGTCGTCCGCCCCAGATGCGTCGTGCTCCCTTCCATGAGCCGCTTTTGCGTGCATGGGGTGCCAGACCGGCAAGAGAGGCGATCTTGCGGCGACACAATGTGCCGAGTTCCGGTAGTTCGCCGAGCAAGACGGCCATTACGGTCGGGCCGATGCCGGGCACGGTGCTCATCAGGGCGGCCTGTTCCGCGAGCGCGCGATCTGCAGCGATTATGGCTTTGATGCGCTGATCGAGCACGCTGATCTGGGTCGAGAGCAGAGCGATCATGGCGTCGATCTGCTCGGCGATGCCGAGACCCGGCAATGCCAGAGCATAATCTGATCAATCTGGCTCATATCCTGCTGCGGTCAAGCAGGCTGTGGCCTGCCTGTGGCAGACATCATCGATGGCGGCGCACACGGCCGCCTGCAGGGTCTCGACAGTGCGCGGGGCTGCTCACCTGAGCCATGCCTTCATTTTGGAGAAGATATTCTCGATCGGATTGAAGTCTGGGCTGTAGGGCGGCAGGAACAGCATGCGAGCGTCAACGGCCTATACTGCGTCGCGGGCTGCTGCGCCCTTGTGGGCGGGAAGGTTGTCGAGGATCACGATGTCTCCTGCCGCCAGACTCGGGGTCAGTATCTGTCGGACATAGGCTGTGAACCATTCTCCGGTCATCGGCCCGGTCAGCATCATCGGCGCCGTCATGCCCGACAGGCGCAGGCCGCCGATGAATGTCGTCGTGTTCCAATGTCCATGCGGCACCGGCATCCGGCAGCGTGTACCACGTTTTGACCGTCCGCGCAGACGGGCCACCTTCGTAGAAACAGCGGTCTCGTCGATGAAGACTAGGTGCCCAGGATCGAGATCAGGCTGGCCCTCGAACCACGCCTTGCGCCGTACCGCGACGTCGGTTCGTGTCTGCTCGCTGGCGTGCGCTGTTTTTTTTAACGGTCATGGCGTGGCGGTCGAGGCAGCGCCAGATCGTGCTCGGCGCGAAACGCACGCCGTGCTCTGTCGCCAGCCGGTCCGCCAGTTCGCCAGTTCCACCAGCGAGATATCGCCTTTGGCTTCGACTGCGGCCAGCAAGAAACCCGACTAGGCCTCGATCCACTGCGAGCGACGACCCCCGCCCGGCCTCAGCGCGTGGTCGCGGCCGCTGGCGTGCCACTCCGCCACCCACCGGATGACACTCGACGGAGAAACACCAAAACGGGAAGCTGCCGAGCGACGGGTCATCCCCTAAGCAACGGCGGCAAGTGTGCGCTGGCGAAGGTCAGTCGATTGAGCTCCGGTCATGCACGCCGGCCTCCTGCCCGGAAGGAAGAATGAAATTAGATTTCTTCCCCGATGAGAACCAAAAAACGACTCCGTCAGGTCGGATTATGCTCTAGGCGCCACTTAGCAATATGTGTCGAAGCGAAATGGCAATCGAGAGCAGCCTGATTGGTCAAAAGCTCTTTAACGTGCACGAGCCCGGATTCAAACTGGACTTGTGACCCTGTGGCGACGGGTGCGCACTGGGCGGATCCCGTTAAGTTTTATCAGCCACCCCACACGACGTTTGCCGACATCGAGCTTCGCCTTCTTGAGTTCCATGGCCATCCGAGGACGACCATAGGTGGAGTTGCTCAGGACAAAATGCTCCCGGATATGCACCAGAATTTTCAAATCGGTGCGCTGGCGTTGGCAAACGGGTTTGAAAATCCAAGCGTAGGTGCTCGTTCTCCCGGACGAGATCGGCCTGCATTACAGGTACTGCAGATCAGAGGTCCGATACTGCGAAACCCAGTGTCCCAATTTCGATTTGCCAATCCCCAGATCCGCCGCCACGCGGGTCCGTCGCAGGCAGATAGCCTGCAGCCGAACCTCGCTCGGTCGCCAAAGACTATACAGAGGCTGGTCTATGGCACGACGACAATCTTTCCGATATGATTGCTAGCCTCCATGGCCTTGTGCGCCTCGACAATGTTGCTCAGCGGAAAAGTTGTCGAAATGCGCGGGACGAACTGCCCATTCTTGACGCGCTCGGTGACGTAACCGACGGCAGTAGCGAGCAGCGAGGGATCGTCATAAACCTCGTGGACGTCATAGGTCTTAATCGTCGCGTATTTTAGAAAACCCTCAAACAACGGCAGGACCGTCGGCTCCGATGAAAGCATACCGTAGGAAACGATGATGCCCTTTTTAGCAATGACATCCATCATCAAGGCAAGCATGGGGCCGCCGATAGGATCATAGGCGATCTGAACACCAGCACCGCTGGTAATCTCCTCTACACGCGCGACGAGGTCTTCTTCGTCGCTGACGATGACGTGATCTGCTCCCTGTGCAAATAACTCGTCACGCTTCACGGCCGTGCGAGTGACGGCGATGCTAATGCCGCCCTCAGCCTTCACCAAGTCGATTGCAGCGATGCCGGTGCTGCTGCTGGCTGCGGTGATGAGCACGACGTCGGCCGGCCTGATCTTCGCCACATAGACCAAGCCACCCCAGGCCGTGAGATACTGTGCCCAGAGCGCGGCTCCTTGCTCGAAAGAGAGCGACGCCGGATAAATGCCAAGAGAACCGACTGGAAGGATCGCAACATCACCGTAGACGCCATAATCCATAGGCGAGAAGTTCGCTATCGAACTACAGATCACACCCAACCACTCAGGATCGACGTCCGGCCCGATCGCCTCGATGATCCCCGCTGCTTCAAACCCGAGCTTGGCGGGAAAATTAGGGTTCCAAAGATACCTGCCTTCCCGGACCATGATCTCGGCACGGTTCAGAGCGATGGCTTCAACGCGCAGCAACACCTCCCCCGGTCCTGGCTGCGGCAAATCTTCGTGCTTGATCTGTAAAACATTTGCATCACCAAATTCGTTAAAACGAACGATGCGAACGGACTTCGTCATATAATCTCCTGTCTACTCGAGTATATAAATGGATCTATCAGGCACTCAGTCGCTTCGCGGCGAGGCCATCCGACATCGTGTGGCAGACCTCTTCTCGGCGTTCGAGCGTCGGGAAGTGACCACTGGCGATCTTGGCTTCTGAGAGATTGCTGCAGTCCAATCGTGACCGATCCAGATCGCCGGGGCACCGCCGAGTGCGTCGTGCAATTCGGCCATGTCAGTCAGAATTTTACGGACCGTGTACGTAGATGATGAAGCCGGGACCGAGGAACCGCCATAGCTTCCTATGTCAGGAGTTACACATCGCCAGCCCTTCCTGGCGAAATGGGCCATCTGCCATTTCCAAGTGATTGCAAGCTCCGGATGGCCACGTACAAAGATCATCAGGGAGCCGCTGGCGAGTCCAGCTTTGATGAAGGTCGTTCGGTGCCTCACGGTGCGGACCTCACGTGTCCTGAACCCCGGAATATCAGTGATATGGGCATTTGCAGCGACGCCAATGCAGGAAATGGCGGAAGTTGCGCTCAGCGTGGCCATCAATGCCGTCCCGCCGATGATTTTCCGTCTGTTCACAACGTGTTTTCCTTCAGCGTTGCTGCCCACCTAGCGTCCGGAGGAGCGCCATCAATGCCAAGTTACGCTGGCTTTGTTGGGTCATGAATGTCATAATCGCCATTATGCATGACATTTCGTCCAGCAATTCGCCGGTTGGCGGCTCTGATCCGCTTACGCGCATGCTCCAATCCTTACGGCTCGATGGCCTCGAATACGGACGGCGGCACCTGTCAGGCACTTGGGCCTATAGCTTCCATGAGAAGGACAATGCCTATTTCCACTTCATAGGGGGCGCGCCGTGCTGGCTGCTCGTGCAGGACCGCGAATGGTCGGAGCTCCAGACGGGGGACGCTATTCTGCTGCCGCGCGGTGATGCACATGTATTGGCCAGCGCGCCTGATGCTGTCAGGCCACCCTTTCCGGCTTGGCAATGCCGTCCGATCTGGGAAGATGGCTACGATCCAGAGGCCGCCAGAGAGAACCGGGAGGGGCTGCTGTTTTACGGGTCGATGCGCTTCAATCTCGATCGTTCGCATCCCTTGTTTCGCTGCATGTCCCCTGTGCTGCATGCCCGTGCACTGATCGGATCGGAGTCTCTGATCCTGCCACTGCTCAATGCCCTTGCCGCGGAGATGGTAAGCCGCAGGGTCGGTGCGGCTGGGATGGCTGCCCGACTGGCCGACGTGCTTGCCGTGCAGATCATCCGCTCCTGGATGGAAAGTGGGACTTTGGATGACGGAGCCTGGATCAACGCAGCACGGCAGCCTCAAATCGGTCAGGTCCTTGCCGCGATCCATGAGGATCCCGGCGGGGACTGGTCGGTAGGCAAACTTGCCGCGATTGCGGGCATGTCACGCTCGGCCTTTGCGACTGCATTCGCCAGCATCCTCGGCGATACGCCTGCTCGCTATCTGACAGACGTCCGAATGCAGCAGGCCAAGCAGTGGATCATGCGGGACAATGCTCGCATCGCAGAGGTTGCAGAGCGATTGCGATATGATTCAGAAGCCTCATTCAGCCGGGCGTTCAAAAGAGTGATAGGAATGCCGCCCAGCAGTTACCGGGTCGGCAAACGGTAGCGAACTCGTTTTGCTTAGACCGACCACCTATCATCAGAAAATACAGACTGCATCATGCTCATCACAAGCGGCTCTGCAGTTCTCTTCATCATTCAAGCCGTACAGACTCTAACACAATGGAGAGAAGGGTTCTGAAAGGCAAAGCCAAGACTGTGCATGAATAATCTGTTCGGGCGCGCCCTGCGGAGGCCAAAGGCCGGCCGCGTAATACTGTCGGCGCAGTAGATTACGCTGTTCAAAACTATCGAAAGCCCAGATGTGGCAGATGCGCAATATTCCATCCAACGCATACATGCTGGTGATCAGGTGGCGGGTATAGGCCTCTGCCGGCTTCAAAGCAGCCTGCCACGCTTCCAGAGTCGGATTCAGTCCACCTGCTTTCAGCCTATAAGTCCGGATTTCATAAAGGCCGCCGCGTTCACCGAGCCCCGCAGGCTCAAGAAATGGGAACGCTTCGAACGTTTCCATTTCCATAGAAATATTGTTCATCTCGATGCCGAAGGGTGTTTTCGTTCCCAGCGTTGTGTGCCGTGCGTCGAGCAAGACTTCCTGGGATGGAAAAGAACGCAGTAGCAGAAGGGTTCCAAGTTCCCCGATCTCTGCTCGCCACACCCCGGTCAGACTACCCATTACAGGGTCTGACGCATCAGAGAACTGTGCTTGCAGGCGATGGGAGAGTGTCGACACACCAAGGACATCTGTCTGAAAACGGATCAGCTCATAGATCACGATGGGTCATCGCAAGGAAACAGGGATTGTAGCTCTGCGGGGGGCTTGCCACTCGAAAACTCAGACAGGCAGCCAAACAGGGGATCCCATTCTTCAATCCTAAGATCACAGATCAAACCTTCAGGCGAAAAAGGATCCTTTGCGACCATATCTTCAATCTCTTGAAGACTGGCGCCTTGCATGATCAGAAACCCGGATCGGAATGGTGTTCCTTTAAGAGGTCCAGAAGCCAGAAGCTTTCCCTCTTGTATCAGCTGTTTGAGATACAGAACGTGCGGGAGCACATAGTGCCCCCAGCCATCTCCGTCAGGATGATCCATGCGCACGATAAAGATGGGCATTAGGAATGCTCCTTATTTTGAAGGGTGGACAAATTGATGTTGAGGTCGTCTGCCCATCTCCAGCATATTCATCACGCTCAGACGATAAATCCTCGATAGAGAATTATAGAAACAACCAGGAACGATGAATGCTAGACCGTCTGACCAGCATGAAAGTCTTTATAAGGGTCGTGGAAACCGGGTCTTTTGCTGCAGCAGCCCAACACCTCAACCTTTCCCCCCAGATGGTGGCAAAGCATGTGGAGGCTCTGGAGCGTCATCTTGGCACACGCCTGCTCCATCGGACCACACGTCGTCAGAGCCTTACGGAAATAGGACGTCTTTACTGCGAGCAATGTCATCTCGTCCTGAAGGCTGTCGAGCGTGCTGATAATCTTGCCGCCAACACGCTTGGCGAACCACGTGGTACACTTGCTGTCAGCGTACCAGTTACCTTCGGGCGGACCATGTTTCCCATGTTTCTGCATAATTTTCGGAAGAAATTCCCGAAGGTACGATTACAGATATCCCTTACGGATCAACTGGTTCATCCGACGTTGGATGGCCATGAAGCTGTCATTCGTATTGGCGAGCCAGATCCCGATCTTGCGGTCGTCAGTCGCCCTCTGACCTCATATTCCCTTACGGTCTGCGCAGCGCCTGCCTATCTCGAAAAATTTGGCGCTCCGGACAGCCCTGAGGAACTCGCCCGGCATCAGTGTCTTGTCTACGAAAACTCTGCACATTCTGTGCGAACAGCATGGCACTTTATACGAAAGACCTGCACACGATCCGTCATGGTTTCCGGCACTGTGACGTCCAACGACTGGGGCTTTCTATTGGCCCTAACCTTGTCAGGAGAGGGCATAGTATTGGGCTCTGAACAGGCCTTGAAGCCCGAACTTGATTCTGGTCGCCTTGTCCGCATTCTATCCCAGTGGAGAGTTCCTGGTCGCCCGATGCATCTGCTTTACAATACTGGCCCTGCTATGACCCCAAAGCTGCGAAGTTTCGTCACCGAGGTTCAAAACGCCTTTCCGCCATGACATCTGAGACATCCTACGATGCTCTGGCGCGCCGATATTCCCTGGTCAAGAAATCAACAGCGTTGTCGAGCGCTTCATCAGCTTCGGGCATGAACCCCGCAAAGAGAAGCCAGACGTGGAACATGCCTGGCCACACTTCCAGTGTGGTACGAACCCGCTGTTCGGCCAGCCGCTCTGCAAGTGTCATGCCCCCGCTCAACATCACTTCGTTTTCGCCCATCAGGATCAGCGTCGGTGACAACCCGCGCAGTTCAGCAAAGATAGGGGAGACATCCGGGTCCGTAGCCAGAGTATTTCCCAAAAAAGTCCGCGCTAAAGGTGTTAGAAGATCTACGCTTGCCACAGGGTCAAGATCGTTCCGGGTTTTGGCCGAGGCTCCGGAATGCGTCAAATCAACCCATGGCGATATCGCAACACCGCCTACTGGCAACGGGACGCCTGCATCACGCGCCTTACGCATGATGGTAACAACCAGAGCACCTCCAGCGGAGTCTCCAGAAAGAGCTATGGACGATGGATCATGCCCCAGGGAGAAGAGCGCCTTATAGGCACGAAAAACGTCGTTAATGGGTGTCGGGAAAATGAATTCCGGGGCCTGCCGGTAGTCGGGCACATAAACTCTTGCCCCCAAACGCTTTGCGTAATGGCCTGTTAATCCACGATAAGCGTTCACACCGCCATGCACATAGCCACCACCATGCATGTAGAAAAGGACCCGGTCGTCGATGACGGTCTCTGGCGTTACCAGCATGGCCGGTACGCCATCCATGTCCACCGTCTCGAATGCCACACCGTCCGGAGCCGGAAGGAGAGCGGCAAGTTCCTCGACATACGTGTCGCGAGCCTGCTGCCAGGTTACCGTTCCCTTTTTTGACAGCACTTCATAGATACCACGGCCTGCGCGCTGCCATCCTTTGAGAAGTTCCTGCGTTTTCGCTGTTAGCGTCATGACCATATTCCTTCAATAACATCTACAATCGGCAGCATAATGCAGTTATTGGGGAATGATTTTCCCGTAAGCTGGGACAAAGAGGCACAGTGCGAGGGGGGCGGAGCTTTAACGATGGAACTGGCTGAAATCCGGACGCTGGAGGCCTTTATTGCCGTCGCGGACGCAGAATCGTTTGGTCAAGCAGCATCACGCCTTGGCCTGACCCGTTCCACGATTGGGAAATCCGTTGCACGGCTTGAACATTTACTTGGTGTTCGACTACTGCATCGGACAACACGACGGGTCGGATTGACTGTCGATGGTCGCGCATTTTATGAGCGTGCTCTCATCATCATCAAAGATCTGGAAGATGCGCAGAAGACTATCACGCGAACTCGCGCAGTCCCAAGCGGAACCCTGCGCATTACTATGACTGAAGCGTTTGGGCGTCAGATCGTCTTGCCTGTTCTTGCGGACTATCTCGAACAGTGGCCTGGTCTGTCCGTCGAAACCAGCTTTACGGATCGCTTCATCGATCTTGTTGAGGAAGGATTCGATCTAGCCATTCGCTTCGGACCGCCCCCGGCAAATTCAGAATTGATTTCCAGGGTGATAGCGCGCTCTTTTGGCCAACTCTGCGCAGCGCCTAGTTATCTCGAAAGCCATGGCATGCCGATGTCTCCCGAGGATCTGGCGCGCCACAAAAAGCTTGTTTTCAACACGTACCTACGGCCTCGGAGCATGTGGCAACTTACGAAGGTGCAGGGAATTCCTGAGATCATACAGGGAAGTCCGACAATGCTCTCGGACAATGCCAGTGCGCTTCTTGATGCCGCGAAAGCCGGGTTAGGCATTACATGTCTGCCCCGTTTTCTGATCCAGCCAGCCCTCGCCACAGGGCACCTTCAAATCCTTTTGCCCGAATATTCTTCGCCTGAAATACCAATTTCGGTTGTCTATCCGAGCAAACGGTATCTGACCCCCAAAGTAAGCGTCTTTATCAATCTGCTTTTACAGAGAACCGATAATCTATTGTTGTAATATACCAAAATATGGAAAGGCCTGACTTCAAGCTCCCACGATAAAATCGTTTTGATTTCAGACCGGCCTTTCCCTGATTATTACAAACCTGGAAACAGACCTCCATCCACCCGCAGATTTACGCCGGTGATATAGGCAGCCAGCGGGCTGGAGAGAAAGACTGCCGCATTCGCTATATCCTCCGGTGTTCCAACACGGCCAACAGGAACCTGCGCAAAAATCGGGAGAACACAACGCTCGATCTCAGGCCACGGCGCATCTTTCTCTGCCAGCCCTCGTTGAGCTGCCACACCCCGGAAACGACTGTCCAGGGTCACACTATGTATGGTCCCCGGCGAAATGGTATTGACCGTGACGCCATCAGAGGCCACGGCTTTGGCCATGGAGACTGTCATGGCATTCATAGCGGCCTTACATGCTGAATAGTCGGGAGATGTCGGCGGAGGCATCGTTGCTGCAAGACTGGAAATGTTGATGACACGACCCCATTTTTCCCGCTGCATCTTGGGCAAAAGGCACCTGACCATCCGCAAAGCCCCCAAAACATTGCGGTCGTAAGTCTTCATCCAGACGTCAGGTTCTGTATTTTCCCAGCTCTGAATGTCGCCACTTGATCCTCCCGCATTATTAACAAGGATACTGATTTTACCCCATATTTGCTCGGCTTGCCTGACCAGCCGTTCGACAGCATCATCACACGTAAGGTCTCCTGTAACTGTTCTGGCCTGACCGCCTTCCTGTTGGATTTTCTCAGCGACCTGTAAGGCTTCCTGTTCATTCCGCCCATGGACGATGACCCTCGCCTTTTCTCGTGCAAAAGCCTTTGCGACAGCTTCGCCAATTCCTTTGCTGCTGCCGGTTACGAGTGCTGTTTTACCGTCAAGTTGCAGATCCATAACTACTCCTTCATTGTCATGAGCCATCTGTCATCAAGGTAGCCTCGGAGATGAACGAGACAATTACGCACTTAAAAGTACCTGTAGAGGACAAAGACCGTTTGGCCTGTCTTAGTCCTGATGGAGCTGCGGCGCATGTGATCCGTACAATGAAAATGGTTCAGGGCTGTTGGAAGCTACCCATTCTCTTTCGGCTTTATGCAGCCCCTTCATTGCGCCATGCTGAGCTGAAACAGGATTTATCCGGGGTCTCGCAAAAAATGCTCACCCAGCATCTGCGGGAACTTGAAAAAGACGGCCTGATACAGAGACACGATTTCGAAGAAAAGCGACGTCACGTAGAATACCGGCTATCAGACCAGGGCCAAAATCTTATGGGCGTGTTCCTCGCCATGCGAGATTTTTCTGTAAAACATTCGGCAATGCCCAAATTTTAAGGTCTGCTTTGAGGGCGATCAATATAAAGCGTGTACGTCCGACATGAGGCGTAAGCGGACTATTTCCTTAGTTCTGAGAGTCCGAGTTCGCTCCACATCCACCCAAAATTGTAGGCGGCCATGGCTCCATGACCACCCGAGGCACGTGCGGTAGTGTTTTCGATCCCCTTCAACCAGGCCGCCACCTTTTTACGCCCTGAAACTGTCCTGACGGCCTGACGCGGCGTCATATCCCCCAGCGCCGGAACCGGCTCATCAAGCACCTGCCGATAGTGACGCTCCAGCATCTGCCCGATAATCCGGGCTTCCTCCTCGGGCGGGATCTGCAGCGCTGGCGATGCTTCCCGTCCGTGATGCTCCCGCTCTTCCATTGCCTGCGCCGGTGTCATGATCTGCGTGAGTGGAGTGCCCACGAGATCACCCAGACCAGCCTGCAGCAAGGCACGGCCACGTTCGGCACGCTCTTTCGAGTTCACCTGCAGCCGCAACTGCCGCCCATTCAGCTCCAGCGTGCCCAACACGATCGCACCATCATCCATCTCCGTGCGCAGGAACCGCCCGTTTCCATCCCGTCCAGCCTTGCGCAGGGGACCACTCGCCGGCTCTTTCAGCCAGTTCCAGAATAACCGGTTTTCAGGTCGCAGGGCCATGATCCCGTCAAGCACATCGGCGACTTTCTTCTGCGTCACGCCCTTAGCCAGCGAAAAGCAAACCTCATGCAGAACCAGATCGTCCCCGTCTCCATTGAACAGCGCGGGACCATCCATCTGCCGCGCCATATCCTCCAGCGTCCGGAACAGCCAGGTCAGCGTGAACATCGGCGCAAGCTCACGCAGCGTCTGCGTATCGACTTTCGGAAACTCCGCCTTGCCCCGCCGCTTTCGAAGCACCTTGTAAAGATTCGTCGCCAGATCCTCACAGGCACCCCGCGAATAAGCGAGCAACCCACCTGCCAGAATGGTCTTTCCATCGGATGACACGAGACGCGCAGCAATGCGGTCCCACTGCCTGAGCGTCCGGGTGGCCGTGCCTTCATGCAACATTACCGGATCACCACCCCGCAGCAGGTCACGCGCCATCATGGACTTGTAACGATTTGGTGCCGGTCAGGAGTGGCATAACGAGATAAGTGACCGGCACAAAGCTGTTACAAGTCCAAATTGATCATAGATTTCTCCTGAATTTAGCCGCTAAAAAATTTCCAAAAACTTGAACAATTATTGTAATAAATACAAGTATCCCAACTATCCAGAGCATCATGCCTGTATTGAACCTCTGATATCCATAGCGAATAGCAAGGTCGCCTAACCCGCCAGCTCCAACCACACCCGCCATGGCAGAGGCGCTGATTAGGGTGACCACTGTAACCGTCAGGCCTGAAATCAATCCGGGTAGGGCTTCTGGCAGCAGTACAGACCATACGACTTTCAGGCGCGTTGCCCCCATGGAGCGTATGGCTTCAATCAGCGCCGGGTCCACGTCTTTTAAAGACACTTCTGCAATGCGTGCAAAGTACGGAGTAGCGGTGATTGAAAGAGGCACAATCGCAGCTCCGGTTCCAAGAGCTGTTCCAACCAGAAAACGGGTGAACGGGATGAGCAGGACGAGAAGAATAATAAAGGGTACAGCTCTGGTCAGATCAATAATAAAGCCTAGCCCTTTGCGAATAACAGGTGACGGCCATAAACCGTTTGGTGCCGTTACAGTCAGAAGAAGCGCGAGTGGTAATCCAAAAATTACGGCAATGGCGGCAGAAGCAAAAACCATTTCCAGAGTTGCCAGCGTTGCCTTCAGGAACAGATCAAATACCTGATGGGACATAGCCAAGCACTTCCATTTTTTCGACGCTCTGCACAATCCAGTTCAGGGCGTTCTCATCGTTGCGAGAGAGAATAACGAGATGTGTTGCGCACGCATCGGAATAATTTTCGTTCAAATTTACTCTCAGCACGTTTGATGTAATAGAAAACTGTTCATAAAGAGCAGGAATGAGAGACGTGAATAAGGCGCTTTCTGAAACCGTCACACGCAGTGCAAGTAATCCTCCATGCGTTTTTTCGCTCTGTATAACAGATAGTCGCTGGGCCGATAGAAAGCTCTGCTCTGCTCCTTCAAAAAACTGCGTTAATGCACGCTTCTCTTTTGCGCCTGAAAAATCCTCTGTCCGTGCATCTTCGGTAATACGCCCCTGTTCTAAAACCATTACACGGCGCGCAAGACGATGGATCACATCCATTTCATGGGTGATCAGCACAATCGTGATACCAAGTTCCTGATTGATCTTGCTCAGCAAAGCAAGAATGGATGATGTTGTTTCTGGATCCAGAGCAGATGTGGCTTCATCGCACAACAGGACCGCCGGATTTGTGGCAAGTGCCCGCGCAATCCCTACCCTTTGCTTTTGTCCACCCGAAAGCTGAGAAGGATGTTTATTTTCATGTCCTTCCAGTCCGACCAGCCCTATCAGTTCCTGAATTCTTGCTGTACGCGCTGATTTGGAAAACCCTGCAATCTCAAGAGCCAGAGAAATATTACCCCACACAGTCCGGGATTTAAGCAGGTTAAAATTCTGGAAAACCATGCCAATACGCCGGCGAAGTGCTAGAAGTTCCTTTTCTTTCAACCTGCCGATTTCTTGACCTTCAATAAAAACGCCTCCCACATCCGGGGTTTCCGCGCCGTGCAGGCAGCGGAGCAGCGTTGTCTTCCCTGCCCCGGACCGTCCGATAATCCCAACAATGTCGCCTGCCTGTATGGAAAAACTCACCCCCTCCAGTACAGGGCTGCCGCCAAAAGCTTTGTAAAGCCGGTCAACTCTCAGACTATCTCTCAGACTCTCAGCCATGCGATTTCTCTGAAAACGTGACGTTGTTCATATTTTTAAATCCGCACGCAGATAGTAAAATCCGCCCTCTTCTGAAAGCTGCTGGCTAAGCGTATCGTAGAGGTTATTGTTATAATCTGCCGTAAAAGAGGGCACCCGGCTCGGGTAAGCATTTCCAATATTATTGCCACCCAACGCCAGATGAAGCTGAGGCAGCACCTGATAGCCTACCTCAAGATTGGTCACAAAGCGCGGGCGATTGATCTGATGGTAAAACTGTGTGGTGGAAAAGGCATTTGGCCCAGAGACAAACGTCAGATTTGACGTTGTGTGGCCATAGCGAATTTCATGCACGGCCACATCCCATTTCCCCAATGTCCATCGGCCGCCAAAAATAAGCTTGTTGGAGGGGTTTTCCGTCGACATCAGACTGATCTGCTGAGCATTCAGGACGGGATTGCCCTCCCCTGTCTGAGCAATATCTTTGACTTTGGTATGATTGAAATTAACGGCGGCATCCCAGTTCACCTTTCCAAACCGGCCGAAATCCGTGGCGTAACGGGCTGTGATATCAAGGCCTGTAGTACGCGTGTTGGCACCATTGGTGAAATAATTTGTACTGACTGCGGATTCATCTCCAGTAAACCCGGATGTATTCACGCCGGCAGCTGCGTAAGCCTCAATGGCGCGTGCGCCTGAAGCATATCCTCCATCAACAATCCGGTGTTTGATAGAGATCGTGTAAGCATCAACGTTGATATGAAGCCGTGGCAAAGGGTTCAGGATCATCCCGACGCTGAAATTTGTTGATGTTTCAGGACGCAACCCCGGCGAACCTAAGGCACGTGCAGCTGCAGAGTTTGCTGCAATTTGCCCCGTAGCGTAGTTCGGGCTGGAAATAAAAGCGGCAAAATTCTGCTCAGCAAGAGTAGGTGCCCGAAAGCCAGTGCTAGCTGTCCCACGGAACCCGATATATTTGTTGATATCATAACGGCTGGAAATTTTGCCGGTCCGTGCGTTCCCGACGTCATTATAATGTTCAAACCGACCAGCAATATCCACCCGCCAGCGCGAGATAATTTGCGTCGACAAATCAATATAAGCTGCGGCCACATGTCTGGCGGAATTAACCGCGTTTTCTGGCGTTTCTCCTTGGTACCCCTGTGCCCCGCTCAGATAATATGACAACGGCTCCCCCGCCCCGATTGAATAGGTGTCTCTGCGATATTCGCCCCCAAACGCAATATTCAGAGGTCTGTAGAGAAACGGCAGATCAACACCCCGCCGGATATCGAGGTTATTTGTCCATTGCTGATTGGAGTAATTGCCCAGATAAAAGCGGGACGGTGAATAACCGGTTTCTTTGTAGGCATCCGCATTGGCTGAGTTGTAATCGGCCAGCCTATCGTGGTCTCCGCCAATGGTGGAACTAAGATCCCAGTCAAAGCCGTATAATTTTTTCCCTCGAAACCCTAACGTAAAGCCATAATCATTTTCAGGCATTGTCTCCACAGGTTCAAAACCATTCGGATACATACCCTGAAGCCCGTCGGCTGCCGTCGTGCTTGGCGCGCGTAAATAGGTCCAGCGTTCAGCATCCCGATGTGTAAAGGTGCCAAACCCATAGAGTTCAACCTGATCTGTCAGATGATAGCCGAAATTCGCCTCGATTGATTCCCGTGTGACCTGCGGCTGACCAGTTGCGAGATCATTATTACGCCCGGTTCTGGGGTCAATCCCTGTCCTCTGGGTACGATCCTGATGCTTGAATTCTGCACTGATATTCACATATCCACGCTGCCCCAGAGCAAACCCCGCGTTCAGGTTTTCCCCTGTCGTAAAACCATCTCCGGCAGCATATCCGCCGTTCGTGGCTTGCATGTGCAGACCGTGACTGTTTGATTTCAGAATCACATTGATAACGCCTGCAATGGCGTCAGATCCATACTGGGCTGCGGCACCATCCTGCAGGATTTCAATGTGGTCAATGGCCGAGATTGGCAACATGTCTAAATCAACAGGCGTCGTGCCCTGCTGGGAAGATGCGTCGACAGCAATGGCTGCTGTTGTATGGCGTCTTTTTCCATTGACCAGAACCAGTGTCTGATCAGCATTCAAACCACGCAGACTCAGCGCATCCACGACTGACCCCTGATCTGATCCATTAACTTCCCGGCTGATGGACGGAGAAAGCTGGACAAGAGCCTCCCGAATATCCGTCATGCCCGTTGCTCTGAGCTGATCCCCGCCAATAATGGTGATTGGACTGACACTTCTTGCGGCGGTTTGAGACGGATCACGTGTTCCTGTCACAATCACCTGTTCAGGTTCATCAGAAGTTTCATGGTCTGATTGTGTTGTACGGAGTGTATTCTTGGCAACAGCCACCTTCTGAGAACGCGCGCCCTTATCAGAAGGGTATTGTCCACTTCCGCTCTCCGCAGCCAGAACGGTCGAAGCAGAGAGACCAAAAACAATCGGTGCCAGAATATAACCACGCATCATTATAGTGATTTCCATAAATAACTTTAACACAATTATTCCATATGGAATTGTGAGTCAAACAACGAATAATTTATGGATTTTCTATATAACGCGATTTAATATGCATTAAATGGTGCCAGTCAGAGCCTGACGCCGGTTTCGGCCACGGTCTGTCATCTGGCAAATACCGTAGCTGAAAGTGATCAACGCATGACGCGGACTGCTTATTCTCTGCCAACCATTGATCTTTCTCTCTGGGACAAAAGAGGAAAGCCCGACGAATCCTTTCTGGACTCACTGAGGCTTGCTGCCCATGAATACGGCTTTTTTTACCTGAAAGGGCATGGAATTCTCTTATCCCTGAATGCCAAACTGCTCCGGCAGGCGCAGCAGTTTTTTTCTCTGCCTTTCGAGCAGAAACAGCAGATTGCCATGATTCATTCCCCGCATTTCAGAGGGTATAATCGTGCAGGGCTGGAGCTAACGCGCGGCAGGCAGGACTGGCGTGAACAGATTGATATCGGCTCAGAAAAAGCTGCCCTGGCAGATCTTGAGAATAAGCCCGCCTATCTGCGCCTTCAGGGGCCTAATCAATGGCCTGAAGCCCTCCCTGACTTCAAAAAGACGGTTCTGGCCTGGCAGAAGCAAACTCTCAATGTGCTGCGCCAGCTTCTTGAAGCACTCTCCCTGTCTCTGGCACAGGATAAAACAGCCTTTCATCCGGTTGTGAATGACGCGCCCTATCTCCTTTTAAAGCTGATCCATTATCCGGGTTCTCAAAATAATGATGAAGGTCAGGGGGTCGGTCCGCACAAAGACAGTGATCTGCTGTCTCTCATCCTACAGGATAACGAAGGCGGCCTTGAAGTTGAACTGACGTCCGGGCAATGGCTCAAGGCTCCGCCACAGCCGGATACGTTTATCGTCAACATCGGTGAATTGCTTGAAGTCGCAACCAACGGGTATTTCAGGGCAGCCATTCATCGTGTGGTCAGTCCCCGATCGGGGCATGACAGACTCTCCGCCGCATTTTTCCTTGGTGCGCAACTGGATTCCACAATACCCATCCTGCCTTTGCCGGAATCCCTCACAAAATCCAGCATCGGGCTGACGCTGGACCCGGAAAATCCTCTTTTCTCCCAGATTGGACAAAACACCTTGAAGGGCCGCCTCAGATCGCATCCCGACGTCGCAGGCCGCCATCACAGTGACCTTCTTTCTCCGGCATTACCGAAAGTTCTTCACCATGCCTAATGTGTTCTTTCCCCGACCTTCTACAACACAGGGTCGTCGTTTTAACCGTCGTACTGTCCTGACGCTTCTGGCTGCGACACCAGTCATTCTGTCATCTGCCGCAAGAGCACAACAGTCTCGCCCGATACGGGTTGGCATCCTCTCCGGTGAGGATGAGGATATCTGGCACATTGTTCAGGAAAATGCCCGGACAGCCGGTCTGGCCATTGAGGCTATTCCGTTTTCTGAAGGAACACCAATCAATGCGGCGCTGGCGGCCGGAGATCTGGATGCGAATGCCTTCCAGCATGGTCCCTATCTTCAAGCACAAAACACGGCTCTGGGCGCACATATTGTCCCGGTCGGTAATACATATTTCGCGCCAGTCGGGTTTTATTCCAAAAAATGGACAAGCCTTTCTGCTCTGCCGCAAGGAGCAACAATTGGGGTTCCCGCGGACCCGACAAATGAAGGCAGAGCCCTGAAGCTGCTTCAATCCTTAGGTCTCTTAAAAATTGCAACCGTACCGGATGGAATGCCCACGGCGCTGGATATTGCGGAAAACCCCAAGTCTCTGACAATTAAAGAGCTGGATGATCCTGTTCTGGCGCGATCCCTCCCCGATCTGGATGCCGGGGTGGTTATTACGGAATGGGCCTATAAAGCAGGGATTGACCTCAACAAAGAGCGCCTCGCGCGCGAGAGTATGGAAAATAACCCGTACATCAATTTTATCGCGGTGAATGAGAACAATGCCCATGCACCATGGATACAGCCGCTCGTGAAAGCTTTCCAGCAACCCAATGTGCGGGAAAAACTCCTTGAAGCCTATCATGGCGCAATTATTCCATCGTGGAGTTAAATGAATAATGCACCACAAGGGGACGCAGGATGCTGAGTAGGCCATTTTGTAAGACCAGAAAAATACCACATATTGCTCACTCACTATGATTTTTATAGACACTATCAAAAATGATCCGGCGTCTCCCCTCCCCGTATTTTTTCCAGAGATCGAAAAAATCTGTCGTCCTCGCACTGCGTCACATTGAACCGCATGAAGGAAGACGCCGACTGGCTGACACTGAAGATATTTCCTGGAGCATGGCTGCCTTTGCGTCCATCCGGAAGGTGCCTGCCGATGCCTCTTCGTGAGAAGAGATCCAGCACCACAGCCAGGTAAAGCCAGCCTTCACGTGTCCAGATGTATGTTATGTCCGCTGTCCATTTCTGGTTAAGTGCTGTTGCTGAAAAATCCTGTCCCAGAAGGTTGGGTTCTATACTGTGTGTGTGCGAACTGTTAGTGGTCACTTTGAAGCGTCGTATCCTGACAACCCGGATGTCATTCTCCCGCATCAGGCGTCCCACACGACGATGCCCGGCAGAAAAGCCACGAGTTCTGAGAGCCTTGGTCATACGGGGGCGCCGGTAGCGCTGCTGGTTCTGTATATGAATAAGTCCGGATATGCACCATCAGGGCATTATCCTGCCTTCTACGGGCACAGACCGGACCCGTGCGCCAACCTCGAAAACCCCGGTCACTGACAGCAAAAATATTCAACACCACCCCAATAATGCTGGCCCAGCTTCCGGGAAAATTTTGTGCTGTAATGGCAAGGGCGGAAATATTCTGTTTGTACGCTGCAACGGCTGCCTCGTGCGGCAATGAAAATGTAAAAGAAAGCGCATAAAAAAAGACAGTTACAAAAAGAACACCAAATGGAGGGATCGAAGAACCGTTGGTTGATGCGCCTGGCTCGTGATTTCAGGGTTTTGGCGATTTGATTGACGGTTTTTGGGGTAGCTTTTGATCTGCGTTTTGAGCAGATCGGGGACTGCTCTCCCGCTGGATGACTACGCGCTCGCGTTCAACCTTTCGAGGAAGAGGAAGCGGCGCATGTTGTAGACGATATTGGCCAGCCCGATCCTCATGGTGGCCCGGGTGATACCGACAGTTCGGATGAACAATCCCGTCTGTGATTTCTGGTCGGCAAAGACGTGCTCGACGCGTGATCGGATCACGGACTTTCCAGCATTCGATTTCTGGATATGTCGGGGCATCGGCTTGAGATGCGGCTTTTTTCTGTGAACCTTTGAGACAAAACCCTCTTTGTCCATGAAGTCCTCATTCGCTTTCGAGCGATAAGCTGTATCAGCCCAAACGCTTGAGGCCGTATTGGTTTTATCTAACAGCCCCTCTCTCAATCGCGCACCATCACTGGCGGCGGCATCCGTCGTCTTCCATTTTCGGATGAACCGAAACTTCTGGTCGATGGAGACGTGGGATTTGTAACCAACGAACGGGATGGCGAGATCGCTCGACGGTATGGTTCCATCGTCCTGCCGCGAGACTGTGTAGAATTTTGTGCGGTGGCATTTTTTCAGGCCATTGAGAAACGATCATCGAACATGATGGCGAGCTGCCATCTGACAGCATACCATTCGCTCACTGAGCGCTTCCACTCTGAGGAGGTAGCATTGAGCGCCAAGTAAATCAATTTTGCTGCGGCCTCGTCACTGGGGAAGTGGCCGCGGGTGCGCACAGCACGACGGATCTTTGCGTTCAGGGCCTCAATGGCATTCGTTGTGTAAATCAGTCTGCGTACTTCCGGGGGGTAATCAAGGAACGGAATGACCTCATTCCAGGCCCTGCGCCAACTGGGTGCGATGGCCGGGTATTGTCTGGCCAGATCGCTTTCCTCAAACCTGCCGAGGGCTGCCTCGGCCTCGCTGGCGTCCACTGCCGTATAGATTGCCTTGAGAGCGGTGGCGACGGCCTTGCGGTCCTTGTAAATGACGCAGCAGGTGAACGATGCACGTCTGAATGCGGGTCCTGGGGAAAGCCGCTTCGATAGCCTGCGGAAAGCCCTTCAGCCCGTCGACGACGGCGATCAGGATATCCTGCACCCCCCGATTGCGCAGGTCACTGAGGACCTTGGCCCAGAATTTGGCTCCTTCATTTTCCTGGAACCACAGCCCCAGAATGTCCCGTGTGCCGTCAGGCAGGATCGCGAGCGCCACAAAGACGGCCTTGTTCGAGACAGCCCCGTCACTGCGGATATTGACCCGGATCGCGTCCATGAAGACGATCGGATAGCACGGTTCCAGCGGGCGGTTCTGCCAGGCGGCGACCTCCTCCATCACCGCGTCGGTAATCGCGGAAATGAGGCTCGGGGAGGCCTCAACGCCGTAGATTTCCTCGATATGCCCCTGGATCTCGCGGGTCGTCATGCCCCGGGCATACATGCTGATAATCTTGCGGTCGAACTCGGGAAAGCGACGCTGATACTTTGCGATCAGCATCGGGTCAAACGTGCCATTCCGATCCCGGGGAATATCCAGAACAACCTTGCCGCTCTCCGTGGTCACGGTCTTCTGGCTCCTGCCGTTTCTGCGATTGGGCGGCAGATTACCCTCGTCAGGTGCACCATCGGCGCATTCCTCATCAAGGTGAAGAGTCATCTCCGTGTTGAGCGCTCGCTCCGCCAGAGCCTTCGTCAATTCCGAGAGTATGCCGTTCTTGCCAAACAGGTCGCCGGGTGAACGTCCTTCCATCAGGCGGTCCAGGAGGTCTTTATCAATGCTCATGCGGGGGCTCCTCTTCGAGCAATTTATCACCACACCGCACAAAATTCAGGATAGTCCCCCTGCCGCTTCGCCTTCGTGAACTTAAGTGTCCATCGTGCATGACGATCCTTGTGCGACAGCTTTGCCGGCTTGTCCTGCCAGTCTTCGGGAATACGTCCTGCCCGGAGATCCGCTTTCTCAGCGTTCGTATTGCGCTGCTTTGGAGCAGCCACCAGTGTTGCATCCAGGATCTGGCCGGACATCGGGAGATAACCGGCGTTCCGCAGGGTCGCGTCAAATCGGTCAAACAGCCTTTCAATGGCACCCGCCTGTGTCAAACGCTCACGAAACAGCCAGACCGTTTTGGCATCCGACACGCGGTCCGACAGCCCCAATCCCAGAAAGCGCATGAACGACAGGCGGTCGTTGATCAGATACTCTGTCCGTTCATCAGACAAATTGCTCAACGTCTGGATGATCAGGATTTTGAACATCAGCACCGGATCAAACGGCGGACGTCCGCCTTTACTTCCGTCTGAATAGGCCAGAGCCAGCTCCAGATCAGGGCGGAACACCTCAAAATCCACAGTCCGGGAAAAGGCTTCCAGCTGATCGCCAAGCCCGCTCAGCCGAGCAAGACGCTCTTCAACATCAAAGAAACCAGGTTGCTTCATCTTCCACCATCCCCAATCAACGCCGAAGAAATGGAATCACACAGAACAGCTCAGAGCCAAGGGGTTTTTCGAACCCTCCAGTACGACGTTTCTCCTCAAATAGGCTGCAGATTCAAAGCAGCCCAGAGCCGCAGGTTAGAGCAAACCTGCGCTACGCGTTCAGCCGACCTTCGCCGAGCTATAGTGCCGCCGGAATGTTACCAACTCGGCGGCACCAATTACGAAGAGGACGCTTCCAAGGGCAAGCAGTATGGTCGGTGCGCCGTTCGCCACGGCTATGATCTGCATAGCTACAATGAGAAGCTTCAGTCCCCCATCTATCCAAAGGTTGGACGGTGTATAATGTAATGCACGAGCCCAAGCCCAAGCGCAAAGCGCTAGGCCGCCGATGTTAGCGAAGAAGATGCCGCCGGGATCGTCGGCCACCAAGCTCGAATTTGTGCCGAAAATCCCATCGTTCAATTGGAGTATAATTCCGTAAAGAAGTTTATACGTCCAGGGGGTTGTTAAACCGATACCTGCTATGACGTCATAGACGTAAGATATTCTGTAGATCGTTGGAGAATACGAAAAAGCGGACATATTTTTTCCTATGAGAGTAGATGGCTGAGTGATCTTATCTCGATGAACTCACCAGACTGAACGCCAAATAGCTCCGGATGAGTAGTGATTTTAATCAACTGATCTGCCCTGGATGCTGGGGATGATAAGTATCCTGGCTGTTTTGCACGCTCACGAAGTGCAGAAAGCTCCTCCAAATCAGGATTAAGATTAGGCGTGAGGATCGTTTGCCATAAGGGGGTATCGACGTTGCATAGGCCGATATTGACAATAAACATCCGTGGATATTCTTTGGCATATATATGCGCTAAGGCATTTAGTGATGCCTTGGACGCCGAATATACCGACATGCCTGCGCGAAACCGGACTGACGATATAGAAGATGATATTCCGATTTTTATCGGCCGGTCTTCTCGGGCGAGAGCGTCGAGGAGAAGCTTATTCGAAATACAGTTCACATTCATCACATGAGTGAAGTCGGTAAGCTCAAGGTTATGGCCGTGATTTGGCGTGGGTCCGAAAGTACCGGCGTTCAAATAGGCTACATCACAGTCCAATGCCTCGCTGAGCTTGCCACTGGATATAGCCCTTTCGAGTTCGTTCAAATCTGAAAGGTCTAAGTGAATATGTTTGTAGTGGGGATGGCCCATGATGATTGGGCTTTCCCGTCTGGAGAGACCAACGACGCTTTGGCCTGCCCCTAACAGTGCGATGACGATTTGCTCGCCGATTCCCGAGCTTGTCCCAGTGACAAAGATGTTCTTCGTCATAGGATTTTGCCCGCGTTGTAGCCTCCATCGGGGCTGATGACCTGGCCGGTAACGAATGAAGACTTGTCCGACAGGAGCCACTCGATCACGTTCACGATCTCGTCTGGCGTGCCGAACCGTCTCATTGCTGTCGAGTTTCGTTTCCGCTCGGTGTTTTGCGGATGAGCGGCTAGTCTCTCAGGTGTGTTCATGCCGCCTAATGTTGGGCCTGGAGCTACTGCATTGATACGAACAGGGAATAGACCACCGCTTTCAGTCGCGTATTCAAGAGCGGTAGCTCTCGTTAAGGCGTTTACCGCCGATTTGCTTGCGACGTAGGCAGCCTGCATTGGGATTGGAACGACCCCTGCGCAAGATGAAACGTTAACAATCGCTGATCCTTGCCGCCGGATCAACATCGGGAGCTGGTGCTTCATGGCGTAGAACACACCATCTAGATTTATGGATAGGACTTTTCGCCAGTCTGACACTTCTACTTTATCAAGCGAAACATATGGTGTTGTGACGCCAGCGTTGTTAACGGCGAAGTCGATCCCACCGTATTCTGCGTCAATCATTTCGAAGACGTTTGCGACATCATCAGCGTTGCTGACATCGCACCGTATGAAAGTGGCACCCGGACCACAAGCTTTCTCTGTTGCTCGCCCTTTCTCCTCACTTCTTCCTAAGAGAAGAACTGTACCTCCGGCGTCGGTGAATCGCTTGGCAACTGCTGTCCCAATGCCGCCCGAGCCGCCAGTAATAGTCAGTATCTTTCCGTTAAATGCCATGTCTTTATTTCCTGTTAATAGGCGATGTGCTTAGGTCGCGGATATTTCTTCGAAACACAGCAGTAAACGCGATCTGCTACCGGATTTGATTTGTCACGAAAGCAATTACCGTCGAAGAGGCAGCCGTCAATCTGATCTGATTTGTCAGAAAGCGTCTTAGTGATGAGATCGTTGTCTGCGAAGAGGGCTCGGCTCATACCGACCAAGTCGCATACATCATCGCCGAGCAGGTGCTCAGCTTGAGATAGGGACGCCGTGCCGCCAGCGAAAACTATTGGCACCGGCGAATACTGTGTGACCAGCCGAACGCTCGCCCGGAAGTTGTCAAGAAACGGATCGGACGGAGACAAGAGGCGGTGAAAAGAACCGCGGACACAGCCACTTAACTCGATCAGATCAACGCCTTCATCGGCGAGGCTATGGACGCACGCCGCAACATCATCCTCGCTGATACCATTATCGGCGATGTAATCGCTTACGTTCATCCTGACTGACACTGCGGTCGACGATTTCAATGTAGAGCGTAGAGCCGCGACGATCTCTCGCATGATGCGGGAACGGCCCTCTATAGAGCCGCCATATCCGTCCGTTCGGCGATTTGAGAAGGGCGAAAGAAAGCTGCTTAGGAGGTAGCCGTTACTAGCCTGTATCTGGATGCCTTGGGCCCCTGCACTTTCTGCTAGCAGCGCGCTTCTCTGAAACTGGCGGATCACATCCTTGATGTCATCCTTGGTCATCACCTTCCAAGACGGCTCTCTGGAGGCTGTTGAAGCCGGTCGACTGAATGGTGGGCCTGCGCTTGGTGAGAGCAGCGGCGCGCCTGTTAGCTTGGTCGACCCTTGTGGCCCATAGTGCTGCAATTGGACGAACGGAGCGCATCCTCGTGCTACCAAGTTATCCGTAAATTTGCAAAGCGCGTCACGTTGGGCACCTTCAGTTAAGACCAAGCCACCAGCATGCAGTCGAGATCTGTCAGAGACGCTTGAATTTGCGAGTACCGCTGCGCCCACATGTCCATCAGCGATGCCGTCATAAAAATCCGCAAGCGCATCCGTAAAGCATCCTCCTTCGTCTGCGAGGTCTAACCCCATCGAGGTGAACACGATGCGGTTCTTTAGGCGCAGCCCCGATCTGAGGGTCACCGCTGCCATCGAGCGTTCGAATGTGCTCACTGATGGATGCCAATAGGGGTCGGTTGTGGTTGTATCAGCGTGCAGTAACGCTTTATAAACTCGTTCAGCGAGGCCGTGCGCGAATTGCCGAAGTTAACATGCACTCCCTCTGTATCGAAGCGTGTGTCAGACACAGGCAGGGCGATGCAGCCGATGGTTTTAGTCGTGATGATGAGCCGATAAACGCTTTGGATCGTTGACGGACCCCTTTGCTTTATTTGTACTACTGCTCCCTTACCGCATATAGCTTGGAGCTGGACAGCTTCCACTGTGCCTTCCCTAGTCTCCAACAAGATGGGCATATCCCAATGGGGAAAGGGTGAGAACCATTGATTATCGCCTAGATCAAACCTTCGAAGGCGCTCGAAAAGTGCAATCTTCATCACTCCGCCTGTTAAGTTCACGGAACCCACCCATTTCCCGTTTTGTAAGAACTTGGCTTGAAGATCGATGTGACGCGGCGAACTCGTATACTCGTTGACGTTTTGCGTCACGATAACCGATAGTGGCAGCGAGGACTCCGTATAGTCGTCAAATCTTGCAAGAAGAGATGACATCGAGATTGATACCTGTCCTCGTTTGGTATCGTAAGCGTTATAGACATAGTGGTACATGGCCTGTCGTGCGACCTCAATCAACATCAGGCCAGGAACGTGCTCGTGCTCCTTCCGATAGAAATAGTAATGGCTTGCTGTGTTTTTCACGTCATAGACGATTGTCAGCGGCATCTTCACTTCGTCGCTCCGTAGAAGAGTCGACGGTGTGATGGCATCGGGTTTAACGGGCTTGACCTCATAGTAGCCGGGCACCGTCTGATCGTCATCCACTGATGCGACGAGATCCTCAGAAGTAGTGATTGAGTAGAGACCTGCGTTGAGAAGTGTGGACGCGCCCGACTTGCTCAAATGCACTGAAGGAATGCGTTCTGGTAGAATCAACCGAGGTCTTGCGACAAACACGTCGTCCGCATCAGACTTATGGACGATTGAAGTCGTAACGGGGGAAATATTACGTGGCATCGGTTCGCTCGCTATAAGAGGATTTAACGCTCTGACGTTAGTGCCGCCTGTTTGAGCATCCATGATGTCATTACTTTATGGATCGGCCGGACCGGCAGCATATAAAGGTGACCAACGAAGTTGTTACAATCAACCGATGCTGTGACGGACACTAAGCTCCCAACGCCATGTTCTTCTACACATATGGCGATAATGACCTTTAGATGATGATCGGTCGAAGAGAGTATTAATCTCTCTGGATAATCTTCATCTACGTCAAAGAAATCTAACTTTGTGCTAGATGGACTTGGATGGACTTGGCTAGAGAAGCCTTCAATTGGTTTGATCCCAACTATCTTGCCTAAAGCATCCCTCAGACCAAAAAGAAATCGAACTGCGGGCGGTGGTGATGCCGTCATTAAGTGATACGCCTCTCGGGCGGTCACCCGAGTAGGAAAAACCTGCCGTTGGCAATCGTCAAAGTCGGTAGCCCTGTGGCTCATGGTTTTGACGCCAAAGTAGTGCCGGGGGTTGAGTCGTGAGCTTGCATTGCCAGAGGGACGTAAAGTTGTTCGGCCTCGCGGATCATGTCAGCATAGAGCTGGCGTTTCGTTCTAAATGAGCGAGCAAGATGCTCCATTGCCTTATCACATTGCTTGTCAAGCTCGTTTTGGGGAATGAACAAACTGCGATAGATCGCGAAAGGCGGAAGATAAACTCCGCCAACATACCTGATGGATTGCTCGATTGGTCTTAGCAATTCATCAAGTGTGTAATTATTGAAACCTGCTGCATGATAAGCATGCTCCGGGGCACCTATCGTGGTGAAGACAATAAATTCCTTGCCGACCAGCTTGTCACCGCCTGCAGCATAGGCGAAACCGGGTAGGAAGACGTCCTCCATCCACTGCTTCATTATTGCCGGGTAGCTGTACCAGTAGAAAGGAAATGACAGAATTATCCGGTCGGCGTCGACAAGTAATTGCTGTTCGGCGGCAACATCGAACTTACCTTGAGTTACTCGATCACAAAGCGATATGCAGGCGGCGCCAATCTTTTCGGCACGTGAGATCATGGAGTTTTGATAGCGCGAGGTGGCAGGGCTGGGATGACCGCCAACTAACAACAGACGCTTTTGTCCTGACACTGATATATCCTTGCAACGAAATGTATAACCGAAAAGATAAGCGTCCGGAATTGATGCAGTCAATTACTAACATTTTTGAGACCATACCTCTTAGAGAGAGATCTCTATGTATTCCTCACCCCACCGTTTTAAATCAATCAATATCGGTAGTAAGCTTTCACCGACAGATGTCAGTGAATATCCGACCCTCAGAGGAACTTGTTGATAAACAACCCGCTTTATCAAATTGCTGCTTTCAAGCTCGCGTAGCTCTCGTGCAAGCACGGGTTGTGATATTTCCTCTAAATTCTTCAAAATCTCCGAAAAGCGTAACTCGCGTTCGGCAATAAGGTAGATAATCCTCTTTTTCCACTTGCCTCGAATGAGTTGAAGGGCGAACTCAACCGGGCATCCCCTATGTGTCGCCGATGGAGATACAGCTTCCAGTGAGATATTTACGCCGTTCGCTTTCATTGCTTTCTGTTCCTTATTGCGTGTTTTACTGTAGTTTGGTGGGATCGGTTGTCTTACTGACGGTACATATTTTCAGCGTTTCTTGGAACAAGGTGTTAGATGCTTTGTTGCACAATTTATTGATTAGGATTGGTGAGATATTTAATCATCTATTCTTTACTTGACAAGAAGGGGAAGAGGATTTGAGAGCAGTAAACCGATGAATAATGGCGACACGGACGTCAACCTCTGCGATCTGACGGTCGGAATCGCGTGCCCTCAGATACTATCTTCTCTCACACGCTGCTGGATAGCATCGCACAGACACGAAACTGCTTGAGCAGAACAGTTGTTCGGAGACTTTCAAGCATAGGACAATAACTGCATTTTTTGAGTAGGGGGCTGGCAAGCTCACCCAAGACAGTTAAACAATATGAGATATGCTTGACTCTATCCTCCTGACTGGCTCTTGGCCCGTTTTGCGCCTGCGTGTTCTCGAACAGGTGGACCGTCTCACTCGGCAGCGTCTGGCTCAATCCGACGTAACGGTCGACGTCCTGCGCACCATTCTCTCTACTGCCCACTTCCCCCCTCCCCTTCCCGTGTTCATTGCAGGCAGCACGCTGCCTGACGGTAGCTTTCTGCCCGATACCGAACTGCCCCAGTGCGCCGAACATGCTGCCAACGCACTGAAGCTCCTTGAAGACCCCTCCTTCTCTCTGCCCAATGGCTACCGTCACGAAATGGCACTTGTGATCGATCGACAGCGCTTGGCGTTTGTCGCGTCTCTTGTCTCGTTGGAGCAGGAGAAAATAGCATCTGCCCCTCCTAGACAAGACAAAGTTCGTTCTATCTCAGCTCCGCCACCTATTGGACAGGATCCAGCCAATGTCGCACGTTGGTTCACGGCTTTGGTCGAAGCTGAGGTTCCTAAATATGACGGCCAACTAGAGACATCACAGGAAGCTGTCGTCGCGTTCGTTCAGCTAGGAAAAGCGGCGAATACCCGCCGCGCCTATCGCTCAGCCATCCGGGGCTGGTGTGTTTGGGCGGCACGTCATAACCTCCCCGCCTTGCCTGCACGGAGTGAAGACGTTGCCACCTATCTTGCGGATCTCGCTTTGCGCGGACGTAAGCCGGCCACTATCGAACTCCACCGGGCAGCGCTGCGCTATCTTCATCACATCGCCCACCTTCCCATTCCAACGACACACGCGCTCGTCTCCGAGACGCTGGCAGGTATTCATCGCTCTCCGACGAAAACGCCACCACGTCAGGTCAAAGGTTTGACATGGGAGATGGTCTGCGAGGTTGTTGATACGATCCCGATGACCTCGCTGGTTGATGCTCGTGATCGCGCCATTATCCTCGTTGGCTATGGTGGAGCGCTACGACGCTCCGAGTTGGCGGCGATCCAGCTCGAACACGTGGAGGGATCGAAGAACCGTTGGTTGATGCGCCTGGCTCGTGATTTCAGGGTTTTGGCGATTTGATTGACGGTTTTTGGGGTAGCTTTTGATCTGCGTTTTGAGCAGATCGGGGACTGCCCTCCCGCTGGATGACTACGCGCTCGCGTTCAACCTTTCGAGGAAGAGGAAGCGGCGCATGTTGTAGACGATATTGGCCAGCCCGATCCTCATGGTGGCCCGGGTGATACCGACAGTTCGGATGAACAA